>PLAH01000135.1 GCA_003134045.1 Gammaproteobacteria bacterium
AACGAATGATGAGGTAGCGGCCTGTAAAATTGATATAAAAAAGAGGCCATTAGCACTGTGGGTTTCCCGAGGTAGAATTCCCGGAAATTAACAAGACGCGGCGAGCGGGCAGAGAAATCGCTGCAGTAACCGCGGCGGAGTGGATTGGCTTGCGCCATCGCCCATGCTTGCCGCGCTATTTTGGTGCGGTCCGAAAATTCCCTGTAGAACGAACATAAGCAGGCCTAGTGCCTAGTGCTGGCGCGAACTTTCCCGACAATGAGGTGCGAGTTAAGAGGATCGACGTACCCGGGAATGCCTGCCGCCGGCGGAGGTTGAGAAGCTGCTGCAGGGCTCGTGAGCCGCCACGGTGCGCACAATCGGATCCTTATCTTCCTTGCGTGTCGCTCTGCTCTTCGAGGCACAAGACCGAGGACGACTGCGCCGAGTTCGGTTTTGAATCATCGGCAGGACCACGACTACAATTTTTCAGTGCCATCCTGCGCCCGGGTGCGGCTCGACGGTATCCGATGGACTATTAATGGCAGAAAAGTCTCACTAATTTGTCAAAAGTCTCACTAATTGTGTCAGTCGACACCAAAACAATCTTCATGCTATGCTCAACGCATAGATACGAGGCATGCTGTAGCGTATTTATAACTATAGCTGCGAGGCTCCGTCCATGAAGCCAATCAACGGCATAGCAAGCTTCCTAGTGGTCGGATTCGCCGCGACGTTTCTCCTCGCCTGTGAGAACAAGATGGAACGCGCAAAGCAAGCGCTGGATGAAATTTCCTATAACGTTGCAACAAACTTGGTGGACGGTACCAAATACGTGCCGGCCGAGGTGGCGCATGTTCAACAAGAACTGGCGGATCTGCAGGGCGCGTACGGCAAACGGAATTATGCCGCGGTGCTGTCGCGAGCACCTGCGGTGCTTGCCGACGCCAAGAGCTTGGCCACATATGCGGCGATCCAGAAGAGTCAGGTCGCGCAGGCCCTTGACGAGCAGTGGAGCGGATTTCCGGCAACTCTGCCTCAACGGATCGCCGCCGTCGAGGACCGAATAGCTACGCTCTCCAAACCTAAGCGCATACCAAAGGGTGTGGATCTTTCGACGGCCAAGGCAGCGCTTGCCGATGCGAAAGACGGGTGGGGGCGAGCTCAGGCAGCGATGGCTTCCGGTGATTTCGAAGATGCCATTGCAACCGCAAAGGACGTGAAGGCCAAGACTGACATCGCCGCGGCAGCACTGAAGCTTGAGTTGTCCGCAGCCGGTTAATAGTTCTCGCGGTGAAACGAGGCGCCACACATGAGAGATCTGACGACGATGTCTTCGATGTACGTTACGGTCGTGGATCGAACGATCGCGGGTGGTAAATCGTGAGGCGAAGCGGCCGAGTGATCCGGCGAAGAGTCGGCTCGGGCGCCACGATAGATCGAATTAGCGGTCGGGATTCGAAAGTGAGCAGTGGACTATTGCTCCTTGGGTTGGCGTTTGCCGGCACGTTGGATTTGCGGTATGCGGAGGCGATTGGCGTCCCAAGCGGGGGTTCTGCGGCGCCTGATGGGACGGAGATGCCGAGGTCAAATACAAGACCGTTGGCTACCCCAGCCACCCATATCAACACCGATCGCGAGCTCGCGCTTAACGCGGCATTGGAGCGTGAGCTCGCGCTGACGTCGGAGCACCTGCAATACCGAAAACGGGAGTTGCGCTGGACGATCAGCATCATCGTGATGTCGGGAGTCGTGTTGGTGCTGCTCTCGTGGATGTTGATCGCCAATGTGCGTCACCGACGCGCGCTGCTGGTGCTGGCAGAGCAGGATGGTTTGACGGGCCTGCCGAATCGGCGGCGTACGGTGGAGAAGGCGACAGCCGCGCTCGCCGCGGCTGCCGTGGGGCATCGCCCGCTGACACTTGCGCTGCTCGATTTGGATCACTTCAAAAAGATCAACGATCGGTGCGGTCATGCCATCGGAGATCACGTACTCAAAGAGTTCGCAAGGCTCAGCCGGGGAGTGCTGCGGGCCGCCGATACGCTCGGCCGGTGGGGTGGCGAGGAGTTTCTACTCGTGTTGCCTGACACGCAGATAGAATCTGCAGTCGCGATCGTTCAGCGAATGCAGTCGGCGCTGGCTGAAGTCCAGCTACCTGAAACGGTGCCTGAGTTGAGCGTGAGTTTCAGCGCCGGACTGGCGACACGCACCACGCATGCGCAATCGCTGGACGAGGTCATTGCCTGCGCCGATGCAGCACTCTACGAGGCAAAAAATGGAGGTCGCAACCTGCTGCGCCTCGATCGCGAGACTCGTCGGGCGGCGGCATCGGCTGTACTGCTAGCCCTGGGCGACCCAGTGAGTTCGTGAAGGGCCGCCGCGTGCTAGAGATTGTTTGTGCGCTGTCGCGGAGCGCTCTCGCACACGCGAGAGGGTGACAACGGGCCGGCCCGGTCTTTGAGGACACGCCTAACGCGACACTGGCGATACCAAGAGGCTTTCCGAGTTGGCGGTCGATTCACCAAACTACAACGGGCCGCAAGATGCGATAATCTCGGTAAGCACGGAAGAGTTGACGCATGCGCATCCTCGTAGTTGAAGATGATGAGAAGATAGCCTCCTTCATTGTGAACGGTTTGAAGCAGAGCGGATTCGCTGTCGATACTGCGACAGATGGCGAAGGGGCGCTTTCCCTGTGCGCGGTGGTCACCTACGATGCGATCGTTTTGGACGTCATGCTGCCAAAACTAGACGGATTGTCGGTCATCCGGCGCATGCGCCGCGACAAGAGCATGGTGCCGGTGTTGCTCCTGAGCGCCATGACGAGCGTGGAAAATAGGGTAGCGGGGTTGCAGGCGGGCGCCGATGACTACCTGACCAAGCCCTTCGCATTCTCGGAACTCCTGGCGCGGGTCCAAGCGCTGATCCGACGCGCGAGCCATGTTGCCGAACCGACGACCCTCGTCGTCGGAGACTTGTCGATGAATTTGCTGACGCGGGAAGTCAGACGGGAGGGCCAAGGTATCGACTTACAGAGCCGTGAATTCGCGCTGCTCGAGTTGTTGATGCGCTATCCTGGACGCCCGGTGACCAAAACCATGATCTTGGAGCATGTCTGGGATTATAGCTTCGATCCGCAGACCAACGTCGTCGACGTGTTGGCACATCGGCTCCGAGGCAAGCTGGAAAGGAATTTCTCTTCGAAAATCATGCATACCATACGTGGCGTCGGCTATGTCCTCAAGACTACGTAGCGGCGCATTGCGCAGTTTTACGGTTCGACTCAGCCTCTGGTATGCGCTGATCTTTACCTTGAGCGCAGGGATCCTCTTTGGACTGCTGTATTACCTGTTGGCCGCGGCGCTCGAAAGAAAGGATCATGAGGTCATCGAGACGCGACTGAAGTCATGCGCTGCCGTTTATGAAAACGGCGGACTTTTAGCGCTCCAGGAATTCGTGCAGCGCAGCGATGAGGCGGAGAGGGCGAGGACATTCTTTGTCCGGGTGGCGAGCCCTGCTGGGAACGCCTTATTGCTCAATGTCCCGCAGGATTGGGTTCAGTTCGACGCGGCCGCGCTGCAGCCCGGCGGGGATCCTTCGCATCTCGTGTGGTTACGCATCCCCAAGGACGAGGAAAGCGATGTCACCGTAGCGTCGACGCGGTTGCCGGATGCGTCGACCCTGGAAGTCGGCCGCAGGACCAACAACCGCGACACGATTCTGCAAGCGTTTCGCCTCAATTTCTTGGGCGTCATGACGCCGGCCTTGTTATTGGGCGTGTTGGGCGGAGCCTTGTTTGCCCATCGAGCAACAAAGCCCGTTCGTGAGGTGGTCGCCACAGCCCGTTCCATCATCGATACTGGAAACTTATCGGCGCGCGTGGGCGTGACCACCCAGCAAACGGACCTAGAGGAGCTTGCACGGCAGTTCAATCGACTCCTCGATAAGAATCAGGGCCTGATCCAAGGCATGCGAGAAGCGTTGGATAATGTTGCACATGATTTGCGCACTCCGCTCGCTAGATTGCGCAGTATTGCCGAAGTCGCCGTTCAGACGACTTCGGACGCCACAGCCGGGGAAGCGCTGGCCGACTGCGTCGAGGAGGCCGATCGGGTTCTCACCATGCTTACGGCCCTGATGGATATCACCGAAGCGGAGTCGGGAGTCATGCAGCTCAAGCGTGAGCCCACCTCGATGGCGGAGCTGCTCGCCAATGTGATCGACGTGTATCAATTGGTGGCCGAGGACAAGCGCATCGTCATTACCGCCAATTTGGAATCCCCCTGTAGCGCCGCAGTGGATTCGGTGCGAATGCGCCAGGTATTCGGCAATCTGTTGGACAATGCCTTGAAATACACGGCAGACGGGGGCGCGGTCACCGTGACCTGTCAATCGAGCGATTCACACGTGCTCGTGCAATTCAGCGACACCGGCATCGGCATTTCGACCGAGGAGCAGCCGCGCATCTGGGCGCGCTTGTACCGGGGCGACAAAAGCCGATCGCAGCGCGGCCTCGGTCTCGGCTTGAGCTTGGTCAAAGCCATCGTCGAGGCGCATCACGGTGTGGTATCTGTACGCAGCGAGATCGGCGTGGGCTCCGAGTTCACGGTGACCTTGCCCGTTACGTAGCCGGTCGGTGAATGACCTGCCGGAATCCGCGCACGGCCTCCGAACGCGGTATGACGGGCTGCAGGTCACGGCTCGCGACCCACCCCTCGCGACCTTGGGAGTCGATAATGAGATCAAACCCTCCGTGTTCATCGCGCACGCTCACGACATCGGCGAAGGGCACGGTGAACAACGTATCGGCCGCCGAGACGGGCGAGGCGCTGGCCGGGGTTGCAAACATGACCACCGACTCGTGAAGCGTCGATGCCGTCGCGAAGGCATCGCCCAGGGCCAACGCCATGAAGGCGACACCGATCACGGCGCCGGTGCGCAAGACGGCGCGGTGGCTCGATGTCCACCGACGCAGCAGCAGCAGACTGGTCCCCGCGAGAGCCAGACCGAACAAGCCGATCCAATACATTGTATTGGGGTTCGCCAATCTATCGTGTTGACTCAACCAGCCGCCGGTTCGCGCAGGCGCGCCGACCGACTCGCGAACGTGCCGCAAGTTCGCTTGAATGTCAGTATCGGTCGGCGCGAAAACGCGAGCACGTTCGTAGTTGAGCACCGCCAACGCGGGTCGGCCCATGCGAGCGTAGAAATTGCCCACATCGTACAGGGCGGCCGCCGAGTAAATGCTCGGTATCGGCGGTTGTTCGACGGTTTCTGCCCGAGAGACACCTAGGGCGGCTGAGCCGACTACGGCAATGCTGAAGAAAAGGCCGGCTGCTGTGCGCTTCATGACATGCCCTTGGCATTGATGTGACCCATAACCAATTGCCTCCATTGCTGGTAGTCGAGAGTGGTGAGCCTGGTTCCGGCGTAAGCGGTCTCATCCGCGAGCGTGAAGAGGCGGGCGACATCGCTTTTAGCGCCGAGGCGCTCGCTGACTTCTTCCAGCGTGATCGCCTCAGGGGAGAGTTGCCATTTCGAGGCCAAGTCCCTCTGTAGCGCGGCACGTGCCGATTTGAAAAAGAGATCCGAATCCCCGGCCGTACGGGCGTCGTCCATAACATTGATCAGCGGCTGCGGATCCAGAGACGGCCGATTGCCCTCCGCGATAGCGTCTGCTGCGGCCTGTTCGCGACGGCGCTGCCAGAACCAGACGCCCGAGAGAGCCAACAGCAGTGCGGACGGCACTCCCAAGTACTTGGGTTGGTAATAATACGGGGTCATCGATGCGGCGCCGCGCCCCTTGATTACGTGGTCGGCGCGCAGCCCGCTAGCCGCCGCATCGGCGGGTGCCGAGCCGCTCGGTGTCAAGGCGCTCGGATTGGCCTGCGGCCTTAGCTGGTGCGCGACCGAGCGCTCTTCCGGAGCCGGCGAAATGTCAACGGGCAGTGGCGACGTCCGAGCTTGCGCATATTGGCGGGTGCTCGGATCAAACCAGCTAAAGGTGACCGGTGGCAGGGACTGCGCACCCGGCTGCATCGCAATGACAGGTTGCTCGAAGGTTTTCACGCCACGAAAGCCCATGGAATCCGAGGGTTCGAAATTGGCGGTAGGAGCGTAGGTCTTCCAGCGCGCGACATCATGTAGCATTGGCGAGGAAACGCGGTCGAAATTGCCGGTGCCGGAAATGCGCATTCGCAGCGTGACCGGATCCCCCACCGCGGCTTTGCCATCCGATAGGTCGCTGCTGACGCTGAAATGCCCTACGGCGCCGCTGAAGTCCGCGGGCTGATCGCGAGTCGGTAACGCGAGAACCGTAAAATTGGCAGGTTTGCTCGCAACCGTGATCTCCTTCTCGGTCGATGCGCCGAAGAAGTTTTGAAACATCGGATCGTTGAAGAAAGCGTCCAAACCAGCCTCGCCAAACGGTCCCGCGTCGGGGCGGGTGCGCATCCGTACAGTGAGTGGTGTTTCCACTGTCAGCGACAGGGTACCCGGCTTGACGGCGGCCAGCGCACTGTGCCACGTCAGTACCGTAAAGGGCTTGCCGTCGATGACGTCTTCGGTTTTCTGTGGCTCCGAGGACAATTTGTTTAACGTGAATTCATCGCCGTTGAGCGTGGGAAGTCCGTTGAGAGAGGCCACGAACCCGTTGCGCATTCCGACTTCGATGTCAACGGGGATCGTTTCGCCAACGTAGAGTTCATGCTTGGCTAGATGCAGGCGAACGAACGCGGAGCCATCGGCATTCATGTCGGCCCGTCCGGCGGGCGTCACGCCGGGAGCGACCTGCGGAGTTTGCGCGGTGGCGAAGCCACGTGAGGGGCCGCTGCCTCCGCTGCCCGGATTCACTGTCAGCACTACCGGTGGTGTACCCGAGGCCGCGCCAGGGATCGTGTACACGCCGGCCTCTCGGGGGATTACCTGGTAGGTAACGGACGTGGTAGAGGTCGTGACGCCGTTGACTGACTCGACGCGCTGAGATTGACCGACGGCGACGAATTCGAGGCCGTTGACCATGGGTGGCGTGATCTCGGACGTATCAGCTCCCGATGCGGCAATAGTGAGACGGCTGGCCTCGCCCAAGGCGATTGTCGCCGGTTCGATGCTTTGTGTGACCGCCGCAGGGGATTCCTTTGCGATGCCTGTGGACGCAATCGTCAATGCCATCAGGGCCGACAACCATTTCAACCGTTGGATGTTCATGTCGAATCACCAATCCTTGAGGGGTTCATCGGATGACGTGTCGCTCGCACCATTGCGCGCCACCGGAGCGGAGGGCGGGCGACGCTCCTCGTTTTTGACGGAATCTAGTAGTTGGCGTGCTTCCTGCCGGCTCATCTCGCCGGGCGCTCGTTGGTCATCCCCCGCCTGCGCCACTTGGCCAGGTCGTGAGTCCGCGCTGCCTTGGCCCCGATCGGGCCGCGGGATTGATCCGTCGGCCCCGGCCGTCGACTCGCTCTTTTGCCCCGTTTGTGGAGATTGATCCGGATTCGTCTGGTCCTTGCCGGACGGCGTACCGCCGGCATTTTGCTTCGCCTGCTGAGGTTGTCCGTTGGACTGTTGCGGTTGCCCATTGGGCTGCCCAGGTTGCCCGTTGCCCTCCTGAGGCTGGCCACCGGGCTGCTGCTTCGGTTGTCCCGCTTGTTGTGGCGATTTCGGCTGACTCGAGTTGTCCTTTGATTGCTGCCCCTGACCTTGCTGCGGCTTCGATTGCTGAGGCTGCGAGGGTTGCTTCGGCTGATTTTGCGCTGATCGGTTTTGCTGAGTCTGGGCCTTTTTCAACGCCTCCAGCTTGCGGCTCACCAGATCGCGGTTGAACTTGCTGTCGGCGTCATCGGCGCGTAGCTGCAACGCGGCATCATAGGTTTTAACGGCCTTTGTCCAGTTCTGAATGGTCTCCTGGGGGTTGCCTTGTTCGGTTTTCTGACCCTCGCGATACAGGGTGTTGGCAAGGTTGTAGTAGGCGTCCTCTTGATCGGCCAATCGGTGAGCGTCTCCGGATGTGGACGCATTCACGGACGCTTGGAATGCCTGCGCGGCCTGCGGATACTCTCCGGCCTTATAGGCCGCCGCCCCCGCGTCGAACTGCAGGATCGGTTGCTTGGGATTGCTCGCCGCTGCCGCAGAATAGTCGCGCTCCGCCGCCGAGAAGTCGCCGCGTTCGTAGGCCGTGGCTGCACTTGATGGGGAGGCGTGAGCCGAATGCATCGGGAGGAGCCAGCACACGCCCAACAGCGCCGCCGAGGTGAGAAGAGCAAACCGAGACAGGGGTGGCTCATTGACGGCAGGCGAACTTGATAGCGAGCGCGATGAGGCGACGCGTCGGCGGGTCCCTACCATCAAGCTCCCGAGCAGCAAGATGAACGCGACGCCGAGCGGCCATTGGAATCGTTGCGTATAGACCCTTTGCGCTCGCGACTCGAGATCGTGCTTCGCAAGCGGCGCAAGCGCTTCCTGATAGATGGCGTCTAGCCCTTCATTCGCCGCGCCGAGCGGCGCATAGGATCCTCCGGTCGCCGCGGCCAGGGCCTTCAACGCCGATTCGTCGAGGTGGGATTTGACCAGGCGACCGTCGCTGTCTTTCATGAATCCCCCACCTTGATCCGCCGACAGTGGAATCAGATCGCCGTTCGCCGAACCGACGCCGACCGTGAAAATCTTGAGCCCGTCCTGAGCCGCCGCCGCTTTGGCGGCCGCCAGTGAATCGCCTTCGAGATCTTCTCCGTCGGTCACCAGGATCAATATCTTGTCGCTGCCCGGCCGACGTTGTAGCGCTGCCTGGGCTTCGTGAATGGCGCTGGTGATGTTGGTGCCGCCGCGAGGAATGATATGGGTGTCGAGTGCTGCGAGCGATTCATGAAACGCCCCGTAGTCGAGAGTAATGGGGGTTTGAAGAAATGCGGTGCCGGCGAACGCAACCAGCCCGACGGCATCGCCGTTCAAGCGATTGACGAAATCGTCGATCGCCAATTTGGCACGCGCGAGCCGATTCGGCTTCACGTCGGGAGTCGTCATGCTGCGCGAGGTGTCGACGGCAAAAATGATGTCGTTACCCCGGCGTTTGACTTGTTCCCAGCGATATCCGGCCTGCGGCCCGGCGAGCGCCACGAACAAGAGTGCGATTGACGCGGTAAGCAGCGCGCGTTTCACCATGGTCCGTGTGCCTGAAAGCGAGTGCGTGAGCCGCGCCCGAAGTTGCGGCGCGACAAATTGCTCGAGCGCTGCGCGTTGTCGTGCGTCGTAACGGCGCCAAACCCACAACATCGCTCCGCAAGCCATGGCTCCGGCCAGTAGCCACCAGGGATGGACAAAGATCATGGAAGCCTCCGAAATCGTGTGTTTTCCAGCCCGAAACCTAGCCCGAGCAGAGCGATGGCCGGGAACAGCGCCCAGGTATAAATTTCTTGGTAGTGCTCGAAATGCTGTGCCGTTCGGCTGGTTTTCTCGAGACGGTTGATCTGCTCATAGATATTCTTGAGCGAATCGGTATCGACCGCCCGGTAGAACGACCCGCCCGTCAGGGCCGACACGGCCTGCAAGGTTTTTTCATCCACATCGACCTTGGCCATGACCAATTGGGTATTTCCCAACTCGTCCTTGACCGGAACCGGCGCTTCGCCGCGGACGCCTACCGCGATGGTATAGATTTTGACTCCCAGGGCCTTGGCCGCTTCAGCGGCTGCCATGGGCGACAATTTCCCGGCGTTGTTCATGCCATCGGTGAGCAAGATGACGATCTTTGACTTGGCGGGCGACTCGCGCAGACGATTCACGCTCGCCGCAATCGCGGAGCCAATCGCGGTTCCGTCGTCGGCTCCCCCGACGCTGACGCGATCGAGGTTCTGTTGCAACCAATCGTGATCGAGGGTCAGCGGGCTTATCAAATAAGGCGCCCCCGCAAATGACACGATGCCGATGCGATCGTCGGGCCGCTCCTCGATGAATTTGGAAACCACGGATTTGACGACGTCAATGCGATTGACGCGCTTGCCGTCCATCTTGAAATCGAGCGCTTGCATGGAGCCCGAGACGTCCAGCCCCAGCATGATGTCGATGCCACTTGCGGTCACTTGAGTGCGGCCGTGGGCCAACTGTGGCCGAGCCATCCCGACGACCAGGAGGGCACCGGCGAGGACGGGCAACAACCAGACCCAGCGCCCCGCGCGGCTTCGCGTGCTGCGCGCGACCGTTTGGGCGACGCCGATATTGGAAAATTCGACTGCCGCTACGCTGCCCTTACGGCCTCGCCATAACAGCACGAGTGGCAGGAGCGTCAACAGCCACAGCCATTCAGGTTGAAGGAACTGAATCATAGGTTTCTCTTGGGGTGACCGCCGGCGTTTTGGTCGCGGGGGCTGGTGTCAGGTTGGTTGATATCGTAACCGGGTCCGTGGCGCTGTCCGCTCGGTCAGCCTCCGCCGCAGACTCGACGATGAAGCGTCGAGCGTTCTGCCGCATCGCCTCCATGTCCTGGATGGATAGACTCCAGCCGCCAAATTTGGCGAGATCGCAGGACTCCATGAACTCAACCAGCAACGGCCTATTGGCGGCCAGCAGCGGGTCAGCGGAACTCAATGAATCGTGCAAGAATTCATGAGTCGTGAGGTGGGCGGCCAAGACCCTGAAGCGGCTTTCTATGTATTCACGCACGGTGCTCGACACTTCAATCGAGAAGTCGCGGCCCAGCTCTGCCTGCATCAACCGACGCGCATAGGCTAGACGGGCGAGTGCGATCTCAGCGGGCGTTTGGAGGAACAACCCCGGGCGGCGCCGATACCAAGCCCACGCCGCCCAAAGGGCGGTTCCCGAGAGGAGGGTTGAGAGTGCGATCAGCGGAATTAGCCAAGCCGACGTGATGGGCTTCGGGCCTCTAATTTCGCGAATATCTTGCGCCGAAGCCGAAGCCGAAGCCGAAGCCATGGCAGCCGGCGAGCCGGAGAGCGTTGGGGCCTGTGCCTGCGCTACGGCACCGCAACCAATGATCGACGCCAGAATTAAGGTGGCAATCGCGACGGATCCGCGAAATCGGCGGGTGCGGACGGAATGACTGCTCATAGACGTTTCCGTCCCCGGCTCTTGAAGAATCGTTGCAGCGCCGGCAAATAGGGGGCGTTCGTTTTCAATTCCAGGGTGTCGACACCTTCAGATCGAATATCGCCGAGGAGCTTTTTGACTCGTGTAACAGCTTCTTGGTTGAAGCGTTCGCGAACCGAGACGTCAGACGTGTCGAGTTCCACCATTTCGCCCGACTCGGCGTCCTCCAACGACAAAAGCCCTACGTCGGGCAGATCCCTCTCGCGCGGATCTTCGATTTGAACGGCGATGAGATCATGGCGGCGATTCGTCTGCCGCATGGCTCGCCGCAGCGCGTCGCGAGCCTTTGCAGCGTCACCATTCGACTGAAAATCGGAAATGAGAAACACAATGGCGCGACGATGCAGCACGTGGCCCGCCACTTCGAGGGCTTTGACGGTATCAGTTCCCCGCCCCTTGGCTGAGTGGTAGAGAATTTCACGCACGACGCGCATTACGTGACGCCGTCCCTTCGTAGGTGGCAGGTACTCTTCGATCCGGTCGGTGTAGAGAAGCAAGCCGACCTTGTCGCTATTGCGAATGGCGGATAATGCCAAGAGGCTGGCCAGCTCGGCGGCCAGCTCCCGCTTGCTCTGGGTCCCTGAACCGAAGTTTCCCGAGGCGCTGATGTCGACCAGCAGGAGAATATTGAGCTCCCGCTCCTCGGCATATTTCTTCACGAAGGGGTGCCCGGCGCGTGCGGTGACGTTCCAATCGATCGCCCGAACCTCATCGCCGGGCACATACTCGCGGACTTCGTCGAAGTCCATTCCGCGGCCCTTGAATACGGAGTGATATTCGCCGGCCACGCTGTCGTTCATCATCCGCCGTGTGCGAATGTCCAATCGGCGGATCCTATCGAGCATGGCTTTTGTGGAAATGGCATTCATTGGATTGTCCTCGTCGATTGCTCAGCTGGCGTTAGGGAACGGGAAGGGTGTCGAGCAATTTTCGGACGATGTCCTCTGATGTGACATTCTCGGCCTCGGCTTCGTAGCTCACAGTCACCCGATGGCGGAGTACATCCAGAGCGATGCTCTTCACGTCCTGCGGAGTGACGAAGTGGCGCCCGTTGATGAAGGCCGTCGCGCGCGCGGCAAGGCATAAGTTAATCGTGGCGCGCGGCGATGCCCCATTTTGGATGTAGCCGTTGATATTGAACGAAGCGGCGATGGGCGGACGGGTAGCGAGCACCAAATCGACGATATAGTCCCTGATCTTATCGTCCATGTAGATGGAATTGACGACGTGCCGCGCCTTCAATAGCTGTTCGCTCGTGACGATGCGACGCACCGTCAGTCCTGGCGCCGTGGTGGCATTGGCATCCAGGATCGCGCGCTCCTCCGTGCGACTGGGGTATGTAATCACGACCTTCATCATGAAGCGGTCGATCTGCGCTTCGGGAAGGGGGTAGGTGCCCTCGTGCTCCAACGGATTCTGCGTCGCCAGCACCAGAAAGGGATTCGGTAGGGCGTACGTTTCCTCGCCAATGGTGACTTGATGCTCCTGCATGGCTTCGAGCAGTGCGCTCTGCACTTTGGCGGGTGCGCGATTGATCTCGTCGGCCAGAATGAGATTGCTGAAAATCGGTCCGTGCTTGGTGCGGAACTTACCGTCCTGGGGGCTGTAGATCATGGTGCCGACAATGTCGGCCGGCAGCATATCCGGCGTGAATTGCAGCCGTTTGAAGTGCAGCGCAACACAATCGGCCAGCGTCTTGAGCGATAGCGTCTTGGCTAGCCCCGGAACGCCCTCGAGAAGCACATGGCCGTTGGTGAGAAGCGCCACGAGAAGCCGGTCCACCAGTTGCGTTTGCCCAACGATGACCCGTGCCATTTCTTGTTGAAGGGGTTTAATCCAGGTGGAATGTTCTTGGACCACATCGCGTAACGCGCGAAAACTGTCGTTGCTTCCCTCTGGAAGGCGCATGGGTACTGCGATGTCCGCGTCTTCTGAAAGGGAGGGGGGTCGAAATCGGGGGTCCGTGGAGCGTTTGGCAGCGGCTGCCGTCTGGTCGTAACTCATGATGAATGTCCTTGAGTGATGTTCATTGCGGTAGGCACAGTAGGCGCCCGCTACATGGCTCAGACCTTTCTGCACCATTACAGGTAGGAAAGGAGGAGGTTTCGTCTTGGGGACGGGATCCAATGCGGTTGCCGCAACGAGCGATAGTTTTGGACGTTTCGCATCAATGTCCAGGTTGGTGCTCATCGTTGCGAGATCCCGCCCTCTTGCTCCCGAGCACCGCTCTCGGAGTGCTGTGTCGGTGTTCTGGCTGAGATACTCGGCGTTCTCCTCGTCGCCCGTCCGCTCCAAGGCGAAATCACGCTCACCTTTTTGATGGCCGTGTTTTTCGTCCTCGAGGGAATTGCAGTTATTTTCATCGCGCTGCAGTTCCGTCGCTATTTGCACAATCGGGGCTGGACCTCGATCGGCGGCCTCATCAACTTGGTGTTGGCCTATTTGATCTGGAGTGGCTGGCCCAATACGGCGAGTTGGGTTGTCGGACTTTACGTAGGTATCAACTTGTTCTTCTTCGGTTTGGCGATGATCATGACGGCATTTGCGGCGCGCAATATTGGCACTGCCAGTACGGCCGGGTGACCCCTGGACTTTCGAGGGCTGCAAATCGCCGCATTGAGAGTGGTGCCGTCCATCGGTGCCGCTTTTCGGCGAGTTACGGTTGGCGGATGTTCGCCGGGGGGATTTGTAGCATGTAGAAGAACCGGGGGGCAGTTCTCAAGGTCAGTTTGCAAGGCCGGCACACCATGTCCGCCAATTTGACCCGAAACGTTTTTTTAAAATCACGTTGGGCATTGTCCTGCCATTGGCTGTCCAGCACGTCCGCGGCCATCTCGCTTGGAGCCCCGTCCTGAGTAGTCTTGCACGGTCCCCATTGCAGGGTAAATGTGTGATCCGGATTCGTGCCGCGGTAATTCATCCGAATGACGAGTTCGTCTTTGCTGGCGTCATAGTAGACGCGCGAGAAGTTGTCGGCTTGCGCTATCCGGATCGACGCTAGGGCGATAAGTCCGAGCAAGAGGGCCAAACAAGCCCATTGCGAACGGCCGCAACCGTCGCTTTGCGTTTTTTCCATTCGGTGATGATGCTTATTCAGCTTGTTCCACTCCGGTGGGTCCATGGGGAATGTGCTTATTGTCCTCGACGCACATCACTTGGCTTCCCATACGCTCTATAGTAGCGCCGTGGGCGCGCGGGCGACACAATTCTCCCGGTATCATGAGCTTGCAAAGAGTCGAGTGAGCGACACTCACTGGAGACCGCGATTTTAAACTCGCAAGTGACGCGTAGGCGAACCTTCTGGGGGGGCAATAATCCCATGCATCGGCATCGCGACCGCCAGCATCGCGGTGCCCATCGACGTGCCGCAGACGGAGGTGCAGCGCGGCGAGTACCGCCAGCGCTATGTGGGACAGCCAACAGACGACGTCGCTGGTAGTACCGTAC
>PLAH01000155.1 GCA_003134045.1 Gammaproteobacteria bacterium
TTCACGCACAAGGCCTGGCACGACACGTCGGACACCATTGCCAAGGTGCAATACCCGATGATCGCCGATCCGACGTTGGCGCTGTCGCGCGCCTTCGAGGTGCTGATCGAGGAGGAAGGACTCGCGTACCGCGGCACCTTCGTCATCGATCCCGAGGGCAAGATCAAGGTCATCGAGGTGCATGACAACGGCATCGGCCGCGACGCGAAGGAGCTGCTGCGCAAGGTCCAGGCGGCGCAGTACGTCGCCACTCATCCGGGCGAAGTGTGCCCGGCCAAGTGGACCCCCGGCGCGCAGACGCTGACTCCGTCCCTCGATCTGGTCGGCAAGATCTGATTGCCGGGCGCAAGCTCTGCGAGGTTTTGGTTGAAGTCTTGACGGTGCGGGGCCGTGGGCACGAGGGTGCTCACGGCCACCCACCAAAGTTAAGGTAAGCAATCTCAAGGTGAACAGCATGCTCGATGCCAATCTCAAAACTCAGTTGAAAGGCTACTTGGAGCGGCTCACTCAGCCGGTCGAAATCGTCGCCTCGGTCGATGACAACGACAAGTCGCGAGAGATGCTCGAGTTGCTGCACGACATCGTGTCTCTATCGCCGCTGGTCACCCTCGATCCGCAGCGCGATGAAGCCCAAGTCAAGCCGTCCTTTGCGTTGCGCCGCCCCGGCCAGCCGCCGCACGTGCGTTTCGCGGGACTGCCGATGGGCCATGAGTTCACGTCGCTGGTGCTGGCGTTGCTGCAGGCCGGCGGTCATCCGTCGAAGGCCGCGCCCGCGGTCCTCGAACAGATCCGTGGGCTCGACGGCGAGTTCAATTTCGAGACATTCGTTTCACTGACCTGTCAGAGCTGCCCCGATGTGGTCCAGGCGCTGAATCTGATGGCCGTCGTGAATCCCAAAATTCATCACACCATGATCGACGGCGCCTTGTTCCAGGACGAGGTCGAGCGGCGGCAGATCATGGCCGTGCCCACCGTATTCTTGAACGGCCAGCCGTTCGGCCAGGGGCGCATGGAACTCGAGGAAATCGTGTCCAAGCTCGACGCGGGCGGCGCCGAGCGCGACGTCGCGCGGTTCAATGCCAAGGCGCCTTTCGACGTGCTGGTGGTCGGCGGCGGCCCCGCCGGCGCGGCCGCGGCCATCTATGCGGCGCGCAAGGGCATCCGCACGGGCATCGCGGCAGAGCGTCTGGGCGGCCAGTTGTTGGATACCGTCGGGATCGAGAACTTCATCTCCGTCAAGGAGACCGAAGGCCACAAGCTCGCCACGGGGCTGGAACAGCACATCACCACCTACGACGTGGATGTCATGAATCTGCAACGCGCCGCCAGCCTCATTCCCGGCGACCTGATCGAAATCAAGCTCGTCAATGGCGCGGCCCTGAAGGCCAAGTCGGTGGTCATCGCCACGGGCGCCCGCTGGCGCGAGATCAATGTGCCGGGCGAGCGGGAATACCGCAACCGCGGCGTGGCGTACTGCCCGCATTGCGACGGGCCGTTGTTCAAGGGTAAGCGGGTCGCGGTGATCGGCGGCGGCAACTCCGGCGTCGAGGCGGCCATCGATCTTGCCGGGCTGGTGAGCCATGTGACCGTCATCGAGTACGACCCGCAATTGCGGGCGGATGCCGTGCTCACGCGCAAGCTCCACAGTCTGCCCAATGTGACGGTGGTCACGAGCGCGCAGACCACCGAGGTGATCGGCGACGGCCAGAAAGTGACGGCGCTCGTGTACAAGGATCGACAGAGCGGCATCGCGCATACGGTCGAACTCGCCGGCGTGTTCGTGCAGATCGGTCTCGTCCCGAATACCGACTGGCTGAAGGGCACGGTCAAGCTATCGGCGCGCGGCGAAATCGAGGTCGATGCCCGCGGCCAGACGTCCGTACCTGGAGTGTTTGCGGCAGGCGACTGCACCATCGTGCCGTACAAGCAGATCGTGATCGCGATGGGCGAAGGGGCGAAAGCCTCCCTGAGCGCCTTCGATCACTTGATCCGCTCGCCGTTGTCCGTCGCCGCTGCTGCGTAAGCCGCAGGGCGTGGCCCGCAAGCGGGACGCGCAGGCGCGCTCCCGCCGCCACGCGGCAGGGTAGTCACACCGGGCCTCGCCACCCGCGCGTCGCGACGTTCGGCATTGACGCCTGCGGGGCGGCAACGCAGGGCGGCGGCTCCTGGCTGTACACTACGGGCACCATCAAGAGCGCCGCCATGCCGTCAGTCGTGCCTCCCACAAGAATGTCCGCGGGCGTCGTGGTGGTGAGCGTGCTCGAGCGGAAATTGCGATTTTTGCTGCTGCGGGCCTACCGCAATTGGGATTTTCCGAAGGGGCTGGTGGAGGCGGGCGAGTCTGCGATCGATGCCGCGATCCGCGAGGTGCGCGAGGAGACGACGCTGGACGACATTTCCTTCGACTGGGGCATGGTGTACATGGACACCGGTCCCTATAACAAGGGCAAGATCGCGCGCTACTACATCGCGCGCAGCAAGGAAACGCACATCCTGCTGCCCATCAACCCGGATTTAGGGATGCCCGAGCACCATGAAGCCCGATGGGTCGATTACGAGCGGGCTTTGACCATGGTCTCGCCCCGGCTGCAACCCGTGTTGCGCTGGGCCTACGGGGTGGTCAACCATCGATAAACCCATGGGAATCAATAGTTTAAACAGGATCTAGGCCAGCGTATGGAACACCTTCTGGACGTCATCGTCCTGTTCCAGCTTATCGATCAGCGCAAGGACTTCGGCGGCCTGCTCTTCGGGAAGTTCGATGGGGACGGCGCATATGTATTCATGTTCGGCGGACAGCGGCGTCATGCCCCGCGTTTCGAGCGCCTCCTGCAGGTTGCCGAAGTCGTTGAACGCACAGCGGATCACCAATTGCGGTTCACCCTTCTCGCCGGTGCTTTCCCCCATCTCCTCCAGGCCGTAGTCGATGAGGTCCAGCTCCAGCTCGTCCTGGTCTTTGACGCTCGAGGGATCGAGGCGAAAAACGCCCATTTTCTTGAATAAAAAGCTGACACTGCCGGTATTGCCAAGATTGCCCGAGCCCTTGGTGAAGATGTTGCGCAGGCTAGCCACCGTGCGGGTCGGGTTATCGGTGGCCGTCTCCACCAGCAGCGCGACGCCGTGCGGCGCGTAGCCTTCGTAGAGGATTTCCTGATAATTCGCTGCGTCCTTGCCGGATGCGCGGCGAATCGCGGCATCGGTCTTGTCCTTCGGCATATTAACGGCGCGCGCATTCTGTAGAATGCGGCGCAGTGTCGGATTTGCCGCGGGATCAGGGCCTCCGGCGTGAACCGCTATCGCGATGTCTTTCGCCACGCGGGTGAACTGCTTCGCCATCCGGTTCCAACGAGCGAACATCGCGTGCTTTCTGACTTCGAATATACGTCCCATGAGTTTGTGTCCTTCTTCAGGACGCGCATGGTAGCAATACTTAGTCAAACCGCTAGACTTGCGGTCAATTCTTGAAGGCGATTCCTTATGAGTGCAGTCCCCGCGGGCGAGAGCCCACCGGTGAGTTTCCGCGATCTCGCGCTGTCGGAACCCGTGTTGCGTGCGCTCACCGACGTGGGTTACGAGTCGCCATCGCCCATCCAGGCCGCGACCATTCCGGTGCTGTTGTCGGGCAAGGACATGCTGGGCCAGGCACAAACCGGCACCGGCAAGACCGCGGCATTCGCGCTGCCCGCGCTCTCCCGCATCGACCTGTCGAAGCACGAGCCGCAGGTATTGGTGCTGGTGCCCACGCGGGAACTGGCGCTGCAGGTGGCCGAAGCCTTCTTGAAATATGCCGCCCACATCAAGGGTTTCCACGTTCTGCCGATCTACGGCGGCCAAAGCTACCAGCCCCAGCTCAACGCCTTGCGCCGCGGCTCGCACGTGGTCGTGGGGACCCCGGGCCGCGTGATCGATCACATGAATCGCGGCACGCTGAAATTGAGCGGCCTGACGCTGTTGGTGCTGGACGAAGCCGACGAAATGCTGCAGATGGGTTTCCTCGACGCGGTCGAAAGCATCCTCGAACAGACGCCGCCCGACCGGCAAGTGGCGCTCTTTTCCGCCACCATGGCGGCGCCGATTCGCCGCATCGCAGCAAAACATCTGCGATCACCGGTCGAAGTGACCATCAAGAGCAAGACCACCACCGCCACCAATATCCGTCAGCGCTATTGGATGGTCAGCGGCATGCACAAACTGGACGCCCTGACCCGGATCCTGGAGGCCGAAACTTTCGACGGCATGCTGGTCTTCACGCGCACCAAGCAGTCCACGGTGGAACTGGCCGAGAAACTCGAGGCCCGCGGCTTTGCGGCCGCCCCGCTCAACGGCGATATTCCGCAGCCCCAGCGTGAGCGGACGGTGGCGCGGCTCAAAGCCGGGCAAATCGACATTCTGGTCGCCACCGACGTCGCCGCGCGCGGCCTCGACGTCGAACGGATCGGGCACGTGGTGAATTACGACGTGCCGTACGACACCGAATCGTACGTGCATCGCATCGGCCGCACCGGCCGCGCCGGGCGCAAAGGCGAAGCGATCCTGTTCATCGCGCCGCGCGAACGCAACATGCTGCGCGCCATCGAGCGCGCCACGCGGCAAGTGATCGAACCGATGAACCTGCCGACGGTCGACGCGGTCAACGCGCTGCGAATCTCGAAGTTCAAGCAACGGGTTACCGAGACCGTGGCGGAAGCCGACATGAGCGCGTTCCGGCCGATGGTGGAACAGCTGGAAGCCGAAACCGGCTTGCCGCTCATCGACATCGCCGCCGCGCTCGCGAGCCTCGCCCAAGGGTCGACTCCGCTGCTGCTGGGGGCCAAACCCAGCCATGGCCCCGACGAGACCGGCGGCACAGCGCGCGCCCGTGCGAGTGCCGGCGCAGCGCCCACGCGCACCGCGCCTTACGAAGAGCGAGCGGAACGGCCTCGATCCTTCGAGCGCCCGCCGCCGCGAGACCGAGAGCATTCGTCCGATCGCTCGACAGCGGCGCGCTCGGCACCGGAACGCTCATTTCCCGCGGTGCGTTCGCACGAGAGCGATCACGGGCGTGCGCCCGAGCGGGCAGCCCCCGCCGAACGCGAACGCTCGCGCGCCGAGCCGCCGCGTGAGCCGCGTCCACGATCCGCCAGCGGATTGATGGAAACTTTTCGTATCGAAGTCGGGTCCACGCATGGTATCAAGCCGAGCAATGTGATCGGCGCGATCGCGAATGAGGCGGGAATCGAAGGCGTGCATATAGGCCGCGTCGACATCCGCGAGGATCACAGCTTCGTGGACTTGCCCGAAGGCATGCCGAAGCAGATATTCAAGCTATTGCAGAAGGTGTTGGTGGCGGGCCGGGAGCTGCGGATCAGCAAAGTCAGCGAGAAGCCGCCCAAGCCGCCGCGCGATGCCGAACGCAAAATGTTGAGCCGGAAGCCGGCGGCAGGCCGGCCCAAGAAGGATTGATCGCTTTTTAACACGAGAGGAGTGCGAATCATGGGCAAAGGCATGGATCGAAAGAAAGAAGACAAGAAAAAGCCGACGAAGACGCTGGAAGAGAAGCGCGCTGCGAAGAAAGAAAAGAAGCAGGCTCGGGGCTGAACTCCTAGACGACCCGGGCGCGCCGCCCGCCCGTCAGGAAATCCCGGACATTGGCGGCGACCTCGTCGAGGCAGCGTTGCCGGGCCTCGCGGGCGGCCCAGGCGATATGCGGCGTCAACAGCAGGTTCGGGATCCCAGGATCGAGCAGCGGATCGCCATCCACGGGGGGCTCCTGCGGTAGCACATCGATCCCGGCGCCGCCGAGACGCCCGGCCTTGAGCGCCGCCGCGAGCGCCTGGCCGTCGATCAAACCGCCGCGCGCGGTGTTGATGATGAGGGCATCGGGTTTCATCAGGGACAATTCGCGCTCGCCGATCAGGTTTCTGGTGGCCGCGGTGAGCGGGCAATGCAGCGAGACCACGTCGGACAGGGCGAGCAGTTCGTCCAGCGCGTAGCGGCCGGGCTCGGTCGCGCCTCCGGGGCGGTTCGCGATGATGACTCGCATGCCGAACGCCTGCGCCGCCTTGGCTGCCGCACGGCCCAATTCTCCCCAGCCGACGACGCCGAAAGTCATGCCCGACAGTTCGCGGATGGGAAGGCTGAGCACGGTGAAGGTCTCGCTCCTGACCCAGGAGCCATCCCTCGCCAAACGACAGTAATCGCTGATGTGCTGGTTGAGGCTCAAGATCATGGCCCACACCTGCTGCATCACCGACTGGCTGCAATAACCGCGTACGTTGCAGACCGCGATGCCGAGTTCGCGCGCGGCGGCGAGATCCACATTGTCGGTTCCGGTCGCGGCGAGGCCGATCAGTTTCAAATGCCGGGCCGACGCGAGGTGCGCGCGTGTCAGCACGAACTTGTTCAGCAGGACGATCTGCGCGTCCGCGATTCGCGCGTCGATCTGCGCGCCGTCCGTCGACCCGTGAAACTCGAGGTCCGGCATCGCGTCCATCAAGGAAGCGGTGCTCAAGTCTCCGTTGGAAACGGTCTCGTAATCCAGGAATACGGCGCGCATGACGGGTTAGAATAGCTGGTGAAGAACGCTCGAGCCGTCAAATGCCTCATTGCCGCCAACGTACTGATGTACCTGTTGCAGGCCGTATACAAGGGCGGATTGGAGGTGCCGCTGGCGCTGTGGCCGCGGCAGCCGATCGACGGGCGCGTGTATTTTCATGTCTGGCAGATCGTTACCTATGCGTTCCTGCATAGTACCGGCAACTTCTCGCATCTGCTGCTGAACATGCTGGGGCTGTGGATGTTCGGGGCGGAGATCGAGCGCTACGTCGGGCCGACGCGACTCCTCGCGTGCTACTTCGCGTCCGTCGTCACCGCCGCGCTCACGCAGTTGTACATTCCCCCGCTGCTGGGCGCACCGCCCGCGCCCACGATCGGCGCGTCGGGGGGGGTTTTCGGCCTGCTGCTTGCGTATGCCCTGTTGTTTCCCCATCGCAAGGTCATCCCCCTGATCCCGCCCATACCCATGCCTGCCTGGCTGTTCGCGGCTCTCTATGCGGGTGTCGAGCTGTTCATGGGGGTGACGGGGACCTTGTCCGGCATCGCGCACTTCGCCCACTTGGGCGGCATGATCGGGAGCGCCCTGGCGGTCGTGCAGTGGCGCTGGGCGCGCACCGCGCGCTAGACCCGCTCCTGGTAGTCGAGCTCGCGATGAAAGGTCTCCGGCAGCGTCAGGATGGCCGCGATTGCCACGGCCAACACGGTGTATCCGACCCATGAGCCCGCGGCGATGACGCCCAAGGCCGGCAGCAGCGCCTGAAATCCCACGGTCATCGGGATCACTGCGCCGCGGACCAAATTGGGCACGCTGGTCGCCACCGTCGCGCGGTAATTGGTACCGAACAATTCGGCGGCCAAGATACTCTACGGCATTACAATCGGCTAGGCGGACTATGAACACTCACTTCTCATCGCGCGTCGTTCTGCCGGCGCTGCTCCTTTGTCTGGCCGTTCCGGCGCATGCGGAATGGATCCGCCGCGTGACCGACGGCATCATGGGCACCCGCATCACGGTGGAACTCTGGGCGGACGACAAGGATAAGGCCGACCGAGCGATCGATGCGGTGCTCGATGAGATGCGCCACATCGACGAGTCGATGAGCACCTACAAACCCACCAGCGAGGTGTCGCAGGTCAATGCCCATGCGGCCGCCGGCCCCATGCCCATCACCAAGGAGCTGTTCGATCTGCTGACCACGGCCAAGGAGTATTCGGTCATTACCGACGGCGCCTTCGACATCACGTACGCAAGCGTCGGCTATTTGTACGATTTCCGGAAGCATGTACGCCCCGATGAAGGCCAGATCAGCAAGGCGTTGCCGGCGGTGGATTACCATCACGTGGTCCTCGACGCCAAGAAGCAAACCGTGCAGTTCTCGCAGCAGGGCGTACGCATCGATTTGGGCGGCATCGCCAAGGGCTACTCCGTCGATCGCGGCATCGACGTCCTCAAGTCGCTGGGGTTCACGCGTGCCTACGTATCGGCGGGCGGCGACAGCCGCATCATCGGCGATCGATTCGGCAAACCCTGGATGGTCGGCATACGCGATCCTCGAAAAGGCGCCGGCGAAGTCATCACGCGCATCCCGCTGGTCGATGCCGCCATCTCGACCTCCGGCGATTACGAGCGGTTCTTCGAGGAGAATGGGGTGCGCTATCACCACATCATCGACCCGCACACGGGGCATTCGGCCAGCAAGGTGCGCAGCGCCACCATCATCGGACCGTATGCGACCCGCACGGATGGACTGTCGAAGACCGCGTTCGTGCTGGGGCCGGAGAAGGCCATGGAGATCTACAACCGCCTCGACGACATCGACGCCATCAACGTGAAGCTCGACGGTACGGTGATCTATTCCAAGGGTCTGGAACAGGCCCATTGACGGTCGCATGACGGCCCCGCAATCCGATCGATCGGGCACCCCCGCTCTGAATCCGGTGGTGGTGTTCGGCGTACTCGCGCTGGTACTGGCACTGCGGGCGATGCACCTGTCGAGCGCGTTGCAGAGCCCCTTGAGCTACCAGCCCGGGCCCGACGAGGACTACTACCTGCGCTTCGGTCAGGCGGTGGCGTCCGGCCGCGGTCAGGACAGCCCCGAGTTCACGTTCATGGACCCGGGTTACGGGTATCTGCTGGGCGCCCTCTTCAAGCTCGTGGGCGTCAATCCGGTTGCCGTCTATTTATTCCAGGCGCTGCTGGACACGGCGACGGCGTACGGAATCCTCTGCATTGGGCGGCTGCTGAATCGCCCCCGAGCCGGCCTGTACGGCGCGCTGCTGTACGGACTCGTGTCCACGGCAATCATGTTCTGCGCCACGCTCCTGAAGGAGATTTGCGTGGCGAGCTATTTGACCTGGTGGGTGGCCGGCGCACTCGCGGTGTGCCGTTCGGAGCGAAAATTGGCGTGGCTTGGTTTTGGACTGCTGTGCGGGATCGGGACGGCGCTGCGCTCGACGTTACTGCTGTCGGGAGTCGCGGCCCTGCTGCTGCCCGCCCTGGCCGGCAAACGATCGGGCCGGGTTGGCAAAGCCGCGCTCGTGGTCCTGGGGATCGCGCTGTCGCTGGCGCCCTGGTCGCTGCGCAATCATGGAGCGTTCGGGAGTTTCTCGCCGCTGCCGACCAACGGCGGGATCGTGCTGCATCAGGCCTACAACGCGCAAAATCCGGCGTCGGCGATCTGGATTCCGGCGTTCGTGAACTACCTCAATCCCAGCGAGATCTGGCGCGGCTACGCCGCCGAAGCCGAGCGCCGGGTGGGGCAGCCGTTGACACCGCCGCAGGTGGATGGCTATTGGCGGGAGGAAGCCGTCCAATTCATGCGCGACCATCCGCGCCAGGTCATCGAGGACGTGGCACGCAAGGGCGTCGCTTTCCTGTCCGCGACCGAAGTGCCGAACAATCGTTCAGCGACGGAGGAACGGCTGTTCTCGCCCGTCCTGCACTTGCTGCCGCCTCCGTCCGCATGGTTGCTCGCGTCGGGACTCGCGGGCCTGGTCTGGTTCGCCATCGCGGATCGGCGGTGGCCCGTCGTTGCATTACCCATCGTCATCTCCTGGGCCACCGTGGCGGTGTTCTGGGCCGAGGACCGGTTTCGATTTCACGCGGCCCCGGTTCTCGCTCTGTGCGCGGGCGTCTGGATCGATGGCCTGGTCCAGAGCGTGCGCACTCCCGGCCGATGGCAGTTGCCTGTTTTTTCGGTTCTCGCCGCGGCGATCGCCGCCGCCTCGCTCTACTTGGGAACGCAGTTCCCGCCGCCCGCGGTGCGCTGGGATCACATCGTCTGGGGCTACATCAAAATGGGCAAACCGGCCGAGGCGCAGTCATTGGCCGCGCGAATCGCGATCGAGCAGCCGGACAATGGGCCTGTCTTCGAGGCGCTGGGCTATCTCGCGGCCACCACCGGCAAATTCGACGACGCGCAGCACGACTACCAGCGGGCGGTCGAGTTGCGGCCGCGCTCCTACCTGGCTCATTACAACCTAGCCAAGGTGTTGCTCGCCCTCGGCGACAAAACCCGGGCGGCGGCCGAAGCGCGCACCAGTCTGAGCCTGCGTCCCTCCGCCGACACCGAAGCCCTGCTGACTCAGATAGAGTCCACACGCTAGACATCTAGGCACCGTGGCGTCGACCTGCTCGAACCCCGGCGAGTGCGGTGACCGTGCCAGTCGAGGCTCCATCCCGCAACCGGTCAACATCACGATGCTGCGGCACTAGTCCCGGAAGTTGTTGAACTGCAGCGGCACGTCGACTTCCGCCTTGCGCAGGAACGCGATCGCGTCCTGCAAATCGTCGCGTTTCTTGCCGATCACGCGCACCTTGTCGCCCTGAATCTGCGCCTGAACCTTGAGCTTCGAATCCTTCAGCAGGCGCGATACCTTCCTGCCGGTTTCCGCATCGATACCGTGCCTGAGCACGACCAGTTGCTTGGCCTTCGCGAGATTGACGACAGGATCCTTCACCTCGAGGCATGCAACGTCGATGCCGCGCTTGGCGATCCGCAATTTGAGAATCTCCAGCATCTGTTTCAACTGGAAATCCGCGGGCGCACTCATGGTCACGGTCGTCTCTTCGAGTTCGTAGGTGGCGTCGGTGCCCTTGAAATCGAAACGCTGGGTCAGTTCGCGCACGGCCTGATCGACGGCGTTGGTCAATTCATGGGTATCGATCTCGGAGACCACGTCGAATGAAGGCATCAGGATTCCGCCAGTAGTTGATCGAGTGTGCTCTTGAATTCAGCAACGAATTGCGTGTAATGATCGCCGGTGGCGGGCCCGGAATAACCGGTATGAATCTTGCGGACCATGGCGGACACGGGCGGCCAACGGGCGGCCAACGGGCGTGCGTCGGGGCTGTCCAGGGTCTTTGATTTGGTCAAGCTCTTCATGGATCAACGATACCCGCGTGCCTGCAATGTGAAAAGGTTGGCATAGCTGCCGTTCGCGGCCATCAATGAATCGTGGCTGCCCCGCTCGATGATCCGCCCCTCTTCCAGCACCAGGATCTGGTCCGTCATGCGCACGGTGGAGAATCGATGCGAGATGACGATGGCGATGCGGTTGCGGGTGAGTTCTCGAAAGTGTTCGAACACTTCGGCCTCCGCTCCCGCATCGATCGCGGCCGTGGGTTCGTCCAGGACGAGAATGTCCGCTTCGTTGCGCATGAATGCGCGTGCCAGGGCGATCTTCTGCCACTGGCCGCCCGACAGTTCGCGTCCGTCCTTGAACCACTTGCCGAGCTGAGTACGATAGCCCGCGGGGAGCTGTTCCACGAATTCGGCGGCCAAACCCTGGGCGGCGGCGCTGCGCCAGCGAGCCTCATCGTCGAAGGCGCGCACGTCGCCGGCGCCGATGTTCTCGCCCACCAGCATTTGATAGCGCGCGAAGTCCTGAAATATGACGCCGATCCGCTGTCGTAACGTGGTCTCATCCCACTCCTGCAGGTCGAGGCCGTCCAACAGAATCCGGCCCCGTGTCGGCCGGTAGAGACGAGTCAGCAATTTGATGAGCGTCGTCTTCCCCGAGCCGTTCTGACCGACCAATGCCAAGCTCTCGCCGGGTTTGACGTGCAGATCGATGCCCGACAATGCGGGCGTGCTCGCGCCGGGATAGATGAACTCCACGGCCTCGAAACGGATGCCGTCTCCGGGCAGGGGCCCGACGCTAAGGCTGCCACTGCCGCCGCCGACAGGTTGTTCGAGATATTCGAAGAGATTGGACAGATACAGATTGTCCTCGTACAGACCGCTGACCGCGGACAGCGCCGCGCTCACGGCCGACTGCCCCTGCCTGAAGAGCATCAAGTACATGGTCATCTGTCCCACCGTCATCGCACCGAGCGCGGTCTCCGCGGCGATCCACGCATAGCCGCCGTACAACGTGCAGGTGCCGATGAGTCCCAGGCCGAAACCCCAGCCGTCCCGCCGCAAGGTCAGATCGCGGTCCTCGCGATACAGACGCGTGAAGATCTCCCGGTAGCGATCGAGCAGGCGCGGTCCCAGCTGGAACAGTTTCACCTCCTTGGCATTGTCCTCGCGCGCCAGCACCGATTCCAAGTAGATCTGCATGCGAGACTCGGGCGCACGCCACCGGAACAGGCGGAACGCCTCGCCGGAGAATTTCGCCTCGGCGACAAAGGCGGGCAGACCGGCCAGCACCAGGAGCACGACCGCCCACGGCGAGAAGCGCACCAGGAGACCGCCGAACGAAATCAGCGAAATGGCGTTTTGCAGCAGGCCGAAGGTGCGCATCACCAGGCTCAAGGGACGGCTGGACGCCTCGCGCCGCGCGCGCGTCAATTTGTCGTAGAACTCCGAATCCTCGAACTGCGTCAGATCGAGCGTCAATGCCTTCTCGAGAATCATGACGTTGACGCGCTGGCCCAATTGCGCCCGCAGCAACGATTGCGCGAGCGAAATGCCCCGCTGCGCCATGGAGGTCGCGGCCACCAGCAGTGCTTCGATCGCGACGAACGTGACCACATCGGCCAAGACCGTGGCGCCCGTGCGTCGGTGCAGGTCCGCGGCGTGAATCACCGCGTCGACGATCAGCGCGCCGACGTATGCGATGCCGGCCGGCAGGATGCCGGCAACCAGCGTGAGCACCGCAAGCACGATGCTGAGCGCTTTGTTGGTGGTCCACACCAGCACGAGCGCGCGCCGGCTGTAATCGAAGACATCGAACAGGCCGCGTCGCGGCGTGCCCTTGGCCGGTGCCGCGGTGCCGCCGGCCGGGATCGCGCCGGTGTCGTGAGGATTGACGGCCAAGGCGGGCTTACTTCACCAGGCGCAGACAGAACGGGTAGCGATAGGGTCTGCCGTCACTCACCTGCACGGCCGCGATGATGACCAAGACGAGATTGGCGAGGCCCAGAATCCAGAGAAAAACGAAGCCGATCAAGACGAAGGCGAGGACCAGGAATACCAGCCCGAGCAGAAATACCGTGATTTGGAAATTCAGCGACTCTTTCGCCTGCTCGGCGACGAACGGCATGGATGGCCCCTTGGTGCGCCAGATGATGAACGGCCCCAGCATCGTGAGCAGCACCAACCCCCCGAACGGGAAGAAGATCAGCCCGGTTCCGCCGACGATCCACAGCAGGCCGCACAGGTGCGCCGCCATCGCCCAGTTGCGCTCCTCGCTGCTCAATTCCATATTCATGTTGGATCCCGCCTTATAATGAACGCACCCCTCAAGAACCCGTATGGCGGAGTAGTCGTGAAATTCAAGTCCTTGCTCGATCGCTGGAAAAAAGACCCCGAGCCCGCGCTCACCGCGAAAGAGTACGCGATACGGCTGCCATTGGACGACGCATCGCGGCTGCATGCGCTGGTGGCACTTTTTCCGGGGCGTCAAATCGAGGAAATCGTCACGGATTTACTGCATGCCGGCCTCGACGAGGTCGCCGCAGCCATGCCCTACGAGCGCGGCCCGAAAGTCATTTCGCGCGACGATCACGGCGACCCGGTCTACGAGGACATAGGCATGACCCCCCGATTCGTCGAACTCACCCGCCAATTCAAGAAAAACCTGGCGTCCACGCCATGAGGGCCACTTGACGCTGTAGGCTGCGGGCGGCGATACTTGCACTCCATGCAGGCCTCGATCTTACAATCGAACACCCGTTGGTGGTGGCGTACTCACCCTTGAGGAGTGGGCGCTGGTCGCTGTAGTTTCAATCTAGTTCGTCGTTTATCCAGAACCCATCTCCGCTCACAGACGGTGATGGGTTTTTTATTGCCTCGATATTTTGCCCCGACATTTGCAATTGGGAATACATGAAGCCACCTTTCGACATCGCAGCCGACTTGGATACGCCGGTGTCGGCCTATCTCAAACTGGCGCCGTTCAAGCCGCGCTTCTTGCTGGAGAGCGTCGAAGGCGGAGAACGGCTGGCGCGGTATTCCTTCATCGGATTCGGCGATTGCCTGGAAGTGCGCCTCGATTCTGCCGGGCTGATGGTCGGAGGCATACACACCCCGAGGCCGCGCTCGCAGGCAGAGTTCCTGGATGCCCTGCGCGGCGCGCTGACCCGCGCGCCGCGACCGTTGCCCGAAATCCCGGGCGTGCCGCTGCTGGGCGGTTTGGTGGGATACACCGCCTACGATGCCGTTCGCTACCTCGAACGTCTGCCGGGTCGCAGTCTCGATGCCACCGAGACTCCCCACGCGCACTATGTCGCGCCCCGTTCCTTGCTGGTATTCGATCATTTGACGCGCGGCGTTGCGTTGCTGCACGACGGCAGCGAGGCCGAGCGGCAGAGCCTGCGGCGCCAAGTCATTCGGGCGTTGCGCGGTGCGGTGCCCACGATTGCGGCCCCCGGCGGTTTCTCGCCGGCGACGCCCTCGTTGGCGGAACCCGCGCACGCGGAGAAGGTACGCCGCGCGCAGGAGTACATCGCCTCCGGCGACGTGTACCAGCTCGTGCTCGCCTCGCGCTTCGAGGGGCGGCATTCGCTGTCGCCCTTCGAAGTGTATCGCGCCCTGCGTTTGCTGAATCCGTCGCCCTACATGTACTTCTGCGAGCTGGGCGACATTACGGTGGTCGGTTCGTCGCCCGAGGCGCTGGTCAAATCGCACGATGGCTTCGCCCAGCTGCGGCCGATCGCCGGCTCGCGGCCGCGTGGCGCCGATGCGCGCCGCGATGCGGAATTGGAGGCGGAATTGCTGGCGGATCCGAAGGAGAACTCCGAGCACGTCATGCTCGTCGATCTGGCGCGCAACGATCTGGGCCGCGTGGCGATCGCGGGGACGGTGCACGTGAATCCCTATCGCGTGATCGAACGCTACAGCCACATCATGCACATGGTGAGCGGCGTCAGCGGCAAGCTCGGCGCAGGGCGGGACATCTTCGATTTGTTCGCCGCGACCTTTCCCGCCGGCACCTTGGTGGGCGCGCCCAAGGTGCGCGCGATGGAAATCATCGATGAGCTCGAACCGGTGGGTCGGCAGCTCTACGGCGGCACCGTGGGCTACTTTGGCCGGCGCGGCGACATGGACCAGGCCATCACGATCCGCACCCTGGTGTTTCGCGGGGACCTCTACAGCTATCAAGCCGGCGGCGGCATCGTTGCGGACAGTTCGCCGAAAGCGGAATTCGAAGAGGTCATGGCGAAGAGCGCCGTACTGCGCAGCGCGCTGGCAATTGCGGCAGAGGGTCTATGAGCGCGCCTAAAGTGCTGTTGATCGACAACTACGATTCGTTCACCTACAACCTGGTGCAGGCGTTCTTGATACTGGGCGCGGAGGTGGAGGTGCATCGCAACGACGTGATCTCCGTGGAGGAGGCACTGGCACTCGGCGCTACCCATCTGGTGATCTCGCCGGGCCCCGGTACGCCGCGCGACGCGGGGATCTCGATGCGCATGATCGAGGCTTTCGCAGGCCGCCTGCCGATATTCGGCGTCTGTCTCGGTCATCAGTCCCTGGTCGAAGTGTTCGGCGGCAAGGTGGTGCGCGCCGGTCGCCTGATGCACGGCAAGGTCTCGCCCGTCGCGCACGACGCCAAGGGGTTGTTCAGCGGCATGCCGCAGGGGTTCCAGGCGGGGCGTTATCATTCCTTGATTGCCGATCCCTCGAGCATGCCCGCGGTGCTCGAGGTGACCGCGCGCACCGCCGAGGGCGAAATCATGGGTGTGCGGCATCGCTCGCTGCCGATCGAGGGCGTGCAATTCCATCCGGAAAGCGTGCTCACGCCGGACGGTCCGATCCTGATGGGCAATTTCCTCGAGACCTGACGCGATGCAAAACCTCCGCCGGACATTGGAACACCTGCTGAAGCGCCGCG
>PLAH01000082.1 GCA_003134045.1 Gammaproteobacteria bacterium
CAGATGAGTTCCGAACCGGACAGCTGCCCAACGAATTCGATTACATGCTGCACTACAACTGCCGCCCACATGCCGTTCTGGGAGTCTCCCGAACGATTCGACGCTGACCTCGCACAATTCGTGAACCGGAGAGTTCTTGCGGTACGCACCGCTGAACATGCCTTAACTAGGCCGGCCGGGCTCGGCGACTGAGGGGATCCTATCCGGGCTTGACGGATGCGGAGGCGCGGTTCAGGATTCGTTATACGAAAGACAATTCGATATACGAAAATCCAAGAACGACGGGGGAACGGGTGGAATGAAGGCAGGCTCGCAGGCGCACCGCAGCAGCGCGATTTCCGCGGCCAACGAGAACCGCATCCGAGTCCGCGGCCATCGCATGACGAACTATGAGACGTTGATCGCGCCGCTCCTCCGCGAGGATGCCCGCGGTCCGCTGCGTGAACTGCCCGAATTCGGCACGGAATTGGACGTTGAAAATTCAGAAGGATAGGGGAAAGAAAATGGCTATTGCAGCGGGGAGATGGACGGCAGCGTTGGCGACGATCGGGACTTCGATCGTCGCGGTAACGCCGGCGTTGGCGCAGACGAGCGATCTCGAGGAGATCGTCGTCACCGCACGTAAGCGAGATGAATCGCTCCAGAACGTGCCGATCACGGTGAACGTATTCACGGCGCAGGAGATCCAGTCGGCAGGCATCGAAAGTCCGCGCGATTTCATCGCCATGGTGCCCAACATGACGCTGGTCGAGACGCAGAACGTCGGCAATTCCTTCATCAGCGTCCGCGGCATCTCGCAGGCGCGCAACAGCGAGCCTTCGGTGGCGGTGCTGGTCGATGGCGTGCTCGAGGCCAATCCGTACGAGTTCGATCAGGAACTCTACGACATCAAACAGATCGAGGTGCTGAAGGGACCGCAGGGCGCTCTGTACGGCCGCGACGCGATCGGTGGGGCGATCATCATCACCACGGCGGATCCAAGCGATAAGTTCGAAGGCAGCACCCGCGTGGGCGTGGGCAACGGGCCGGCCGAGCGCGCGCAGGCCGCCATCAGCGGACCGATCGACTCGCAGGGGACGCTCCGGTACCGAGCTTCGGTGAACTTCTACGACACCGACGGCTATCTGCAGAACGTCTATCTGGACCGCAAAGCCGACCCGTATCGCGATTATTCGGCGCGCCTACGTCTGCTGTGGAAGCCCGCCGACGATTTCAGCGCCGACCTGCGGTTCTCCTACGACCTTGCCAGGACCACGGCGTACTACTTCGTCATTCCCCGCAGCAACGAGGCGAACCCGTACAGCGATTTCTCCACCCCCGGGAATGCCAACGACACCACGTCGCCGATCCAGAACAATAATCTGGGCACGGACAACCGTACCATCGTGGATACCGCACTCAAGCTCGACTACACCTTGGGGTATGGAACGTTCACGTCGGTCACGGACTACAACCATACCAAGGAGATCGACACGGGCGATGCCTATGATTTCCGGCCGGTCACCACTTCCGATAATTACGCGCTGACCGCCGGTGTGCCGGCCGCTCTGGGCGGCCCATTCGACGAGAGTCAGAGCCAGTTCGTCGACGTGCAGACTTGGAGCCAGGAACTGCGCTTCACATCCCCTACGGTCGCGGGCTTTGCGTGGATCGGAGGCGTGTACTTCGTCCACACCGAGCGCTTCATCTCCACGGGCAATTTGGCGGACCGGGGACTGGGCGTACCTGTCGTCTATCAGACGCCGATCGTCGATCCGGCGAATCCGTTCGCGACCAACACGAACCAGACATTCCTCGCGGACAGTCAGAACAACAACGCGTACGCGGCATTCGGCGACGCGACCTACGAGTTCAGCCCGCAGTGGGAGTTCGATGCCGCGATACGCTATGACGAGGATCGGCGCGAGAACACGACGGACACACCGCCCGAATTCCTGCCGACGACGACGTCTTTCACCGGCGAGTCGCGCAAAGCCGTTTTCAGTGCGACGCAGCCCAAGGGCACTCTGCGCTACAAGCCCAACGACGATTGGACCGTCTACGCCGGCTGGAGCCGCGGATTCCGCAGCGGCGGCTTTAATCAGACGGGCGTGGGCGAAGTGGCGCGCCAGAATGGCGTGCTGGGAGTCAATGACACGTTCCAAGCCGAAATTGCCGATACCTACGAGGTCGGCGTGAAGAGCCAGTTTCTGGACCGGCGGCTGACCGTGGATGCGGATGTCTTCCACACTCAATCGAGGAACGGCTACTTTTTCGTTTACATCGCGGCGGACTCCACCCAGAACCTGGGCAATCTCAACGCGACCTACAAGGGAGCCGAGCTCGCGGTCACCGCCCGGCCCACCGACCGGCTCGACGTATATGCCAGCTTCGGCTACACCGACAGCCGTATTACCGCCATGGCCGACCCCACGGTCATCGGCAATCAGGCACCGCTCGTATCGAAGAACACCGGTAATGCCGGTGTGCAGTACCGGCAGCCCCTCGCCGATGGTCTGAGCGGGACGGCGCGCCTGGACTATCAGGAAATCGGGCGTACCTGGTGGGAGCCGTACAACATCACGTCCCGCAACCCGGTTTCGCTGGTGGATCTGCGGCTCGGTCTGCAAGCGGAGAAGTGGACGGTCACCGCCTGGTCCAAAAACCTCACCAACAAGATATACAACGCCGAGTTCTCTCCGGGCAACGTCGGCGGCGCGGGGTTCCTGTGGCGGGCCCTGCCGCGGCGCTACGGCGTCGACCTCGACTACCGCTTCTGATCAGCGGCTGAAACACATGACCGCATCTCCCAAGTTTTCACAACGTTCCCAAAACATAGACGAGCGCCATGCGTGAATTCGATGAGAAGAGCATAACTGCGGCTGTGATCGGGCGCATCGCCCAAAGCGACGACCCGCGATTCAAGCGCATCATGACGTCGCTCATCACTCATCTTCACGACTTCGTCCGGGAAGTGAAGCTCACCGAATCCGAATGGATCACGGCCATTCAATTTCTCACTGACGTCGGCCAGACGTGCACGGACAAGCGCCAGGAGTTCATTCTCCTGTCGGACACGCTGGGCATATCGGTCCTCGTCATCACTCTTAACAATCCCGCGGACAACGGCAGCGCCGAATCGACGGTTCAGGGTCCTTTCTATTGGGAGGGCGCTCCCGAGCTGCCGCTCGGCAGCCATCTTGCCGAGGGAGTCGTCGGGGAGCCGACGTTCTACTCCGGGCGCGTGCTCAGCGTAGACGGCCGGCCGCTCGAGAACGCGCTTCTGGACATCTGGTCGGGCGACGGCGAAGGTAACTACGACATGCAGATTCCCGGGGAAACGGGAATGAAGGCACGCGGAAGGATCCGAACCGACGCCGCGGGCCGTTATTGGTTTCGCTCGATCAGGCCGACGTTCTATCCGGTTCCGACCGATGGGCCGGTCGGACGCATGCTGCGCAAGATGGGGCGCCATCCGTATCGGCCCGGCCACATCCATATGATCGTCTCGGCGCCCGGGTACCTGCCGGTGACCACCCACCTGTTCGTTGCGGGGAGTGAATATCTGGTTTCGGATGCCGTATTCGGGGTGAAGGAATCGCTCGTGGCGCAATTCGACCGGCACCCTCCGGGATTGGGTCCCAACGGCGAACGCGTCGACACACCGTTTTACACCGTCAACTACGACTTCCGCCTGAGGCCTGCGAGCGCCGCGGCGCCGATCAACGCTGCTTGAGGGGGGCTCGGGCCGGCGAATACTACGTTGTGGTGCCCGCGGCGCACCCGGCAGTCGCTATTTCGTCGTTGGGGCGCCGTGGCCCAGCGAATGAAACCGACTGATTGAAAAACGATACCGTGGCTCGACACCGATGGAGGCTGCGCGACAACGTTCCAACGTACGGCGGAGCATTGAATTCATCGTCCAGCATTCCGCGATTCAGTCTGATGCGCTAGTACGAGGTCCGCCATGCCGTCAAAGCGAAAATCGTACTTCGGCGTATCGGGTGGAGGCATGGTCGCGCCCCAGCCTTGTTCCGTATGGCGACGGTCGATCCACGCGGACGCGAGCCCGAAGTGGTTGGCGGGCGCGTGATCGTGAAACAGACTCTGCGCAGTGTGCAGGATGTCGGGCGTTTTCAAACCAAAGTCGTCGCCTAAACGCCTCAGCATATACTCGAAATTCTTGTAGTTCGGCTTGTATGATTCGATGTCCTGCGCGGTAAAGATGGCATCGAAGTCCACTTTTAGGCGGGCATTACTCGAGCGGAACGAGATGCGGTCCACGTTCGAGAGGATGACGAGTTTGTAGTGCTCTTTGAGATACTGCAGCGCATTGACAGAATCGGCAAACTCCGGCCAATCCGGGATTGAGGCGCCGAATATGTTGGCTTGCTCGTTCGTCACGGCAACACCCCATTCCTTCGCCAGCCGCTTGTAGACGACCGACAATAGCTGGGAGTAGGGCATCGCCGGTGTTTCTTCTTCTTGCGCGGACTCGTGTCTCGCGAAAGTCTGAAGCAGTTGATCCCGCGTTTCGGTCGCATCCGCTTTCCTGGCGAGCGGTACGAGTGCGTTGAAAATACCCGATTCCCAATCGATGAGCGTTCCGTAGCAATCAAACGTCAGCACCTTGAACTCGGTCAGTTTCACAACGGCTCCTGCGTGGTTGATCGATCGGTGGCCATGGCATTCGCAGCACGCGAGTAATGCGCTCGAGTCGTCGGCTCGGTCGGATAAATGACGCGGTTGGTTGACGCGGCCTACCGCTCCTGAGCGGGCGTGCTGCGATTGTATATAGAACAAGAACGATTGCATAAGTCGGGCGCTTGCAGGCTATTTCGGCGTGCCTTCGCGCCCGGCCGCCCCGAGGCAGCTGCAAATGGAAAAATCACATTCGGCAGACGAGGGCTTCGTGCAAGTCGTGGACGCGTTGGGAGCTACGGCTCAGGTGTCGGCAGGCAAGCGTTTTCCGCATTTTGCGCATCCAGAATGCATCTGACACTGTTGCTGGTGAGCAGGGGCAAGAAAGATTTAATGTGGGCATGCGCCGCGAGTTTTGCGTACTCGATGAGGAAGATCTTTTGCACCTTCGCAACCGAGGCATGCGTCTCACGCGCCAGGAGTTCGATGGCCCACTGCTCCTGTATGAGGATTTGCGAGTCCATTGAATCGTCGATCATGATCGGTACTTCTCTTGGGACGACACACCAGTGGTACGGCAGAACAGCTCCGACTTTCGTCGAGGGAGCAAAAGCTTAGGGCGCCGAGGGTACTTTACTCGTCCGGGAGATCCCCATCGCCAGTCCGATGACGGCAAAACTGGTCACCGGCATGCTATCAGTCGTGCAAAGACTATACCGCCATCATTGCGCTAGTGTGACGATCTGTGGCTGCCGGCGAGGCTCTCAGCATTGTGCCTAATCCTGATTAAGGCTACATACGGCATTGCCGACTATTCCTCGAGCTGCGAATGCGTGTTCCATGTGCGTTAGCCGACAGACGCCGCCCCCGGTCGCGTGCATGCTGCCGATGGGTACCATTCACAATCTCAGCGGAGACATTCATGTTGCGCAGCGCGAAGGACATCGAGGATTGCACGATTGGTGCGACTGACGGCGCCATTGGGAAAGTCGAGGATTGTTATTTCGACGACGAAGCATGGGTGATTCGTTATCTGGTCGTCGATACCGGCGAATGGCTTTCCAGCCGCAAGGTCCTGATCTCGCCTATCGCGATCGGCCAACCGGACTGGTCTGAAAAAACGCTGCCTGTGTCGATCTCGAAAGCGTGCGTCAAGGACAGTCCCAGCATCGACACCGATAAACCGGTATCGCGGCAGTATGAAAGGAGTTACCTCGCCTATTACGGCTATCCCTACTACTGGGGCGGCTACGGCCCACTGGGAGGAGACGCGTATGCCGGCTCGATATATCCCGGTTCCGATGCAGGTTATGAACACATGCAGACCGAGAACGCGGGAGCCGATGCAGAGGCTGACCGGCGGAAACACCCGGATGACGATCCGCATTTGCGCAGCGCGAACGCGGTAACGCGATACCACATTCATGCGGCGGACGGGGATATCGGTCACGTGCAGGGACTGTTGGTCGACGAGAAATCCTGGGTCATTCGATTTATGATCGTCAACACGAGCAATTGGTGGCTCGGCCATCAAGTCCTTATCGCGCCGGAATGGGTCGACGACCTAGGCTGGGCGGAGGGCAAGGTCATGGTGGATTTAACTCGACGGGCTGTAAAGGATTCGCCGTCGTATGACGCGGGTACCCCGCTCAACAGCGCGCAGGAAGCCGATATTCACAAACATTACGGGCTTTCCGGATAGTCGTCAGACCCTATGAAACCAACGACTGCGGGCGCTCGTCTCCAATTCGCCGCCGCCGCCGCCGCCGCCGCTCCGCAAGCGCCGGCCGATGGGATCGGCGGTCAGCTCGGGGCGAACAGCAGATCGGGAAGGCGACGCATGTTCGACAAGGTATGGTGGGCACCGGCGCCGGCGAGGCGCCACTCTGGTGTCAGCGCGCAGTAGCCGTAGACCGTCATGCCGGCGGCCACGCCAGCGGCAACGCCGGTGGGACTGTCCTCGACGACGCGGCAGGCCGACGGCACGACCTTGAAGGCGCGTGCGGCATGCAGATACACATCGGGTGCGGGCTTGCTCCGGACCACGTCGGTAACGCTGAACAGCTTTCCCGCGAGGCGCGGCAAGAGGCCCGTCAATCCCAGGGTGGTGTGCATTTTCTGGTGCGTCCCGCTGGAGGCGACGCAGTACGGCACCTGCCTGGCATCGAGCGCGTCCAGCACCTCCTCGATGCCGTCCACGGCGCGCAGCTGGGCCTGCAGCGCGGCGGTGGTGCGCACGCGATATTCCTCGACGAGATGCGGGGGCAGGCGGCGGCCCAGCATGCCGGCGACCAGGTCCCAGCAATAGTCCATCGACCGGCCGACGAACTTCTCGAACATGTCCTCGAGTGTCACGGGTATGCCGATCTCGTTGAGCATCGCCACATAGACGCGGTTGGTGATGAGCTCGCTGTCGACCAGCACGCCGTCGCAATCGAAAATGACCAATCGGCACTCGTTCATTCGCGGGGAGGGGCGTGGGCCGTCAGGCGAGCCGTACCTCGACGCCGCGGCGCTGCAGCTCCGCGACCACGTCCGGATTCGCACCCGTATCCGTGATGAGCATGTGCAATTGTTCCACCCGGGCGATCAGCGAGATGTTCCGGCGCAGCAGCTTGGACGAATCGGCGACCGCGATCACTTGACGGGAGATGGCGATCATCTGCGCATTGAGCTGGGCCTCGGGAAGATGCGGCGTCATCACGCCGCGCTCGGGGTCCAATCCGTCGGCACCCAGGAACAGGCGGTCCGCCTGCAGGTTCGCGAGGGCGGCCTCCGCCATGTGTCCCGACAGCGAATTGGACTCAGGCCGCAGAATGCCGCCGGGCATGATGAGCCGCACGGATGGGACATCCGCCAGCAGCGTGGCGATGTGCAGGGCATTGGTGATGACGTTGATCGATTGCACCTCCAGCCGGCGAATTTGTTTCGCGATCTCGGCGGTGGTGGTGCCCGAATCGAGAATGATGGTTTCGCCGTCCTGAATCAGGGACGCCGCGACCTTGGCAATGCGCACCTTCTCGGCATGGTGGCGCGTCTGCTTCACGGTGATGGGCTGGTCGTCGTCCTCCCGCCGCAGCAGGCGCCCTCGCGGGCCGCGACGGCATCAACATCGTCGCCGGCACGGGCTCCATCGCCTATGGAGAATTCGAAACGCGATGCGGGCGCGCAGGCGGGTGGGGGGAACTGTTCAGCGATGAGGGTTCCGCGTACTGGGTCGCGCGTGAGGTGCTGACGTTGTTCTCGCGGATGAGCGATGGGAGGGCGCCGAAGGGCGCCCTCTACGACCTGATCCGCGAGCGCTTCCGGTTGCGTGCCGATCTCGATGTGTGCGCCGCAGTCTACGGACCGCCGGCCCTGGCCCGCAGCGAAGTCGCCGCGCTTGCGCCGTTGGCGGCGCAAGCGGCCCGCGCGGGCGATGCCGCGGCGCATCGGCTGTTCGAGCGGGCGGCGCAAGAACTCGCGGCGCTCGTACATGCCGTACGCGATCAGCTCGTCGTTCCGCCGCAGATGCCGCTGCCGGTGTCCTACTCGGGCGGCATGTTTCGATTGGACGGTTTGTTGCAGCCGCTGTTCGAAGCTGCGCTGGGTGCCGGCGAGCGGCGTTACGAATTCTCGACGCCGCGCTTGCCGCCCTCGGCGGGCGCCGCCCTGTATGCCGCGAAGCTCGCCGGTGCGGCCCTGACACCTGATTTCATCGCCGCCCTCGAGCGGTCGTTCGACGGTGGCGACCGGATGGGCGTCGCGTGATGCCGCGCATCCCGTGCGCCATCCTCGCGTGCGTGTGGTGGGCCGCCATGGGCGCCGCCGCGGCAAACGGGACCGGTGCGGACTCCTCGTATACGGCGGCCGACTTTGCGCGGGTTCGCAAGTTCGACGCGCACGTGCACGCGAATACCGATGATCACCGCTTCCTGGACATTGCCCGGAAGGATGGATTCGAGCTTCTGTCGATCAACGTCGACTACCCCGATTTTCCGCCGTTGGACCGGCAGGCGCAGGTGGCCCACAGGCTGCGGGCCGCCGAGCCGCAGCGCTTTCACTTCGTCACGAGCTTTTCGATGAAGGGCTTCGGCGGGGCGAACTGGACGGCGGACACCATTCGGCACATCGACACCGAAATCGCGCGCGGGGCGGTTGCAGTGAAGGTGTGGAAGAACATCGGCATGGTGGAGCGCGACGCGCAGGGGCGCCTCATCATGCTCGACGATCCGCGCTTCGACGGCGTCATGAGCCATCTCGAAGCGAGGCGCATCCCGCTGATCGCGCATCAGGCGGAGCCCAAGAACTGCTGGCTGCCGCTCGAGGCCATGACCACGGAGAACGATCGCAGCTATTTTCGCGATCATCCCGAATACCACATGTATCTGCATCCCGAGCAGCCGAGCTATGAAAGCCTCATCGCCGCCCGGGACCGCTTCGTGGCGCGGCATCCGGCGCTCAACTTCGTCGGCGCCCACCTCGCGAGCCTGGAGTGGAGCGTCGACGAACTGGCTCGGTTCCTCGACACTGATCCGAACGCGACGGCGGATCTCGCCGCGCGCATGACGCAGGTTCAGTATCAATCGAAGTCGGACTTCGACAAGGTGCGGCGCTTCTTCATCAAGTATCAGGACCGCCTCCTGTACGGATCCGATCTCACCGAGAATCCACCGGATCTGCAAGAGCGTGCCCAAAACCCGCCGATGGATCCCGGGCAGTTCTCCGTCGAGGCCGATACCTTCTGGCGTTCGGACTGGATTTACCTTGCGACCGCGGAGGTCCGGCCCATCGATGCAATCAAGAGCGACATCCAGGGGCTGGCACTTCCGAAGTCGGTGATCGACAAGATCTACTATTCGAATGCGCGGCGGGTGTTCGGACGTCTGCCGCGCTAGTTGGGCCTAAGCTCAGCGCGTCACCGGATCGCTCGAATCATCGCGGCGATCGATCGTCCGAACATGCTCGTCTCCCGGATGCGGCACGGCCCGCGGGCCAAGTGACTTGGCCCAATCGGCCTATCTATCGAAGCGTGGCACTTGCCAGCTTGGCGCCGAAGGCGATGAAGAGGCCGCCTACGAGTCCGGTCGCCACTGCCGACGTTCGGCGCCGCCGTCGAAATTGCGCCGCCAGGAAAGCGCCTCCGAAAATGAGGGCGGTCAGATAAATAGCGCTACAAGTCTGGACGATTGCACCGAGGATCAAGAAGGACAGACCCGTATGTGCGTAGCTCGAATCGACGAACTGGATGAAAAATGATAGGAAGAACAAGATCGCCTTGGGATTCATCAAGCTGATGATGAGTGCCGTTCGGAACGGCTGCGTATCGCTGGCTTGGCGCGGCAGCGCAGCGGTCGGCGTTTGCTTTGCCAACCATCCTTGCCGCGACGCGCGCAGCAAACGGATGCCCATCCACGCAAGGTAAGCCGCGCCGGCGAATTTGACGAGTAAGAATACCGCCGGAATCGTCCTGAGCAGCGAAGCGATTCCCATGGCCGATGCAAACATCAGAATCCCGTCGCCCAAAAAGATTCCGCAGGCCCCACGATAGGCCGCTGCGACCCCCGCACGGGAAGCAACTGACATGACATAGAGCGAATTCGGGCCCGGCAGCAACACAATGATCACCGCGCCGACGACGAACGTCGAGAGGTTCGTAATTCCGTAAAACATGCCGGTCTCTACCTTTGGATCGCAAACCATACGCCGAATATCGACGTCATTATAGGCGAATCAGTCCGCGGGGGTGAGCCTGTCGATACTGCGAAGGCAGCGGGCACGGCAGCTATGTTCATGGCGGCGCCGTGGCGAGCGGCGGGCTATTGTCCTGCTGCCAGCCGCCGCCGAGCGCCCGATATAGCCCGACCAGATCGGTGGCAACGGCGGTGACGCTGTCGGCAAGGGAGAGCTGGTTCTGCTGTAAGGTGCGCTCGACATCCAGTACATCGAGGAAGTTGCTGAGTCCGTTTTCATAGCGCTGCCGCGACAACGCCAATGCGTCGCGATTCTCCGCGACGGTCGCCTCCAGCCAACCGCGCCGCATCTGGTCGGCACTGAAGGCCGCCAGGGCGTTTTCGACTTCGTGCAATGCGTTGAGGACGGTGCGTTGATAGGCAAGCGCAGCTTCCTTGGCGCGCACGTCGTACAGGCGCACGGCCGTCCACCGGCCACGGTCGAAGATCGGCAGGTCGAGCGTGGGTCCGATCGACCCAAAGCGGCTGGCCCATTGCAGCAAATTCCCCGTGGTCTCGGATTGAAAACCGCCATTGGCGGCGAGCGTGAGACGGGGGAACAGATCCGCCACCGCCACGCCGATCTGGGCGGTTGCGGCATGCAGGTTGGCCTCGGCTTCGCGGATATCGGGCCGGCGCCGTGCGAGTTCGGCGGGGAGGCCGATCGGCACCTCGGGCGGCACGGACGGGACCGGCGCCGGGCTGCCCAATTCGCCGCGCAGTGCTTCGGGTTCGCGGGCGAGCAGCCGGCTCAACTGGTTGATGTTCTGCGTAATCTGCAGTTCGAAGGGCGGCACTTCGGCGCGAGTGGAAGAAGCCTGCGCGCTCGCATTACTCACGTCGATGTGAGTGGTCAGGCCCGCCGCGCGCCGCTGACGCGTCAACTCCAGCAACTCTTCGATGGTGGCAAGATTGTCCTTGGCAATGCGCAGATGTGCCTGTGCACCGCGAAGTTCGAGATAGCTCTGCGCAACATCGGCGAGTACGGACACCGATATGGCACGCTGGTCCTCGACCGAGACTTGCAGGTTGGCGTCAGCCGCTTCGACCGAGCGGCGCACGCGCCCGAACAGATCGATTTCCCAAGAGGCACCCGCGCTCAACTGATACTGATTGTAGGGATTGGGGAGGCTTATGCCTGCTCCGCCGGGGAATCCCTTGCTGCCGACCGAATTGAAAAGCGAACCGGTTGGCGTGGTTTCACTGAAGCGCTGTCGGCTGTAGGAGCCGTCGACCGACAGTGTGGGCCAATAGGCCGACGCCGAGATGGCGCGCTGCGCGCGCGCCTCCTCGATCCGCAGTATCGCGGTGCGCAGGTCCAGATTTGAACTCGCGGCGCGCTCTATCAGCGAGCGGAGCATGGGATCGTCAAAGCCGTTCCACCAATCGCGCAATTCCGCGGATTGCTCCGTAACACTGCTCGCGGGCGGCGCTGCCGCATTCGACGCCGATGGCTGCCGATCGGTCATGGCGGGCTTCGCGGTGGCGCGAACCGACCAATGCGCCGGCGCTTGCGCGGTGGGCCGCACGAAGTCGGGCCCCACGGCACAGGCGGCGAGCAACGCCATCGAGGCGATCGACAGGGCGGCTGGAGCGCGGTTACGTTTCATCGTTCATGGCGATCATTGCATACGGTTGCTGAACATCCATGCCGCCGCCGTCAGCGTCAACGCCGCGAGCAGCGCCAAGGGCCATAGGTCGGACCCCAGCAAATCGAGGCCCGCCCCCTCCAGATACACGCGCCTCGTGATGTCGATGGCGTAGCGCAGCGGATTGATCGTCGTCAGGTACTGGACGGCGCGCGGCATACTGCTGAGCGGCGTGGTCAGCCCCGAGAGCAGCGAGAACGGCATGATCAGCAGCATGGAATACAGCATCGCCTGCTGCATGGTCGCAGCCACGGCCGACACCAAGAGACCGATGCCCACCGCAGCCAGCAAAAACATCAATAGACCCACATAGAGCGTCGAATACGATCCGGCAAATGGAATACGGAACCAGAGCTGGGCGACGAGCAGCACTCCGGTAGCCTGGATCGTCCCCACTATCATGGAAGGCAGCGCTTTGCCGGCCATGATCTCGAAGGGGCGAAACGGCGTCACCAACAGTTGATCGAACGTGCCTTGCTCGCGTTCGCGCGCGACCGACATCGCGGTCAGCATCAGCGTCTGGATCAGCGTCAAGGTGCCGATCATCCCGGGGATCATGAACCAGCGGGTCTCGAGGTTCGGGTTGTACCAGGCGCGGGCGACGATCTGTACCGGCGGCGGCGAGAAACCATGGTCGTGACCCCAGTCGGCGTTGAATTGCTGCACGATGCTGGTGACATAGCCCATCGCGGTGCCGGCTGTGTTCGAATTGCGGCCGTCGGCAATGAGCTGCACGTCGGCGCCGCGGCCGGACAACAGATGTCGCTCGAACTGCGAGTCGATTTGCACGATCAACAGCGCCTGCCGCGCGTCGATCAGGGAGCCAACGTCGCTCGCCCGCTGCAAGTTGGCTACCCGCTCGAATACGCCGGAACCATCCAAACCCGCGAGCAGCTGGCGCGAAGCCGCGCTGTGGTCCTGATCGAGAGCCGCATAGGTGACGTGATTGAGATCGTAGGTGGCCGCGTAACCGAAAATCAACGCCTGCACCACCGGTGGAATGAGCAAGCTCATGCGGCTGCGGGGATCCTTCAATACCGCGAGCAGTTCCTTGCGGGTCAGGGCCAGAATCCGCAGGAGGGCGCCGAGCACGCTATTCATTCCAGGGTCTTACGCGTGACGATGCCGCTGACGAGCGCCAGCACGGCTGCCATCGCCGCGAGAACGAGCGTATTCGGCACGATCACCGACCAGACGTTGCCGGCTAGAAATACGCTCTGCAGCAGTGCGACGTAGTAGCGCGCGGGCAATGCATACGTGATGAGACGCACTACCGTCGGCATGCTGCGCAGGTCGAACAGAAATCCCGACAGCATGAATGCCGGCATGAAAGTCGCGAGCAGCGTGAGCTGGCTGGCGACGAGTTGATTCTTGACCCACGAGGAGATCAGCAGGCCGATGCCCAGGGCGATGAGTACGTACAGCGTCGATGCGGCGAGCAGCACCCAGAGCGAGCCGCGGAGCGGCACATGGAACAAAAACTTCGCCGACAGCACGCAGAGTACGAAGCCGAACGTGGCGAGCGCAAAGTACGGCAGGGTTTTGCCGAGCAGAATCTCGTCGCTGCGTACCGGCGTGACAAACAGCGATTCCAGGGTGCCGCGCTCCCATTCGCGCGCCATGACCATGGACGTGAGCAGGGCGCCGATCAACGTGATCACCAGCACGAGCAATCCGGGAACCAGAAAGTAGCTGCTGTCGTTGGCCTCGTTGAACCACAATCGCGACTGCACGCTGACCGGCGAGCTTGGGGTCGCCAGCCCCTGCGCCGCCAGTCGTGCGGACCAGACGCCGACGATGCCTTGGACGTAGCCCTCGATGATCCGCGCCCGATTGGCGTCGCCGCCATGGACCACGAGTTGCACCTCGGCATCGCCGGCAGCGACGTGGCGGGCGAAGTCGGCGGGAATACGCAGGATGCCGTCGACCTGGTGTTCGAGCAGCATCTGCTGCGCCGGCGGCATGGATCGCATCATCGTGGGATGAAAGTACGGCGACAGTTGAAATCCTGCCGCCAGTTCGAGCGCCTCGGACGCGGGGTGCTCGATCACGACCGCGATGGGAACGTTCTTCACGTCGAGCGATAGACCATAGCCAAACAGCAGGATCAGGATCAGCGGCAGGACGGCACCGATCGCGATGCTCGAGGGGTCGCGCACGACCTGATGCCACTCCTTCAACACCAAGGCGCGAATGCGCCGAAGCTTCCTCGGCCACGCATTGGAACTCAAGTTCGGGGCGGCGCTTTTCATGGGGATCGAACCATCATGCGGCGGCGGGCGATACGCTCGCCGGCGGCGCTTGATGGCCGCGCGCCTGCTCGACCACGGCAATGAAGGCATCGTCCATGCTCGGTTCGGGCCGGGCACCGCTCCGGGCCAGCTCCCTCACCTCGGCCGGCGACCCCTGCGCCAGCACGCGGCCGGCGTCCATGATCGCCACATGATCGCAGTATTCCGCCTCCTGCATGAAGTGGGTGGTGACGATGATGGTCACGCCCTGCTCGGCGAGGGCGGTGATGCGGCGCCAGAACGAGCGTCGCGCGAGCGGATCGGCACCGCTGGTCGGTTCGTCGAGGAACAGAATCTCCGGCTCGTGCAGCAGTGCGGCCGCCATCGCGAGTCGCTGCTTGTACCCACCCGGCAGTTGCGCGCTGGTGGTGCGTGCGTGCGCGCCGAGTTCGAATTGCTCCATCGCCCAGCCAATGCGCGCGCGTTTGCGTTCGCCGCGCAAGCCGTAGGCGCTCGCAAAGAACTCGAGGTTTTCGGTCACGCTCAAGGGACCGTAGAGCGAGAACTTCTGGGCGACGTAACCGAGCTTGGCGCGGGCCGAGGCTGAAGTCTTGCGCACGTTGGCTCCCGCGACGCGCAACTCCCCGCCGCTCGGTGCGAGCAAGCCGCATAGCATGCGAAACGTGGTGGTCTTGCCGGCGCCGTTGGGTCCAAGCAACCCGAAAATCTCACCCCGATGCACGTCGAAGCTGATGCGGTCGACCGCCGTGAAAGCGCCGAATTTCCTGACCAGCTGCTGCACCCGCACCACCGGCTCCTCCTCGCGCTGCGCGAACGGGTGTGCGATCGCAATGGGTTTCGAGTGTTCGCGAGCCGAGTGAGCCTCGAGCAGTATCATGAAACCGTCTTCGAACCGAGGCGGCACCGGATTCACCGTCACTTCATGCAACGCATCGTCGGCCGCGGAATGCTGCGGGCTCGAGGCGTCGGTAAGCGGCGCGCCGCGAACGAAACGAACTCGTCCGCCCTCAGGCACCGCATCGACGATGTCCGGTCGATCGAGCAGCCGTGCCTGCAGGCTCCGGGCCGACTGGCCCGCCGCCGGCATGGCCACGAAACTGCGACCCGTCGCTTCATCGGCTACTTTTTGCGGCGTACCCTGCGACAGCACGTGGCCCTGATGCAGCATGATCACGCGACTGCAGCGCTCGGCCTCGTCCAAGTAGGCTGTGCACAGCAATACCGTGAGCCCTCGATCGGTCACCAAGCGGTGCACGATGTCCCATAGTTCGCGCCGCGACAGCGGATCGACCCCGACGGTCGGCTCATCGAGCAGCAGCAGCTCCGGCGAGCGCACCAAGGTGCAGGCCAACCCCAGCTTCTGCTTCATGCCGCCCGACAACTGACCCGCGAGACGTGCCTGGAAGGGCCCAAGAGCCGTCATTTCCATGAGTTCGGGATAGCGCTGCGCGCGTTCGGCCGCGCTCACGCCGTGGAGGTCCGCGTACAAATTCAGGTTCTCCGCGACGGTGAGATCGTCGTAGAGGCCGAAACGCTGCGGCATGTAGCTGATGCGATCCTGAACCTGCTGTGGATCGGCCGCCACATCGACCCCGAGCACCGTCACAGAACCCGAGTCGGCGCGCAGCAGTCCTGCCGCCAATCGCATCAGGGTGGTTTTACCCGCCCCATCCGGACCCACCAGCGCCGTCAGTTCGCCGTGGCTGGCTTCGAGCGAGACCCCATCGAGCGCACACACCGGCGCTTCGCGATCGCGCGCGAACAATTTTCGCAAGCCCTGCGCCACGACGGCCGGTGCGCCCGGCGCCGCGGCACTCATGTGTCACCGGGCTTGGGGCGGGAACCGCGCGCGGTTGCGGGCACACTGCCATTGCCGTCATGCAGCGTCAGGTGCACGGTCGCCGGCATCCCTAAGCGCAGCTCATCGCCGGGATCCCGCACGAATACGCGGACTTCGTAGACCAAGCTGGAACGCAGCTCCGTGGTCTCCACCGACTTGGGCGTGAATTCGGCCACCGATGAGATGAAACCAACCCATCCCGAAAAACCGCGGCCATGAAAGGCATCGACGGTCACGTCCGCGCTCTTGCCTTCGTGCACCGACCCCAGATCCGTCTCGGCCACATACACTCGAACCCATTTCGGATCCGTAATGGCGAGCGTGAATGCCGACTTCTGCGGGGAGGCGATCTCGCCGGGCTCGACGATTCGCGAGCGCACCACGGCATTGAGCGGTGCCAGCAGATCGGCGTCCTTGAACTGTTGTTGCACCAGGGCGAGCTGAGCCTGATCGGCGCGCAGTTGCGCTTCGCCCTGCGCGATGTCTTCCTTGCGTGGGCCGGCGAGTTCGAGCGCCAGCGCCTTGCGATTCACCGCCAGCCGGGCCTCGGCGGTATCGAGCGCGGCTTTGCCGGAATCCATGTCTTGACGGCTGACTGCGCGGCCCGATGAGCTATCGGAAAGAGCGCGCAGGCGGGCGAACTGCGCGCGTGCGTTGTCCGCATCGGCGACCGCCGAGTCGACGTTGGCGCGGGCCTGGGCGATCTCTTCGGGCCGATTGCCATGATGCAGGCGGTCCACCGCCTGCATCTGTGCGGCGAGGTCGGCCTCGGCCTTGGCGACTTGCGGCGCCAGCCGGCTGGTATCCAGCCGTGCGAGCAGCTGCCCCTGGGCGACGTGATCGCCCTCCTGAGCCAGGACTGCCGCCACGCGTTCGCTGCCGTTGAAAGGCAGTTCCACCTGACGCAGGTCCACGTTGCCGTACAGGCGCAGCTCCGTCGGGCTTTGACGACGGTCCAGCCACCACCAGAGCGCCGCTCCGACAATGACGACGCCGGCGAGGAGGGCAGCGAATCGCGCAATCTTTGGCATACGGGCACCTACGTTTGCTGCAGTTAAGAGGAGTTACGCACCTCAGTCAAGCATTACTCAAATTCCAATTTGAATTTGAATAACGCTTGAGTTGGGGACGTGAAGATGCTGAAGTGTCGAGGCAACTCACCATGCAGGGCAATGCAACTCGAACTCGACGTATGAAGCGACGCGACAGTGTTGAGGGGGGTAAAGCCGCGCTGCGTGCACCGCGCCGCACCACGGCGCGCAGCGTGCGCACGCGCTCGCGGTTGATCGAGGCTGCCGGGCAATCGTTCGCGGAACTCGGATTTGACGGTGCCAAAGGTCAGGAAATCTGCCGCCGTGCGGGCGTTCACACGGCTGCGATCGTCTATCACTTCGACGGCATGGTAGGGCTGTACCGGGCGGTGCTGGCGGAGGCGCACCGGCGCATGGTTACCACCGAGGCGATCGCGGCGGCGGTCAAGGCCGCGTCCGATCCGCGGCTCAAGCTCGAGGCGTTCCTGGGGCTCATCGTGCAGGCCGTGACCAGCCCGGTGTCGCAGACCTGGGCGGGACGATTGTTTGCCAGGGAATTTGTCACGCCGTCGACGGTTTGCGGACCCGAGCACGATCGTGCACTCGCGGCTCGAGCCAAGTTACTCAAATCCATCGTCGGCGAATTGACGGGATGCCCACCCAATGACCCGCTCGTGGCGCGCGGCTGCATCAGTACGATGGCGCCGTGCGCATTGTTGCTATTGGTCAATCGGCGCAAGCTGCAGCGGATGTTGCCGGAACTGAAGTTCAATGCCGGGGCGGCGCCGCAGATCACGCGATATCTGGTCGATTTTGCGCTGGCGGGGCTCGCCGCCAATATTCCTCGCCCACGCTCGTCGAGGCCGTTCGGCAGGCTCGTCGTTCAGTCCGACTGAGGATCGAATGAGGGCACCCTATGCGGATGATCACGCCACTGCGGCGGGCCGCGGACCTTCGAAAGGCTCGAGCGGCCGGCTTCCGACGATATCAGGCAGGGACATTCCGTCGTTGAGCCGACGAAACATGCCGGGCGATGTCAGTCGTGCGCGTCCATCGACGTTGGGTGCACCCCGGCGGGCGAGATAATCCTCGATCGACAATGTGCGGGTCTCGAGCGATATGCGGGTCAAGCCGGTATGGTTTGGAACGCCCGCGACGCGAACTCGATGCATGGCCTCGGCCATGTCGAAACCGCCGCTGTTGTTGCCGACCGGGATACTCCAAAGATGTGGGAACATAGCAAAGGTGCGGCCGGATGTGATCGGGTATACGGGTGCCCACCAATTGATTTGGCTGTAAAGGTTCGTCGCCCAAGTGTCGCGGTGGAAGCCCAACGTGCTGATACTTCGGTTGAACGGCACGGCCCCGACCGACTCTCGGGGCGGTTGGAAACGCAGCACCAATCTGTCACGCGCGACCTCCGACGAAGCCAGCCCCACGCCTCGGAATAAGCCTTCCCACAGACGTTTTACGGTGCTGGAGGAACTGTAGTCGCGCCGAGCCGCCGCGAACAACTCGACCAAGGCGTCACGGGTCCGGTAACGGTGAATCTCGATCGGCGCATGGGGGGGCACGCGGCAGTCCTCGGACATCATGCCGAGCCTGCCTTGTGCGCCATGGGACGAGCTGTTAAAATCGCAAATTGAACCCCGGCCTGCCCGGGGTTCGTTGTTTTGGACCTAGAGGCTCGGTGGCAGAGTGGTCATGCAGCGGCCTGCAAAGCCGTGTACGCCGGTTCGATTCCGACCCGAGCCTCCAACAACGCCCGTCAGCGGGTTGTCGGCCGCATCAAGGTCAGCGCGCCCATCGAGAGCGCAAGGACGAGTCCAAAGCCGACGGCGATATCGTTCACCGGCACTTTCATGAACGAGGCGGCGGTATAGCCGCTCACCAGCGCGAGCATGCTCAAGTTCTCGAAGAGATTTTGAATCGCGATCGCGGAACCCACGCCAAGGCCGTCCTCGCCCTGGCGTTGCAGGAGCGCATCGAGCGGTACCACGAAAAATCCGCTGCACGTGCCGACGAAGGCCATGAGCGCGAAGGCCTGGGGCAGGGTGCCCGCCAGCGGCAGCAGGCACACTCCCACACCGATCAGGATGCCGGCGGGCAGCGCGCGATGCACGACTTCGATGCGCACGAAGCGCGCCGCGAGTATGGCGCCGACCACGATGCCTGCCGCGACCATGGCCGTGAGGAACGCCGGCAAGCGGTTGTTCGTCACCTTCAGTGCCACCGGCACCCAGGCGATGACGAGGAAGCGCAGCGCCGCGCCGGCGCCCCAAAAGAGGCCGGTACCGATCAAGGAGAGCCGGGCATTTGGATTCCCGAGGAGCGCCCGGGTCTGCGAGGCGAACGTCTCGACGCTGGCGATGACCGAGAACCTGGCCACGGGAACGGCGCGTTTCAGGCGCGGAATGATGAGCGCGCTCAGGGCCGCCGCCGCATAGCAACCCGTGATCGCGATCAGAGTACCCTCGATGCTCCAATCGGTCAGCGCACCGCCGGCGACCGCGCCCAGCAAGATGGCCGCGACCGTGGACACCTCGATGAGGCCATTGGCTTTGACCAGATACTCGGGGGCCGCGAGTTCGCCCAAAATCCCGTACTTGGCGGGCGAGTACGCCGCGGCGCCGATCCCCACCAGGGCGTAGCTCAAGAACGGGTTTACGCCCCTGCACATACCCAGCGCGCCGACGCACTTGACGATGTTGGCAAGGATCATGACGCGTCCTTTGGGCAACGCGTCGGCGAACTCGCCGACAAAGGGTGCGAGCAAGATGTAGGTGGCCACGAAGAAATCCTGCAAGAGCGGCCCGTTCCAGGCGGGGTAGCCTTGCTGGCGCACGAGCGCGATCGCGGCGAAGAGCAGTGCATTGTCCGCCAGCGCCGTCAGGAACTGGGTTCCGAGCGTCGCCACCATGCCGGGAGACCAAAGGCCGGCGGGTGAAGGCCGGCGTTGCACGTGCTTCATCGGAGGAGTCGCCGGAGCGGGCCCGGTTACCAGGTGTAGTCGACCGAGAGCGCGAACACGCGTTGCGACTTTCTTTGGGTGATCGGACTGTCGGCGGCGCTGCCGAGCAGCCGATCGTAGGCGCCGTCCACATTGATGAGCCAATGCTCCGTGATGAAGCGCGTCGCACTGAATCCCATGCCGGCTACGTTCATGCCGGCGTGCGCTTGGTAGTTTGAATAGCGGGAGGCCAGAGCCTGTGCGCTGCTCACGCCGAATACCTTCTGTTCGTATAGACGATCGGCGAAAGTGATCGACGGACCGGCGAACATGACCAATTTTTTCGAGCTGCCGGGCAGCGGCATGTAAATGCCCACATCGCCTTGCAGTCCGTCGGCACCGCCGATCATTTGCCGCACGTCGGTGCGCATGACCAACGGGAATTGCTTCGAGATGACGTAGGAGGCGAATGCCTTGATGGCGGGCGCCCGCGAGATGTCGCCGAGGCCGCGAAGATGCGTGTAGTCGTCGGAGACTCGTCGCCCGAGATCGTACGCGAGAGCGACTCCCGCGCGGTATTTGTCGCCGACGAGGAGGTTGAACCCAAGTCCTTCGCTGACGGAGGCGAAGGCTAAGTCGCGGTAGCGCACGTTGATGACGGGTCCACCCTGGGTTCGGTACAGCATCGCGCCATCGTAGAGCGGTTTGTACGCCGCCGCGGCGCCGAGGACGACGCGCCAATCGGGCACCGTCGGCTCGAACAATTTCTCCAGCATGATGCCGCTGGAATACTGCCATTCCTGGAGCGGCGAGGGCGTTTGCGCCCGCGCGGACGTGGGCAGGCAGGCCCACACCAGGAGAACCAAAGAGCCGAGCAGGTGCAAAGCGGTCGCTAGTGATCGAGGGTGTCGGCGCATAGGTTTCTCATTCTAGGGGGAAGTACGTACCCTGAGCAGGATTAACCCCTGCCGGGACCGCGGAGCGGCAAGCCAAACTTCGGAATTGCCGCGGTCCGGGTTATTCTTGGAGATAAGAACCCGGCCCGGAGCCCACAATGATAATAGAAGAGACCCCGAAATTGGTTGCCTCGCCCGCGGCGAATTCGCCCAATGCGTTCGATTTGCGGCGCGTGGGATCTCATCCGGATTATTGGTATCCCGTAGCCTGGTCGTACGAATTGAAGGCGGATAAGGCATTGGGGCGGCGTTTCGCCGGCGAGCCCATCGTGATCTACCGCGGCAAGAGCGGCCAGGTCATCGCGCTCGAGGACCGCTGCGCCCATCGCCAGATACCGCTGCATCTGGGGGTCGTGAGCGGCGACGAGATCAAGTGTCACTATCATGGCTGGACGTACAACTGTACCGGCAAGTGCGTGGGCGTTCCGTACTTCGGCGGGGTAGACCGGTTGCCCAACGGCGTGAAGAGTTACCCCGCGCGCGAGGTGGATGGGCTGATCTTCGTATTTCCGGGCGATCCCGCGCTGGCGGAGAGCCGTCTGCCCACCGCACTCGGATCCGCGGCGCGCAAGGAATACAAGACACGGCGCCTGAACCGCGAGGTGGCCTGCCACTACACGTTCATGCACGAGAACCTGTTCGACATGAACCACCAGTTCATGCACCGCAAACAGATGGGCTCCATCCGCGCCCGTTGCCTCGGCAAGGCCCACGGCGAGAATTGGGCCCAGGTCGAATACAGCTTCAGCCGCGTCGAGGGCAAGTCCTCGGTGGGCGAGGCGGTGATCGTGGACCTGATGCGCAAGCGCGGCGAGGCGAAGAAGGATTTTTCGGACCATATGACCATTCGCACCGACTACCCGACGCAGAGCCTCAAGGTGTGGGTGGGACGCGACATCAAGCCAACGGATGCCCCCGTGCTCGACGTCTGGCTGGGCTATACCCCGCTGGACGCGGAGCAGCGGACCAACCGCACCTATGGCTATCTATCCGTCAAGAAGCCGAGCGTGCCGGGGATCATCCATGTGGTTTGGCCGTTCGTGACCTGGTTCACCGAGAATATCTTTCGCGAGGACAAGGATATCGTCGAGTTCGAGCAGCGCGCCTACGATGCGCAGGGCACGGATTGGAACAATGAAGTGTTCCCGCCCCTGAAGGATCTGCGGGCCGTGCTCGCGCGTTGCGGCCAACCGATGAAGTAGGGCGATCAAGCAGGGCAAGGCTCGATGAAAACAGGGATGAGATAACGAAAACAGGCGTAAAATACCGCCTTTTGCACCGAGCTTTATGTCAGAGATCAAAGACGATACTTTCGCCGGCGCGGGGGTTCAACGCCCCTGGGATGCACGGCTCGCCCGCTGGCTGATAACGCCGCTCGAGGATACCTGGGTCACGCCCAATCATCTGACCACGGTTCGTCTCGTGGTCGGCTTGGCAGCCGCCGTCGCGTTCACGCCGGGCACCTACGGCTGGTCGATTTTGGCCGCCTTGATGTTGGTGTTGTCCAACTTTCTGGATCACACCGACGGTGAGCTCGCCCGTCTTACCGGCAACACCAGCCGCTTCGGACATCTTTACGATCTGGCGAGCGATGCGCTCATCACCATCCTGTTATTCGTCGCGATCGGCGTCGGCGTGGGCGCGAGATCCGGCGTGGTGTTCGAGATCCCGCCGGCGGTCATGGGCGCGATCGCCGGGGTCGCGGTCGCCCTGATTTTTTATCTGCGCATGCGGATCGAGGACCGGGCGGGCAAGACGGCCACGCGCCAGGCCTCGATGGGCGGCTTCGAGACCGAAGATGTCCTGTATCTGATGCCATTGGCTGCCCTGTGCAATGGGCTCATGCCCATCCTGATCGCGGCGTCCATCTGCGCACCGTTGTACGCGGTGTGGGTGGTGATCGAATATCGCCGCGTGATCCGCCGGCCGCAGCCGCTGGCCGCGTCCCCCACGTCCGAGGTAGCGCGATAAGCAGCGCGGCGTCGCGGAGGGGCGCACCCGTGCTGCCGGGGGAAACCGCGCCCTCGGGCCGCTCCGCCGATCGCGCCATGGCCCGTCGCCTGTCGCAGCTCGATCGCGGGCCGTTGCGCGGCGAGTTCCTGAGTCAGGGCTCGTTCCTGTACATGGAGGAGTTTCTTCCCGCCGATGCAACCGCGCGCCTGGTGGCCGCCGTTGCAGCCGTCGAGGGTGCGGTCAACCGCAACTATTTGCCGGGTCATAAGCAAGGCGGCAGCGTCAGCCGGCACACCATCGACGAGCTGGCGCCGTTCATTGCCGAGTTGTACCGATCGCCGGCGCTCACGGCGTGGCTGGGAGAACTCGCCGGCGAACGCCTGCAGGCCTCGCCGCCCGACGATGCACATGCCTATGCCCTGTATTTCTACACCCGCGCCGGCGATCACATCGGCTGGCACTACGACACCTCGTATTATCGCGGCCGACGCTACACGCTGTTGCTGGGGGTGATCGACGAGTCGTCGTGCCGGCTCGAGTACGAGCTGCATACGCGGGAACCCGAGGTTCCGAACTTGCCGGGCTCCGTTCAATATCCGCCGGGCTCCCTGGTATTTTTCGACGGCGACAAGCTCAAACACCGGGTCACGCCCGCGCGTGCGGGCGAGCGGCGCGTCTCGCTGACATTCGAATACGTGACCGACCCCCGCATGCATGCGGGGTGGCGCCTCATTTCCAACATGAAGGACGCGGTGGCGTATTTCGGCTTGCGCCAGGTATTTGGGCGCGGCCGGAAACGCAGCGCCAGCCCGAGCCGCTCGGACGCGACATGACGCGAGCAGCGACCGTGTTGCTGTCGGTGGGTGTGCTGCTATTCATCGGCGTCCTAGCCTCCCAGGGACTGCCCGCCATCCTTGCCACATTGTCCGTGGCCGGCTGGGGGTTGTTGCTGGTCGCGTTGTTTCACCTGCTGCCCCTGGTGCTCGATGCGGTGGCGATTCGCGTGTTGTTCCGCCGCGGCGAAGCCGCCGGCACCCTGCGCGACGCGTTGTTCACGCGCTGGGCGGGGGAGTCGGCGAACAGTCTCATGCCCGGGGGCCAGATCGGCGGACCGGTGCTGATGGCGCGTCACCTGGCGCGGCGCGGCATGCCCATGGCGGATGCGGCCGCGGCGATCACGATCAGCACGACCATGCAAACCTTCGGTCAGATCGCCTTCGCCATCTTCGGCGTCCTTCTGCTGGGCACGCAGACCCGTCACATCTCGGAACATGCGCTGCGGACTTCGTCGTTGATCGCGAGCGCCGTGCTGGCGGTGCAGGTGGGCGGCTTTTATCTGATGCAGCGGCGGGGCCTGTTCGGCAAGGTGACGCGCGCGGCCAGCCGATTCTCGCGAAAGCGCGATTGGTCGCAGTTGGTGAGCCAGGCCGAATCCATCGATTTGGCGGTGCAGTCCATCTACGGGCGCGGCGGTCCCGTCGCCGCGAGTTTTCTGCTGAGTCTGGTCGGCTGGGTGGCGGGCACCGGCGAGGTCTTCCTGATTCTCGACTTGCTGGGTCAACCGGTGAGCTGGGTCAATGCCCTGTTGCTGGAGAGCCTGGGCCAGGCGATTCGCGGCGCGGCGTTCGCCATTCCGGGAGCGCTGGGTGTCCAAGAGGGAGGCTATCTGCTGCTCGCGCCGCTGGCGGGCCTGACGCCGGATGCGGCGCTGGCCTTGTCGCTGGCAAAGCGCGCCCGGGAAATTCTTTTGGGACTGCCCGGTTTGCTCTACCTTCATCTCGCCGAGCGTGCCGGCGCCGCCGCTGCTCCTCCGGCGCCGCGCTAGCGGCCGCCCTCTTTATCTCAAGGAATCGAATGCGCGCAATCATCCTCGCAGCCGGCCGCGGCATGCGTCTGCAACAGGCCGAAGAGGACCAATTACCGAAGTGCTTGCTGCGATTCGGCGGCATGAGCTTGCTGGAGCGGCACCTGAATCTGCTCAAGGCCGTCGGCGTCGACGACGTGGTGCTTGCCCTGGGGTTTCGCCACGAGCTGGTCGAGGCCGAACTCGATCGGCTGGGCTGGCAACCGCGTCCTGAAATCGTCCTCAATCCGGGGTTCGAACTGGGCAGCGTGCTCACGGTGCACACTGTCGCCGATGCGATCACCGGCGGCCGCGATGTGCTGTTGATGGATGCCGATGTGCTCTACGACATTCGCATCGCCCACGCGTTGACGGCGGGCGCCCCGGTCAATCGGGTGCTGATGGATCGCGATTTCGAGCCGGGCGACGAGCCGGTCAAGGTCTGCGTCCGCGATGGCGTGCCCATCGAACTGCGCAAACAACTCGCGGGCGACTTACAATTCGACGCCATCGGCGAGTCGGTCGGCTTTTTCCGCTTCGATGAGCCCGGCGCGCGCCGGCTCGCCGAGCTGGTCCAAGGCTACGTCGCCCTCGACGGCGGCACCAAGCCGCACGAAGAGGCGGTGCGAGATTTGATACGGGAGCGCACTCAGATCATCGAGGTGTCCGATGTCACGGGGGCGCCGTGGATCGAGATAGATTTTCCCAATGATGTGGCTCGTGCCGCCCACGACGTGCTGCCGCTGCTGCAGCCCTTGACAGGAGAGGAGTAAGCCGATGAACACCGCCACCCGCAGCCCCAAGATCGCAGGCCACGCCGCGAAACCCGCTGCCGCGCCGTCGCGCGCCGCCAAATTGCGGCAGATGCTGCAGAGCGCGGAACTCGAATTCCTGATGGAGGCGCACAACGGCCTGTCCGCACGCATCGTCAGGGAGGCGGGATTCAAGGGGATCTGGGCGTTGGGCCTGTCGATCTCAGCCCAATTTGGCGTGCGCGACAACAATGAGGCGAGCTGGACCCAAGTGGTGGATGTGCTCGAGTTCATGGCGGATGCCGGCGATCTGCCCATTCTTCTGGACGGGGATACGGGATACGGCAACTTCAACAATATGCGGCGCCTGGTGCGCAAGCTCGAGCAGTGTGGGATCGCCGGCGTGTGCATCGAGGATAAGCAGTTTCCGAAGACCAACAGCTTCTTGAACGGCGAGCGCCAGCCGCTCGCGGACATCGAAGAGTTCGCCGGCAGGATCGCCGCCGGCAAGGATACCCAGACCGATCCGAGTTTCTGCATCGTGGCGCGCGTCGAAGCGCTGATCGCGGGGTGGGGCATGGATGAGGCGCTGCGCCGCGCCGAGGCCTACCGGGCGGCGGGCGCGGATGCGATTTTGATCCACAGCAAGCTGTCGAAACCGGACGAGATCCTGACTTTCGCGCGCTTGTTGACGCGCACCGGCAGTCCCGCCGACCTGTCGCGGCCGTCGATGACTCCGGTCGCCGTCAAAACCCGTCTAATGCAACACTTTCAAACCAGCGGAGCTCACTGATGCTGCTACTCAACCCGGGACCTGTGACGCTGACCGAGCGCGTGCGCCGAAGCATGCTGCAGCCGGACCTGTGCCATCGCGAGAGCGAGTTCTACGATCTGCAGGACGAAGCACGCGTGCGGCTGCTGGCGACGTACGACCTCGATCCCGCGGTATGGACCGCCGTCCTGATGACGGCCTCTGGCACGGCCGCGGTCGAGAGCATGCTGGCGGCCTTGGTGCCGGAGGCAGGGCGCGTGCTCATCGTGGAGAATGGCGTGTATGGCGAGCGGATGGCGCAGATCTGCGGGCGCTACCGCGTGGCGCACGAGCGGATCGTCGGCTCGTGGATGGAACCGCCCGATTTGCAGGCAATCGCCGCGACGCTGGATGCGCCCGGCGGCGCACGCCCGACTCACCTGGCGGTGGTTCATCACGAGACGACCACGGGCCGGCTCAACGATCTGAAGGCCTTGGCCGAGCTGTGCCGCGCACGCGACGTGCGACTGCTGGTCGACGGCGTCAGCAGCTTCGGTGCCGAAGACATCGATTTCGAGGAACCCACGCTCGCGGCGGTGGCGGCGACCGCCAATAAATGCCTGCACGGGGTCCCGGGAGCCTCTTTCGTCATCACCCGGCGCAGCGCCCTCGAGCACGCCGCCAGCCGGACGTATTATCTGGATCTCGGACGCCTCGCGCAGCTCCAGGATCAGCGCAACACCCCGTTCACCCCGGCGGTGCAGGTCTACTATGCGCTGGTCGAGGCGTTGCGCGAATACGCGGAGCAGGGCGGCCGCGCCGCCCGGTATCGCCGCTACGCGCAATTTGCCGAGCAGGTTCGAGTGGGCCTGGCGGCGCTCGGCATCGAAACCGTGGTTGCGCCCGAGCAGTCCTCCGTGGTGCTGCGATCATATAAGTTGCCAGCGGGCATCACTTACGCCACCCTGCACGATGCCCTGAAGGCCCAAGGCTTCGTCATCTACGCCGGCCAAGGGGATTTGTCCAAGACGCTGTTTCGCATCTCGACCATGGGTAACCTCACGGCCGCGGACATCGAGCGGCTGCTCGCGAGCTTCGGTCGATTGCTAAGCCAGTGAATGCGCGCAGCCGTTCTAAAAGCGCTAGGACAATATCTTGAGCGAATGTACGCGAGAGAAGTCGCGATCGTGTGTCGCCAGCGCCGCCGCGTTGACGGCCAATGCGCTTGCCGCCTGCACCGAGTCGGCTAGTTTGAGCCGAAGGGTCGCCCTCAGCCTTGCAGCCATTTCCGCGATCCCCACATCGAGATCGATGGGATTCCATGATTCCAGGATCGAGCGATACCTTCGGGCGAGAGCATCTTTGCCAGCCTGCAGCGGACCCGTGAGAACCTCGGCGATCGTGATGGTAGTGACAGCGAAGCGCAGGCGACCTGCGGCGTGAGCGGCAAAAATTGGCGCAAACCGGGGGCCAAAGGTCGGGTGCGCTTCAAGAAAGTAGATGATCGGTGCCGTGTCAACCAGAACTAGCGCGTGTTCTGGCATATCGCCAAGGTCTAGCGGTTCCATTCGTTTCGAAGACTTTCCAGGCTGCGAGTGCTGTCATCGCCCCAAAGACCCTGACCCGAGCCCGCCAAAGGCGTCAAAGACTGCTGTTTGCCGCCCGCTTGGTATGCATCCAGCGGCACCAAGGCGGCAACGGGCCTGCCGTGCTTGGTTATAATCGTGGAGCGCCCATTTTCGGCGGCAATCAGCAGATCGGGAAGTTGATTGCGTGCTTCCTCGGCGCCTTTACGGGGTACCTTGGCCATTTCACACCTCAGATTCGATATTTCGTACTGTACAGCGCTGTACGGTACAGTCAAGTGCCGAGGGCGCAGGGAACTCGATGGAAATGCGTCGATTTGCGGCTTATTCAAGCACGTGAGGAGCTCGAGTGAACAATCTCTCCGATTTTCCGATTACCAGGAAATGGCCGGCCGAACACCCCGATCGGATCCAGCTGTACTCGCTGCCGACGCCGAACGGCGTCAAGGTCTCCATCATGCTCGAGGAGACCGGGCTGCCGTACGAGCCGCATCTGGTGAGCTTCGAAACCGGCGATCAGCTGTCGCCCGAGTTCCTGTCGCTGAATCCGAACAACAAGGTTCCGGCCATCATCGATCCCAATGGTCCGGAAGGAAAGCCGCTGCCGCTGTTCGAGTCAGGCGCCATCCTGATATACCTTGCGGACAAGTCCCAATCCTTCATTCCGCAGCACGAGGCGGCCCGCTATGAAACGATTCAGTGGCTGATGTTTCAGGTGGGGGGCGTGGGCCCCATGCTGGGGCAACTCGGTTTCTTTCATAAGTTTGCGGGCAGGGAGTACGAGGATAAGCGGCCTCGCGATCGGTACGTCGCCGAGACCAAGCGGCTGCTGGGCGTTCTCGATCGGCGGCTCGCGGAGCGCGCCTGGATCATGGGCGACGAATACACCATCTCCGATATGGCGATCTTTCCGTGGATCAATATCTTGAACACGTTTTATGAAGCGAGCGACCTCGTGGGTACGGCGAATTACGCTCATGTGACGCGGTCGCTCGATGCGTTTCTCCAGCGTCCGGCGGTGGTCAGGGGGCTCGACATACCGAAGCGGCCCAAATAGGGCATAATTCGGGATGTAGGTCCGTGCAATTTGCGCCGGCTTCGCTGCGGCATTCACCAGCTAGGTACTCATGACGAGCAGTTTATTCGACCCCATTCAGTTCGGCAGCATCGAGGCTGCCAATCGTATCGTGATGGCGCCGCTCACGCGTGATCGCGCCGGCCCGCACCAAGTTCCCACGCCGCTGATGGCGACGTATTACGGCCAGCGCGCCACGGCGGGATTGATCGTGTCCGAGGCCACGCAGATCTCCGCCGAGGGGCAGGGCTATCGGGACACCCCGGGCATTTACAGCGCCGAGCAGATCGCCGGATGGCGGAAGATCACCGAGGCCGTGCACGCCAAAGGCGGCAAAATCGTTTCGCAGTTGTGGCATGTCGGGCGCATTTCCCACGTGTCGTTGCAACCGAACGGCCAGCCGCCGGTGTCGAGCACGGCGCACCGGGCAAAAGCCAAGACCTTCACGGCGCAGGGGTTCGAGGATGTCTCCGAGCCTCGCGCCTTGCGCCTCGACGAAATGCCGCGCATCGTCGCGGAATACCGCAAGGCGGCGCGCAATGCGATCGATGCCGGATTCGACGGGGTCGAAGTGCACAGCGCCAACGGGTATTTGCTCGAGCAGTTCCTGCGCGACAGCATCAACGACCGCACCGACGCCTACGGCGGATCGGCGGAGAATCGCGCGCGGCTGCCGCTCGAGGTCATGCGTGCCATCGTCGCTGAAATCGGCGCAGGCCGTACCGGCATTCGCATCTCGCCGGTCACCCCCGTGAACGATGCCGCGGTCGACAGCGACGTGCAGGGGCTCTTCAATTATTACGTCGACCAATTGTCGCTGCTGAAGCTTGCGTTCGTGCACGTGATCGAAGGAGCGACCGGTGGTCCCCGCGATTCCAGCCCGTTCGATTATGCAGCGCTGCGCACGCGCTTCAAGAGCGGCAGCGAGCGCGGCGCATGGATCGTCAACAACGGCTATTCGCGGGCAATGGCTCTGCAGGCGGTGGCTGGGGGCACCGCCGACATGGTGGCGTTCGGCAAGCTGTTCATCAGCAATCCGGACCTGGTCGAACGGCTGCGCAGCGGCGCGCCGTTGGCTTCGTTGAATGCCGAGACCTTGTACGGCGGTGGTGCCGTGGGATATACCGATTACCCCTCGCTCGTGAAGGAACCCGCGTGAGTCACATGACGACCCGTAAGGCCTGAACCATGGTTACGAGTCCTCCGAAATTGCGCGCGGCGGGTTCGATAACGGTAAAGCGCGGCGCGCGCACGGCGAGCGTGCGCACTCCGCGCGTGACGGTATTGTTCGCGGATTTGCGCGGATACACGGGTCTCGCCGAACGCTTGCCGCCGGCCATGATCGTGCCGTTGCTGGATGAATTCTTCGGCGTGCTGGCGAGAGCGACCACCGTGCATGGCGGCAGAATATTCCACATGGCGGGGGACGGGATGATGGCCGGGT
>PLAH01000161.1 GCA_003134045.1 Gammaproteobacteria bacterium
CGGCTTCCTGGGCACGAGCGTGGACGCCGGCCACGGTCACGGCACATGCGGCAACTAATCCGACGAAACACTTCATAGCTCTCACTTCTCCAGTGTTATTTCCGGCAGCCGACTCGTCCACGAGGTGAATTCTCGGCAAGCCTAACATTTAGCAGGAGCAACGATCGCAACCGGCCGGTGCTTTCCCTGTCGGCCGCGAACTTTCCGCCGCACACGACCTACAACCCCGGCCCAAGCGCCAATTGCGGGGTGCTCAACTTAGGAGCGCTGGCGGTCGCGGTGGGCCCCCAGGCGGGCGGAACACCGCCGCCCATCGCGCTGGCGGGAGCGGACAACTTCTGGGGATCGGCCAGCGGCCCGAAATCCCATGGCGAGGGGGACTTCGTCGGAGGCCCCTGCGATCAGAACGGCGGTAGCACGATTGCAAAGCCTTTCGCAACAACCGCGTTCGGGATCACATCCTGGCCGTGATCCTGGAAAGCGAAGCCTCGCTTCGCTCGAGCGTCGGACGGGGCGGTCATCGACATCGCACACGGGATATCGCCCGTCGGCAGGGGCGACGCGCTTACTTCAGCCAGCCGGCAATCGCCGCGGCATCCCACTCTTGGATAATGGGCGGGTTGACGTTGAAATTGCTATAACGGATCCAGGCGGGCCGCACGCGCCAGTACACGAGGCCCGGCCAAGTCTGCCGGGTGGGACCGTCGGGGAAACGGTCGAAATAGTGTGCCTGCACGTCGGGCAACTCCGCTTCCGTGGGAATCTCGGCAATACCTTCGTATTGCACGGTGCGCTCGTGCTCCCATCCGATAACGAACGCGACCCGGGGATTCTTGACGAGGTTTTGATGCTTGCGCGACTGCGTCACGGTATCGAATAGAAGTTCCCACCGGTCCGTGACGGCGACGCCCAGCACCGCCGCCTGGGGGGCACCTTGGGGCGTGACGCTCGCCTCAATCGCCCAGGGCTGGGCACGCATGTAGGACAGCAGCTGGGGTGGCGTGAGGGGGTGATGATGTTCGCTCATGGGGCCATAGTGCCTGACGGCTGGGTCGCCAACATTTGTGGAAAACCGAGGGCCGATGGCGGCCGGCCCGGAGTCGCCGCAGCGGGCAGGTTGAGGTACATGGCTGCGTGGCCGCAATGGTAGAATGTGACGCGGATAAAAAAACGGGCCTTGGCAGATGGTAAAATCCTTCGCCGCCCCCACCTTTCGGAGATCGCGGTCTGACATGATCGCGTCGTTTTTCAGGAGAAACGAATGAATGACCCGGCTGGGCGCCTGCCGCCTCGCAATTGGCCACCCCTGTTGATGTTTGCAATTACGTTGGGAATAGCCCTCGCGGTGGTTCCCTGGTACGGGCTCGTCCACGGTTACGCCCTCGCGGCCTGGGTTGCATTCGCGGTGCTCTTGAGCGTCACCGAACTGTCGATCACCTGTGGCTATCACCGCTTGTTTTCGCACGCTACCTATCAAGCGCATCCCGCGTTGAAAGCGGTCTTTCTTTTGTTCGGTGCCATGGCCCTGCAGAATAGTGCATTGATCTGGAGCGCCGGCCATCGCGTCCATCACCGGTTCATCGACGACCCCGAACGGGATCCATATTGCGCGCGGCGTGGTTTCTGGTTTTCGCACATCGGCTGGATGCTCCGCAACTACCCGAGCGGCGACCCCGATTTGAAGTACGTGCGCGAACTCCAAAACGACCCGCTCGTGGCATTGCAACACCGGCATTACCTGGCGCTCGCCGTCGGCATGAATGTCGGCGTGCCGCTGCTGCTGGGCTGGGCGTTCGGCAACATCGTCGGCATGATCTTGCTCGCAGGGGTTCTGCGGCTCGTCATCAGCCACCACCTGACATTCTGCATCAATTCCCTGGCGCACATCGTCGGCACCCGCCCGTATACGACGGAGAACACGGCCCGCGACAATGGGGTGGTCGCGTTGCTCACTTTCGGCGAGGGATATCACAATTTTCATCACCAATTCGCGCACGACTACCGGAACGGCGTGCGCTGGTGGCAATGGGACCCCTCCAAGTGGTTGATTAATGCACTGCATTGGGCGGGGCTCGCCAAGAACCTGAAACGAGTGCCCTGGTTCAAGATTCGACGCGCGATGCTCGAGACCCAGTTTCTCCGGGCGGAACAAGAACTCGCCCGACAAGCCAGCTCCCCCCGGTTCGATGAATTGCGCCGGCGAGTGACGGAGGAGTATGAAAGTTTCAGCAAAGCAGTCGCAACCTGGACCGCGCTGCGCGAGCAATCGGTTGCAGATGCGAAGCGTGCGCTGGTTGATCGGTGGGAGAAATCACATCTTCCGTCCAAGCTCAAGGCTCTCGAGGATGGTTTGCACGACCAGTATCGACGCATGCAACTTCTCGCAGCGCAATTGGCCACTGCGCGCGTTTGAGCCCGAAGCGCCGGCATCGGCGCGGGCAGTCGATACGTGACCTGACTTATCTCGAGAGGGGAGCGGGCGATGGGAATCGAAACAGCCTTCGGCAAGGTCGTCTTGCCGCTGTCGCGCGGTCCCCGCAGTACAATGTGTCCTCCCGGCCGTAGGTGCGTCGCAAATTGCTGCGTGAGCGCTTGGACGGCCCCGGGCCGGCGGTGACAGCGCGCTGGGGCGCGACCAATGCACAGCTTCGCGGTCCTCCGCTGATCAACTCTAGTCAAGAGCGATAGAGCCGCCGACGGACCGTTGTCGCACAAATGCATGTTTCCCTGCATATGTCGCCGATTTTCCCACGTATTCTTCGATACGTAGTAACTGATTGTATTTCTCGACTCGCTCGCCGCGACACGGTGCGCCTGTCTTGAGGTGGCCGGTGTCGAGCGCGACAGTCAGGTCGGCGATGAACGAGTCCACCGTCTCGCCGCTTCGGTGCGACACCATCGCACCCCACCCTGCATCGTAGGCTAGGTGAACAGCCGCGATTGTCTCCGTGAGCGTGCCGATTTGGTTCGGCTTGATGAGAACAGCGTTCGCAGCGTTTTCAGCAATGCCGCGTGCGATGCGAGAGACGTTCGTGACGAACAGGTCATCACCGACCAATTCGACTTTGTCCCCGAGTTCACGGTTGAGGATCTTCCACCCATCCCAATCGTCCTCCGCAAGGCCATCTTCGAGTACTGCGATTGGATATTTCCGCACCCACTCGGCGTAAATGGCCACCAGCTCTTGGGCGGTGATTGCTCGGCCTTCCGTGCGCAATTGATACATCCCGTTCTCGAAGAAACCACTGGAGGCGGGATCAAGGGCGAGTACGATGTCGGTTCCGGGCCGATACCCTGCCGATTCGATTGCGCGCAAGATCAGCTCGATCGCATCGGAATTGCGCTTCAGGGCAGGCGCGAACCCGCCTTCATCGCCGACGCCGGTAGATAGCCCCGCATCCTTGAGCACTTTTTTGAGCTCATGATAGATTTCCGACCCCCACCGCAGTGCTTCGGCGAAATTTGGCGCTCCCTTCGGCGCGATCATGAACTCTTGAAAATCCGTGCCCTGCCAATTGGCATGCGCACCACCGTTGAGAATGTTGAACATGGGTACGGGCAAACGGTTCGCCGCGGCGCCTCCCAAATAGCGAAACAGCGGAAGGTCGGTCGCTGCCGATGCTGCACGTGCGACCGCCAGGCTCACGCCCAGGATCGCGTTTGCCCCGAGCTTCGCCTTGCTCGCCGTTCCATCGGCTGCGATCAATGCGCGATCAAGTGTGCCCTGATCAAGCGCGTCCAACTCCTTGACGGCGTCCGCGAGAGCGCCGTTCACATGTTCGACGGCCAGTCGCACCCCTTTGCCGGCATAGCGATGTGCATCGTGGTCGCGCAACTCGACAGCCTCGTGAATACCGGTGGAAGCCCCTGAGGGCACGGCCGCGCGTCCTTGGGCACCCCCTTCGAGCGTGACGTCAACCTCGACGGTTGGATTGCCGCGGGAATCCAGTATCTCTCTGGCATGCAGGGTGTGAATTCGGGTTTTCATGATAGCTAGCCGGCCTGCTTACCCAATTGTCCATACTCGATGGGTATCTTGATGTAGAAGATCTTGGTATCAATCGTCCGAATTCTTTCGAACAAGCGATCAGCCTGCTCCTCGGTGACCGCCATGACGATTTCCATCGGTTGATCGGCTAGCTCGAAGAAGCGCGCGGAATGGCGATGGCCATCGGCGCCAAAGCTCTCGACGCCGGAGAACACCGTGCACCCGGAGATACCCAGTTCCTTGGCCAAATACAGCAACCAATCCATGGCCGGCTTGTGCTCTATCCGACGATTCTGTTCTGCCAAGAAGCTGAGCTGAAAACCCTGCATGTCGTTCTCCTAAATAAGGGCGCGAAAGACTCGCACAGTGCCGACGCCACAGAGCGTCATGATAATGCTGCCAAGCACGTGCGCCGCGACTGTCGCGAGTGCCCATAGACTGCGCCCTTCCAGCAATGCCGTCACGACCTCGGCTGAGAACGTCGAGAAGGTGGTGAGGCCGCCTAGAAAGCCGGTCACGGTAAGCAGTCGCCATTCCGGCGCCAGCGCGGGTAATGCGAAAAGCGTGGCCATGGCGATCCCGATCAAGTAGCCGCCGAGAATATTGGCAGCCAGCGTTCCCGGCGGCAGCTGCGGGAACAGCGCATTGAATCGAGTGGCAAAAAACCAGCGAAGCAACGCGCCCAGAGCGGCACCGACCGCAATCGCACAGATGGAAAGAGTCATATTATTTCCTGGATGCGAACGAGACGTGGTCGGCAAGATATTCGGATCGCTGTCGTCTCCCGGACTGAGGCGGCCGTTCGGCAGAGGCGGTGGGCCATTAAATAGACCCAGACGCATTTTTACGGGCACGCCGGCGTAGCAGCGCAAATACTCGAGCGTGATCTTCATCGTCTGCATGATATCGCTCCGGCGCCGGCGCTGCTGTACGCTGCCTTGTAAATGCACGGCGAAATCTACAAATCTGCTTGCATCCACCTGCGCCACGGCGTGCTCCTGCTCGCGTTTGCGATGCCGGCGTTCGCCGAGGCGCCGGAGCCATCCATGATCTCGGATGCGCAGGTGCATCGGATGCTCGTCGCGCGAATCGATGGCCAGCGGCAGGGGACGGGGATCGTCGTGGGCGTCATCGATCCCAAGGGCAAACGGGTGCTTGCTTACGGAACCATGGGCGTCGGGGACACGCGACCGGTCGGGGGCGACACGGTGTTCGACTTGGGCTCGATTACCAAGGTGTTCACCGCCCTCGCGTTGTCCGAGATGGTTCAGCGCGGCGAAGTGGCGCTCGACGATCCGGCCCAAAAATACCTGCCGGCGGATGTGCATCTTCATACGCACGGGGGCAAGCAAATTACCCTCGCGGATCTTGCGACGCACACGTCGGGATTTCCGTCGCGCCCGCCCAACCTTGACCCGTCGGATCCCAAGCAGGCACACGGATACCCGGCCGACTTGCTGTATCAGTTCCTGTCCTCCTATGTCCCCGCGCGAGATCCCGGGACCTACTACCAGTATTCGAGCGTGGGCTACGGTCTGCTGGGAGAGGTGCTGGCGCGCAAAGCAGGGCGGAGCTACGAGGATCTGCTGAAAGAGCGCATCACGCAACCGCTCGGCATGAACGATACCGACATCACGCCCAGTACCGCGATGCGGGCGCGCACACCCGTCGGCTACGACTCACGCCTCGTGCCCGTGGCGCATGATCACTTTCAGGTGTTGGGGAGCGCGGGCGCCCTGCGCTCGACGACCAACGATTTACTGACATTCTTGGAGGCGGTACTGGGCTATCGCAAGACGTCGCTGGCGCCTGCGATGGAAGCGATGGTTCGAACCCGCCGTCCGGGCGGTGCGGCGCCGCCCTCCACGGGCGGCCGGTCTGGCGCCACGCAGGTAGCTCTCGGATGGAACATCTACACGGACGGATCGCAGGAAATCATATGGAAAAACGGCAGCGTCTCGGGCTTTCGTGCCTTTATGGGCTACGAGCCGACCACGCGTCTCGGCGTGGTCGCGTTGATCAACGCGCAGACCGCCGCCGGAGCCGACGACATCGGCCTGCACCTTCTGGATGCGAATATCGACGTGAATCTACCATGAGCGAGACCTGCCACGACTGCGCATGAACAGGAACGTTGAGCTGGCTCCTTCGATGGCCAGCCTCACGTCGTGATAGCTGATTCGGAACTTTGGCACGGCAGCAACGGTAACGACTTGTCCCCGGGGCGATATCGTCGGCAACGGGCAGCACACGGCCAATGACGGACGGATGAGACCATCGAGAACGAACTCGACCGAGGGGCCGATCGACGCATTCGATCAAAGGAACGGTTGTAGCCGCGTCGAGACTGTGGGAACTGGGCGATAAGCTAAGTCGCGTCCTAGGACAACGCGGGGACACGCCGGGCAATGAAAATTGGAGCGGGCGCTGGCAATCGAACCCATAGCGCGATGCTCATTTTCTTCATTACTATCATGGCGTTATGCGATTACCGATCGTTTGGGTATGAACGGCGTGTGAATGTCTGAACCACCGATCTCTATGCGCATAACCAATGCGCATGTAGTATGCTGGAATTCGATGGAGAACCACATGCCTGCGGTGCGAAGTGGCAAGAAAGCGGTGAACGTCTCGATCTCGGCGGATTTGCTGCAGGCCGCTCGTGCGAGCGAGATCAATCTGTCGGCGACGCTGGAAGCGGCCGTTGAGCATGAGCTGCGGCTGCTTCGCAGGCGAGAATGGTTGCAACAGAACGCAGCAGCGATCGAGGCCTATAACCGGGACGTCGAAGATCATGGTACGTTCGGCGACGGTCTGCGCACATTCTGATGCCGCAGTTCTCTTTGTATCGGAATCCCAATCCAGCGTCGCGATCTCGGTTTCCGCTGTTACTTGATATCCAATCCGACTTGCTCGAACCCCTGGCCACGCGCGTGGTCGTTCCACTCACCCCGGCAGGGCCTAGTCGGCCACGCTCGATGCGGACGTTGACTCCGATTCTGAAATTCGAGGGGAAGCAATACCTGATGCTTACGCCGCAAGTGGCAGGCATTCCCGTCCGCGAACTCGGCCTCGTCGCAGGAGATCTCGTGTCCGATCGGGACACGATCGTCGCCGCCGTTGATTTTTTACTCGCGGGAATCTGACTCGCGACGGAGTCGGAAATGGAGCGGGCGATGGGAATCGAACCCAAGCGGCCAGCGCGTCCGAAGCTTGAAACCAAGCGGTTTGGCGCGATGGCAGATCCCAAGTGCGATTGGAGTATAGGCGACAAAGGACTGGTATGAGGCGCACCCGATTCATTTTGTTTGCTACTTGAGTTCTGCCATGCGACACCGTTTGGTCAAATCAGCGGCGGCCGTCTTGCTCCTGATCATCGTGACCGTGGTGGGGGTGCTGCTCGCATGGAACGCAGATCTTTTGCGCTCGAGCTTCATCCGCTTTGTCTCTTGGCAACTCGGCCGTCCCATCGACGTGCGCGGCGCGTTGCATCTGCATCTGTTGACCAGAAGCCCGAGGATCGAGGCAGAACAAGTCACAATCGGCAATCCGCCCTGGACCAAGCCGGGGATCACGGCCGAAGTCGCGAGGATCACCGTGACGTTCGCACCCCTGCTGAGTCATCAATCCGGGCTCAGTCTCGTTAAAATCGACACCGCGCAGCTGAAATTCATCCGTGACAGCGCCGGACACGCCAACTGGCAGCGCGTTGACCCTGATAAATCTCCGGGTGGACCATTGCCAATGATTCGCGCGCTGGAACTGGCGCATACCCATCTGACGCTTGTCGATGAGCGCTTGCACCTCGTCTTTGACGGCGATCTGTCCGTCGTTGGCCCGGATTCCGCTCAGCCTTTGCAAATGGAAGGCTCCGGCACACTCAACCAGCGCGCGGTCACCTTTCGCTTGAAAGGCGATGCGTTGCCGTCAGCGGCACCCGACAAACCTTATGCATTTGAGTTCGACGAGCGCTCGAGCGGTACGCATTTCACGGCGCACGGCTCGCTGCCGCGGCCGTTTGATTTGGGCTTGGTCGATGCGGAGTTTGACGCCAGCGGCGCCGATTTGCGCGACTTGTACTATCTGGTCGGGGTCAGCTTGCCGAATACCGGTACCTTTCACCTGCAGGGCCGGATGGTGCGTCGGGGCAGCGAAACGCTTTTCGATGATCTCAAGGTGGTATCGGGCCAAAGTGATGTGAAGGGGCGTGTGTCGCTCGGCACGCAAAAAAGCGGCCGCACCCTTGTGCACGCCGATCTGAGCTCGGCGCTGTTGCGCCTGGCCGATGTTGGGCTGCGCGCCGCGGGGCGCGATCCGCATCCCGACGCGCCGCCCAAACTTTTTTCCGATGTGCAGCTCATCACTCCGGCGACTCGGCGCGTGGATGCCACCGGGAAATACAGCGTCCGGCGCCTGTTGCTGTCGCGAGTTGAGGTGACTGAGTTGTCGGCGCCATTTACGATCGAGCGCGGCCAAATCAAGGCACCGGAGGTTACGGGGCATTTCATGGGCGGCAATTTCTTGCTGAATCTCGATGCCGATGCCAATCAGACCCCCGCTCGCACCCGCATCGAGATGACACTCACGGGCTTGCAGTTAGCGCAGATGCCGCATAAGGCGGAGCCGCCGCCGTACGAAGGCTCGCTGCTACTGCAAATTCATGCTCAGGGAGGGGGCGACTCACTGCACGCCCTGGCTGCCGACGCCGACGGCAACCTAAGCGCGCGGGTGTTGCAGGGGACGATACGCGCCTCGTTGGCGGAACTGACCGGCGTTGATTTGCGCGGGCTGGGCCTGACTCTGACGGGCAGCAGCCGTGATGTAGCGGTGCATTGCGCCGCCGCTGACTTTGAAATTCATTCCGGCGTGATGCACTCGACGCGCCTTTTCATCGATAGCGAGCCGGTATTCATAAGCGGCGAGGGCCGCGTGCTGCTCGACTCCGAGATGGTGGATCTTAAGCTGCATGGTGAGCCCAAACGGCTGCGGATTCTGCGCATCAAGGCGCCGTTGTCGGTGCAAGGCACATTGCTGCAACCGAAGTTCAGTGTCGATGTGGCCGACTCGGGCTTGCGATTGGTGGACCGTGGCACGCCGCACAATGCCGACTGCGCCGCGCTGCAACCTCGTTAGACTGATAGCGTGGGATACGCGACGGTTACAACAGCTCCAGACAGGAGCTGAAGCCCGAGGGATGCACCTTTGAGGAACTTGCGCGCGACAGCCGGTCGCTTGCAGACTTTGGTGAGTTTCTCTCGGAAATTGCCGTTGGAGCGATGGCAAATTTTGTTGCTGCAAAGCGAACAGTGGTCACAGGCGGCTCAGGTCCGGCCACCTGCAATCGCCATTGCCGCGGCGCAGAGAGTGTGGACAACGCACAGAATATTCTCGAAATCGCCGCGTGTGACCGTACGTGTGATTAGTAGGGCTACTTGGGGATATGTGGGGACACGAGACTGGCCGCTAAATCGACATCCGTTCCCACGGCTTTCCCACAAGACCAACGTGTTGACCCCAATCTCGCGTCGCTACGAGACCTGAGGCTAGCCGGGAAGTGGAGCGGGCGATGGGAATCGAACCCAGGCGAGAAATTCAAAACTCTCGGTAAAATCCAATACTTGCGGAAGTAGCCGACCATCGAGTGTAATCATATCGCCGCCGCGTGCCTGTCGGTAGAGCCTGGCCGAGGGATACCACGGGCTGTCGTCCCGATCCAATAACCAGCGGCAGTCGGGGTTGTACGGCAACAAAATCCAGGTCTTCTGTCCCAGTGCGGCGCTCAAATGCGCGATGCTAGTATCGACGCTGATCATGAGATCTAGACATTCGCAGAGCGCAGCAGTCTCGACGAAATCCAATTCGTGCGCCAGACGCCATTCGTACTCCGCCCAACCTCGGACGAAATCGCCTTGCAATAACCAGAGGATGGCTCTGCAGAAGTGCGCCCCGGCGTGATCGGGGCGAAGGGCAATCGCCTGGTCGAAATTCGCAAGCGCCTCATCCCAGCGGTTCATGGCGGCGAGCGCCGCGCCCCGATTCGAATACGCATCGGCCAGCCCCGGATTAACGGAGATGACTCGATCATAACCGGCAACGGACAGAGCGAAGTCGCCTTGTTGCACCGCAATGAGTGCGAGCAGCGACAGCATTTCAACGCACCCTGGCGCTTCTCGGAGGGCGTCCTCGCACAGCGCACGCGCATCATCCAGTCGACCCGCTCGATGTGAAGACTGCGCCTGCTGCATCTTGGACATCAAATCCGCCATCTCATTTACCCCGGTCAGTCGGTGACGCCGAGCAGGTGCAGCACGGTCGGCTCTTGGTCAGCCGACGGCTCGTCAACGCCGAATCAGGAAGCCTGTGCCCGGGAAATCGATGCAGACGATGTGATTCGCAAAGAAATCGTTGCCGATGAAGCCGTCCGTGCCGGGCAGCTGGGCGTAATCGACGACGTGAAAATCCATCGCCCCAATGTCGAACTCCCCAAACGTCAAGCGTGGCACGGAGACGATCTGATCGGTTACGGTCGCATGCAGGTCTTCCGCGGATTGCTTTCTGATGACGCCGCGCGCTGCGCCAGTGTCCCATACCAGGATTAGGTCGCCGAGCTCCGTATGCGCCTTCGCGACAGGAGCCCCATGCCACTCGGGCATGAAACTCACTTTCGTGCCCGTGCACGCGTCGCTCTCAGCAGCGAATCGGCTGCTTTGGATGAAGGTGATGGACTTGTGTTTATAGTCCAGTATGACCTTGAACGACCGCAGGAGCCCCAGGCCGATCACGCCTTGCGGGGTGGTGGGTGTCAGCGGCTGCGGTGCGCGCGCATCGATGTAGCCGTCGACGTTCGAGAACATCATGCCACCGAATCTCATATCCTCACGGCGCCTGAGCTAACGATGTGAGTGGAGCGGGCGATGCGAATCGAATATATCGCGGTCGTGATTTAATTAGAGACCAATCATCTAGTTACGGCCAATATCCGCCGCTGCGTGTGATTTGCGTATGAAAAACGACGCCACACCAGCCAACTCCAGCCAATGCGGGCATTTGGGATCAATCGTCGTGCCCAAATCGATGCGCCTGTCGCTCAACCTCCAGCCGGGCCAAGACCTCGATATTCGCGCTGGCGATAGACGCTCGAGCACTGTCGGGCGATATTCGCATCAGACCCTCCGAAGGTTGGCGTGCCGGGCACTTAGCACCTGGCATCCACCGGTTCAGCAATAGTACTAAGCTCACTCCGATCCTGGATTCCGGTATTGCCAAGCAAACCCCCATCAACCCTATACGTGTGAGGACATCGACCCGGCGGATCGCGATCGCACTAGAAAATCACGCGCCGGCCTATGAGAATAGCCGCATTAATCCATTTCCCTATGAATATAGCCGCTGCGATGTTCATTGCGGCTAATTTCATATAAAATACTTCCCAGCGCCCTCTTTCATAGCCTCGCGTCCAGTTTCATAGGAGCATCCGTGCAGCTCTTGGGTTATGCATATCTGGCCGACCAATTCAAATTGCCGGCGCTTCCCCTTGCGCGGGCCTGCTACTTAAGCGACGCGGTCCCAAATCGGCGCATTCGCGATCAGGGCGGCCAGAAGGTCGAGGAGTTTGGGCCGACTTATGCGCCGGATCCCACGATGTTCGGCCATCTGCGGTTCGCTCTCCGATACGAAGGCCTGAACCTCGAGGTGTTATCGCTTCTGTTCGAGCGTGTGGGACCCGAGGATATCCAGGCTGCCCTCAACCTAGAACCCACGGGCGCAGCGCCGAGGCGATTGGCGTTCATTTACGAGTGGCTCACGGGTCGTGAGCTTGAGGTGCCCACTAGGCGCCTGACTGGCAAGACTCGCTTTGTCCCGGCTCTCGATGAGTCGCTGCAGTACGGGCTAAAGCTCGGTATGAGCCCCCGCAACGACAGGTACCGAGTAATAGACAATCTGCCGGGCACGCGAGATTTCTGTCCACTCGTAACCCGTACGCCATACCTGGAAAGCATGGTCCAGAAGAATCTCAAGGACCGTACGCGGGCAACGCTTGAAAAGTACGACCCGCGCCTGGTGATTCGGGCAGCGAACTTTCTGTACCTGACGGAGACGCACAGCTCTTTCGAGGTCGAGCGCGTTAAGCCAACGGCGACTCGCGCACAGCGCTTTGCTGACTTGCTTCGCGAAGCGGAGGTGGGTGCGTCGCTCTCCGAGGAACGATTCGTCGAACTGCAGAACGCAGTCGTGGACCCACGTTCGATGGAGGCGTCGTATCGGCTCGAACAGAACTGGCTCGGGATCGACTTTGGGCATCGTAAGAGCGTTGACTACGTGCCTTCGCGACCCGAGGACGTTCGATCCCTCATGAATGGTCTGGTCGCGATGGCGGAACGGCTCCGCGCTCGCCCCGGTTCAATCGATGCGATCGTGGCAGCCAGCGCTGACCCTGCGCTCGAAAATTGATGGGGAAACCGGGGCATTCTGATCGTGATAGATGAGGTGCACGGGGTAAACCGCCTGGCACAACGTGCAAATTGCTTGGCCCTGGGCGTTACATCACCGAGTACCCAGAATTGGCCCGGTCAGATCCCCGTGTTGTCGGCCATCGGCGCGTCATGACCCTGAGCTGACCATCGCGCTTCTCGATGCCAGTCGTTGAAATCGGCTGAAGCGGACATCCGCCATCTATCGTGTGGCCATGAATTCTCAAGCGAACGAAACTTTTTCGGATCGCACCAGCGGGCTAATTGCAGTATTCGCTGGCGGATATGTTGACCGACTATCCAGGACCGTGCTTTAGTCAATACAACGAGTTGGAGAACGTCGATGGCAACCTTTGACAGCGTTCGCAAAGTCCTCAGCTCACTTGAAGGTGTAGAAGAGAAAACAATCCACGGCTCGCCGGCTCTATACGTCCGCGGGAAACTCGTGGTCTGTCCGGCCATACACAAGTCGGCGGAACCTAATTCGATAGTGGTAAATCTTTCCACAGAAAGGCGGTCTTCCCTGCTGAACGCGGACCCGCGGGTCTACTACATCACCGAACACTACGCCAAGTATTCAAATGTCCTTGTCCGTCTTGACCGCATCAATGACAAGGCAATACAAGAACTTTTGAATATATCATGGCAATCTGCGAGCGCAGGATCGGGAAGTAGCCGCAAGGGAAAGGCACTTGCAAAGAAACAATGAGATCTGAGTTGCCGGCCGAGGGGATTCCTAAAATGTTCATAGAACCTACCAAGACTTATGTCAGCCTCAGTGGCGATGGCACATCAAAGCAATTTCCCGGCGGCGCAGCGTTTTGGTCGCTGCCGATGCAGGAGCTCGAGCGCGTGGGCAGCACGTGGCTGGTCACTGAGCATGAGTGCTCCGAGAACTGGCCAAGCTGGGAGATACACCCGAACGCCGACGAGTTTGTCTACCTGATAGAGGGTGCTGCCACATTGCTGCTAGAGCAGGGTACTTCCATCCGAGAAATTGACATTGTTGGTGGCAATGCTGTCGTCGTCCCAAAGGGAACGTGGCACACGCTGAAAACCAATACTCATTGCCGCATGCTGTTCGTCACTATGGGCGCCGGCACTAGGAATAGACCTGCATGATGCTACCTAACTACGGGTCGAGCAGGCCGGTGGATGAGGTGTCTCTGTGGCCTATTCGTTTATGGCCGTCTGCTGCCCGTGGCGAGCAACACGATTTGGTGACACAGCCCACTTCTTAGGATACGCCAGCCGTCAATCGGTTGAGGGCGGGTCGAGTTTTTGGATCAGTCTTTGGAAGGTGGCGTCAAATCCGGGCTCGTACTGATCGGGCCGAGACTGAACGAAGTCGATGACTTGCCGGTAGTAGTCGGCGGCCTGTTTTTTATCGCCCCGCGCCTCGTAGACCATCCCTAATCGATCGTAGCCGTCGTGCACCTCGGGGAAGCGCACGAGCAAATCGCGTGCGGCGGCTTCGGCCTCATCGAGTTTGTCGGCGTGGACCATACCGATCACCGCATTGGATGCGGCGGTGAGTTCCTCGAGATCGTCATCGATGTCAGCCCTGAAGGAATCGATGCTGGTGTAGCGGTGGCGTGGCGGTGCTGGCGGTTTCGCGGCCTCGGCCGCCGCGCGTGCGGCACGCTCGGCCGCCTCGTCTTTTTCCTGGCAGCAGCGCTTGTATTTTTGTCCGCTGCCGCAGTGTCACGGATCGTTGCGTCCGATCTTGATCTTGGTCATTGTGGCCGATTTTACCAACAAGAAGGAGAAACGGCGTGGATCAAACCATACAAAATCTGCTGAGGGACACCCGATTTTACGAGCTGCTGCTGGGCTTTGACCGGGAAATCGCCGACGCGGCGCACGCGTGTCAATGTCAGAAGTGCGAGGCGAAGTTGCACTGGGGGTCGTTCGCGCGCAAGCCCCGCGGCGTACCCGAAAGACTGGGGCCTGAGCACCTGCAGCGCTTCAGTTTATGTTGTGCGAAGGACGGCTGCCGCAGCCGCGATACGCCCTCGTCGCTGCGGTTCCTCGGCCCCAAGGTGTACCTGGGCGCCATGGTGGTGCTGATCTCGGCGATGCAGAGCGGGCTCACGCCTGCGCGACTGAAGCGCCTGCAAGAGTTGGTGGGGGTGAGCCGGCGCACCGTCGCCCGTTGGCGTGACTGGTGGTGCAGCGTCTTCACAGACAGTCCCTTCTGGCGCGCCCACGGCGCGTTCGTGCCGCCGGTCACGACGGCGGATCTGCCGGCCTCGCTCTTGGAACGCTTTGCCGGAGAGGCCGAGCAGCAACTCATTTTGCTGTTGCGCTTCCTCGCGCCGATCACGACTGGGCGCGGGATTTGGCGCGCTATCTGACGGGGGGTACTGGTCCGCAAAAGATGTAGATCGCCAGTCGGCGAGCCGTGTCTTACGGTGCGCACACACACCAAATAAGGAGAGTGCGTGACGTGAAAACATCCGACACCGTATCGAACCACGAGCGCTGGGCTATCTTGCGCTTCAGCGTGGTGGGACAGCTATTGGCCGCACCGCCGCCGAAGGGCGAGCTGCGCGGGGAGATCGAAAAGCTCGCCGCGCGCGAGTGGCAGCACCCGATCACGAGCCTGCCGGTGCGCTTTGGGGTATCGACGGTCGAGCGCTGGCTGCATAGAGCCCGTAAGGAGCGGCGCGACCCGGTGCGGGTCCTGCGGCGCAAGGTGCGCACCGACTTGGGCGCGCAAGGATCACTCGGTGTCGCGATCCGCCAAGCGCTGCGCGCGCAGTATGCCCAGCACGGCAGCTGGTCCACGGTGCTCCATCATGACAATCTGCGCGTCCTCGCCGAGCAGCACCCGGAACTCGCCCCGGTGCCCTCCTACTCGACGATCCGCCGGTTCTTCAAAGCGCAGGGTCTGCGCAAACGCCGGCGCTTGAGCTCCCGGCGAACCGCGGGCGTCGAGCGCGCCGAGGCGCGCTTGGCACAGCGTGAGATACGCAGTTACGAGGCCGAATATGTCGGCGGTCTCATCCATTGGGATGGGCATCACGGATCGCTCAAGGTGATCACGCCGCGCGCGGAATTACTCCAACCGACGATGCTTGGCGTGATCGACGATCGCTCGCGGCTCATCTGTCACGGGCAGTGGTACCTGACCGAGAATGCCGAGAACGTCGCGCACACACTGTCGCAGGCGTTCATGCGTCGCGGGCTGCCGCGAGCCGGCTTAAGCGACAAGGGCAAGGCGATGACCGCCGGAGAAATCACGGAAGGGCTTGCACGCCTCAGCATGACCCACGACACAACGCTCGGTTATGCCCCGCATCAGAACGGAAAAATCGAACACTTTTGGTGCCAAATTGAAGGGCGACTGATGGCCATGCTCGAGAATGTTCCGGATCTCACCCTCGAGTTCTTGAACGAGGCAACTCAAGCCTGGATCGAGTTCGAGTATAACCGCAAAATCCACTCTGAGACCGGCCAGACGCCGCTCGCACGCTGGATGGCGGGCCCAGAGGTGATGAGGCCGAGTCCGGACAGCGCGGCGCTGCGACTCGCCTTCACGCGCACCGAGCGGCGCACGCAGCGACGCAGCGATGGGACCGTCGTCATCGACACGCGGCGCTTCGAAGTACCGAGCGCCTTTCGCCATCTCGATCGCTTGCTGGTGCGTTACGCGAGCTGGGACCTGTCCCGGGTGCACCTGGTCGATGAACACACGGGCGATGTGTGCGCACGACTGTATCCGCTGGATAAGACCGAAAACGCCAAAGGAGTGCGTCGGCCGCTCGAGCCGCTCGCCAACCGCGCCTCGAGAGCGCCGCCGACCGGAATCGCGCCGCTGCTCGCGAAGCTGATGGCGCAACAGGCGGCCACCGGGCTGCCGCCGGCGTACCTGCCGAAAGATGAACTGTCCAACAACGAAGGAGAAACCCCTTGAATAAGAAACTGCTTGCTCTGTTTGGTCTGAAGTGGAATCCGTTCGCTCCCGATGTCCCCGCGGAGGCCCTGCAGCTCACCCCGCGGATCGAGTCGTTCTGTTGGCGCGTCGAGCAACTCGCCGGCGAGGGCGGGTTCGCGATCGTCACGGGCGCGCCTGGGCTGGGAAAATCCGTGACGTTGCGCCTGCTCGCTGAGCGGCTCTCCGGGCTGCGGGATGTGCAGGTCGGCGTGCTATCGCGGCCGCAGGCGGGGATGGCGGACTTCTACCGTGAAATGGGCGAGCTGTTCGGCGTCGAGCTGCATCCCCACAACCGCTATAACGGCGCCAAACTGTTGCGCACGCGCTGGCAGGGGCATATCGATGCCTCGCTGTGCCGCCCGGTGCTGATCGCCGATGAAGGTCAGGAAATGCAACACGCGGTGTTGAACGAGCTGCGCCTGCTCTGCTCGGCGCGCTTAGACTCGCACCTGCTGTTGACCGTCGTTCTGGCCGGCGATCAGCGCCTCATCGAGCGCTTCCGCGCCGAGGATCTCTTGCCCTTGGGCTCGCGCATGCGGGTGCGCCTGGCGCTCGATCGATCGAGCCCTGAGGAGCTGCAGGAGTGTCTACGGCATGCGCTGCAAAAGGCCGGCGCCACCAAACTCATGACCCCGGAGCTCATCGCAACCTTGAGCGATCACGCCCAGGGAAATATGCGGGCGCTGATGAACATGGCCGGCGAGTTACTCGCGCTCGCCGCGCAACGCGAGGCCCATCAGATCGATGAGAAGTTGTTCTTCGAGCTCTATGACACGCCTTCCCCGACACAGCCCAAAGGGTCCGGTCGCCGGCGATGAGCGCGCTCCCCGTCGAGCTGGCTTATCGTCTCGCTGATCGTGCCGAGGAGCAACGCTGGCTCGTTACCGGGCTGTGGTCCGAGCAGGCAGTCGGAATCGTCGGCGGGGAACCTAAGCTCGGAAAATCCTTCCTCGCTCTGGATCTGGCCGTTGCCGTCGCTTCCGGCACACCGTGTCTGCGCCACTTCTCGGTGCCGCATCCGGGGCGCGTGCTGTTGTATGCGGCCGAGGACGCTCTGCACGTCGTGCGCCGCCGACTCGAGGGCATCTGTGCCGCCGCGGCGTGTGATCTGAAAGATCTCGACGTTCACGTGATCACCGCACCCACCGTACGGCTCGATCAGCAGGCCGATCGCACGCGCCTCGATGAAACCATCACGCAACTCAAGCCCCGCCTGCTGGTGCTCGATCCCTTCGTGCGGCTGCATCGCATCGATGAGAACGCCAGCGGCGAAGTCGCACCGCTCCTCGCGTACTTGCGCACCTTGCAACGCCAGCACAGCCTCGCCGTGCTCGTCGTGCATCACGCCAGAAAATCCGCCGGAAACATGCGCGCCGGCCAAGCGCTGCGCGGCTCCTCCGAGTTCCATGCCTGGGGCGACTCCAATCTGTACCTGCGTCGCTCAGATCACGAGCTTAAACTCACCGTCGAACACCGCGCTGCGCCATCCCCGCCGAACATCGCTCTCGAACTCGCCCAACGCGGCGACGCTCTGGCGCTCGAAGTCGTGCAAGCGACAGCCACCGAGCCTTTGCCGCCGAGCTCCGTCGATGAACGCATCGTCAGCGCCCTTAGCGACTCCGACCGGCCATTGCCTATCGCAGAACTGCGCTCGCTCTGCCGTGTACGCAAAGCCACGCTCTACGCTCGGTTGACCGAGCTGGTCAGCACCGGCCGGCTCGTACGCTCCACCGACGGCTATCACCTCGCGGCCACCGCCTGATCGTCACTCGACACGCCCGCGACGTCGCGGTTCCCGGTTCCGGTTCCCACTCGCTCTACACCATTGCGGAACCGGAACTGGGAACCTACCTCAGATAGCGCGACCAACGGCACCTCAAAAAGCGTGAGCACTCTCAACGATCTCATTCGGGTTCGTGTTCGTGCACCCGTTCATTGACGGCAACGGCCGGCTGCACCGCTACCTCATCCACGAGGAACTCTCGAGCGCGGAGTTCACCCCGAAAGGACTGATCCTGCCCGTCTCCGCAGTCATCCTGGCGAACCTCGACCGCTATCGCGAAACTCTCGAATCGTTCTCGCGCCCGCTGCGAGACCGGACGAGCTACGACCCGGATGTTCGGCACTCTCCGGCGACTGGCAACGATGCCGTCTACGTCCGTTACTTCAATGCGACCGACCAGGCAAGCTTCCTGTATTTTGCTCTGGAGCGCACTATCGAGCATGACCTAGACGAGGAGATCTCGTTCCTCATGGGATTCGATCGCGCCCGCACGGCGCTCAACTCGATGGCGGACTGGCCAGCACACTCGCTCGAGGTCTTCATTCGCGTGGTGCGGCAGAACGGCGGGCACCTATCTGTGAACAAGCGAAAATCCCATTTCGGCTGGATGGCCGACGATGAACTGGTGCGCTTCGAGACGATAGTCGCGCGCGCGTTTGACCCGAGTGTTCAGGCCGAGGACATCATTTGACCGCCGAGATCTGTGAGCGCGTAGGGCGCCAATTACCCAACATACTCCCGAGGTGATCGGAGAGTCCGTGTGCTTCTGGTTGCCCTACGTTGCCAGTTGACGCCTTAAGAGTGGAGCGGACGATGGGAATCGAACCCAAGAAAAACACACATCGTTTTTTCGGAGCTGGGTTATAACAAACGTGTTAAGGAGCATCGATTCGTGGAAGAAGATGACCTCGTCCGTAAGTCTGTCAAAACTGCGCACAGTCTTTTCGAAAAAGTTCAGTTTGGTCGTGCCTTTATCAACGGGAAGCTCGAAATCACGGCCAAGGCATTGCTGTCAGCAGGATGGGAAGCCTCATTGGGGGGCCGCTTGGCCGTGATGGACAAGCATTTCAATAGAGCTCCGATTGACTTCCTTGCTTTGGAGAACAAGGCTGACCCTGCGCAAGAAACTCGAGGTCGTGACCCCGGCATTTTGATCTCGCTAGATGAGGTTCGAGGGGTTCAGTCCATCGCGTAACTTGACCGATCCGAGGCAGCTGCCTGGAATCAGTCCGCCGGAGCGGGGTCAAGTTTTTGGATCAACCGGTGGAAGGTATCCTCGAAGCCGGGCTCGTATTGGTCGGGACGAGCGCGCACAAAGTCGATGACTTGCCGGTAACAGTGCGCGGCTTGTTTGTTGTCGCCGCGTGCCTCGTAGACCATTCCCAATCGATCGTAGCCGTCATGGAAGTCCGGGAAACGCACGAGAAGCTCGCGCGCGGCGTGTTCGGCTTCATCGAGTTGGCCGGCACGAACCATTTTGATGACTGCGTTGGAATCCTCGATGAGCTTCGTGAGTTCGTCATCGATATCGTTGGTGAACAGTTCCTTCAGCGCCGGGAGCAGGGATGCCATCGACGGCGCCGCTTCAATCTTCGGCCGTGCTGCGCGCTCGGCGGCCTCGATACTGCGCATTCGCCCACTTTCTTGTCACCTTTTTTCGCATCAAATGGTGCTATTATCAATGCTACGAATTGGAGGACTCTTATGCGCACGACGGTAACGCTGGATGATGACTTGCTCGCCAAGGCAACCAAAATGACGGGCGGCCTTGATCGCTCGACAGTGCTGCGGGAGGGGCTGAAGGCGCTCATCGAGCGAGAAAGCGCCATGCGGCTTGCCAAGCTTGGCGGCACTCAGCCGCAACTCGAACCGGTCCCGAGGAGGCGTGCTGCCGCGGCACCATGATTCTCGCAGACACCTCAGTCTGGATTGATTACTTTCGCAAGGACCTGCCAGAGCTTGGCGAGCGTCTCCGACGCGGCGACGTTGTAATGCATCCGTTCGTCGTGGGTGAACTCGCCTGCGGCAACTTCTTGAGCCGCCAAGAAACGCTTGAACTTCTTGAACAACTGCGCTCGGTAACCGTCGCCGAGCACGACGAGGTCATGACATTCATCCGCGCGCAGAAACTTTACGGTCGATGCGTTGGTTATGTGGACGTTCACCTGCTCACTGCCGCAGCAATTGAGCGATGTCAGCTGTGGACCTTGGACAAGCGGCTCAACGCAGTGGCAACGAGCATGGGCATAGCCGTCAACCGATAACGCCAATCAACAACGCGGCGCCACCCGCCGACCGGCGAGGTAAATGGCGATCTTGGAAATGAGAAGTGGAGCGGGCGATGGGAATCGAACCCACAAGAAAGATCAGTAGTGTCCCAACGTTGAACGGGAAGACGCGTTTAAGTCATTGAACATGATACAGAAAACGCCTTATTTTCTTGGTCTCGATTTGAACATCGATTCGGCCTCGCGCACCGTGACCGCGGTCCCCGCCGCGGAGTCGATCGATGCATCAAGGCCAGCTCGTTTTTTCGCAGTTGATGCGCCATCTTCCGCTGACGACGTTCCGCCGTTGCGTGGCGCGTTATGCTGGGGAACACAAGGTCAAAAGCTTCTCGTGTCTCGATCAGTACCTGTGCATGGCCTTCGCGCAGCTGACTTACCGAGAGAGTCTGCGGGATATCGAGTCGAGCCTTCGAACGCAGTCCGCGAAGCTCTATCATCTGGGGATTCGCGGGAATGTTTCTCGCAACACGCTGGCCAATGCCAATGCGACCCGCGCTTGGCGTATCTACGCGAACTTCGCCGAGCGATTGATCAGCATTGCACGCGGCTTGTATGCCGAGGAACCCTTCGGCGTGGACCTGGCCGAGACGGTTTACGCGCTCGATGCAACGACCATCGATCTGTGTTTGTCGGTCTTCCCGTGGGCCCCGTTTCGATCGACCAAAGCGGCCGTCAAGTTGCACACGCTGCTGGATTTGCGCGGCAATATTCCAAGCTTTATCCATATCTCCGACGGAAAGATGCACGACCTCAACGTGCTCGACTTGTTGCTGCCGGAGCCCGGTGCCTACTACGTGATGAATCGAGGGTACCTCGACTTCGAGCGGCTTTATCGCCTGCACGAGGCGGGCAGCTTCTTCGTCACGCGGGCCAAGTCGAACCTCAAGGCCGAGCGTCGCTATTCCCATCCGGTGGATCGAGCGACCGGGCTGATCTGCGATCAAACGGTGATCTTGAGTGGCTTCTATTCGCACAAAGGGTTTCCCGTTCCNNATCGATCCGAAGACCCACAAGCGCCTCGTATTCCTGACCAATCAGTTTGGCTTGCCCGCATTGAGCATCGCCGACCTGTATCGCTGCCGCTGGCAGGTAGAGCTTTTCTTCGAATGGATCAAGCAGCACCTCCGGATCAAGGCGTTCTTCGGAACTTCCGAAAACGCGGTGAAGACACAAATCTGGATCGCCATCTCGGTCTACGTCCTCGTCGCCATCGTCAAGAAACGCTTGAGCCTGCCGCGGTCGCTCTATGAAAATCTACAGATACTCAGCCTCACCCTCTGCGAGCAAATGCCTTTGGATGAGCTACTTGCGCAAATCGCCACCGACCAAAATCCATCCGAAGCGCATAACCAGATGAATTTATTCGATTAACGTTGGGACACTACTGAAGAAAGATCTAAAACTCTGAGCGAAATCCAATAGTTGTGAAATTGACGGGCCAGCACGTGTGACCGGCATGTGAACAATAGCCGATTTCTAAATCGGCGCAACATTTTACATATCAACGCCGGGCCTCCAATCCCCGCCTTCAAACGCGATTCATCCAGAAACGTGGGTGGCGGCTGCCGTGCAAGACACCGAGGACCATGACCCCGTCTCTATCAAAGACATAGAACACGCCGAATGGAAATCGATGCAGCAGTGCACGGTGCACCGACCGATGGATCATGGCGAAGCCGTTAGGGATATCCGCTATTGCGGAAAATGTGGCAAGCGCCTCATCCAGGAATTCCTGCCCTAACCCAGTCCGCTGTTGCTCGTACCAGGCTGCCGACTCCGCCAAGTCCTGCTCCGCCTCCGGCCGGAGGCGGACTTCCACGGTCATAGGCGGCGACGAATATTTGAAACCGCGTCTGTCGCGATCTGCCCGCGATTCGCGTCAATCGCATACGCATCAAGGCGGCGGTCAAGCTCGACCTTCTGATCTGCGGTGAGAGGAAGCGCGCTCTGGTCGGCGGCAATGCTGTCCCAAAGGTCCTCAACGAGCTTAATTCGTTCGTCGACGGGAAGTAGTTGCAGCTTCGTTTCCATAATTCGGAACCCACATCCATGAACTCGGAAGAGCATACCGCCGTGTTTGCCATTACGCCAATCGACATTTCCGCTGTCTTCAGCCAATTTCCAGCATGCGTCGCAACCGGCAGAACTGTTTCAATTCTTTAGCCTGCATTGATCGCCCCGAATCGACCCATTGCACGCACTCGTGAACGGCCGGTTCCGGCAGGTCACTGCATGGAAATGTCCTTCAAGAAGTTAATTGTGGCTCCAACAATCGCCTCCGGGGCGTCCTCATGCATGAGATGTCCTGCGTTCGGGACAGAATGGAATCGCGCACCAGGAATCAGTTCCTTGAGTCGCTGCCCAGCCTCAATCTGGAGCCACTGATCTGCCTCACCCCATAAGATCGACGTTGGACAGCGGACACATGAATACTTAGCCTCGACCTCATCGGTGTAGCGGCGGTCAAACTGGGAGATTTGCTTGTAGAACGCGGCTTGCCCCACCTCACCTATCCAAGGCCGAACGTATTCGGCCATGTCCTCGTCAGCCATTGCGCGAGAGTGAGCACTGCGAATGTACGCACGGACCAAAGCCTCATGAATCGCAGCCGGCAGCGAGCGAAATACATCCACATTTGCCCGTACCTGGCTAGAAAATGGTGAACCCCATGGGGACAGTGCTACCGGATCAATTAGGGTCAGGCTCCGGTATTCGCATCCATTGAGGAGGTGGCATCGTAGCGCGGTAGTGCCCCCAAAGTCGTGAGCGATTACATCGGGTGCGTCGAGCCGCCAATGATCAAGAAGACCTGCAAGCAGCTCATTCTGTACGCCGAGGGACACGTCGGACACGCCGTTCTGATCGGATTGTCCGTACCCAAGCAAATCAAAATAATACACGCGCCAGTGCGTTGCCAGACACGGCACGATCCGGCGCCATTCATAGGATGAGAAAGGCGTGCCGTGTATCAGGACAATCGGCGGTCCGTCACCATTTGCGCCGTATCGCACGTCGTGGCCACGAAAAGTGTAAGTGCCAGGGAGCGTCCAATTATTCATAACATATTTGCACTAATGGTTATTAGCCTACTTTTGCATTAGGAACTATCCGCTGGCTCACCTAATGTGTCAAGATGTAATAACCCATTAGAGGCACGACATGATTCCGCAACGCTATGAGTGGACTACTGATGATTTCGTCGCTGGCGCGCTATGCTTGGAGCTGGCAAACACGGTTGGGGACCATTCCAAAACCCGCGACGTCGAGCGCCTTACTGACTGGGACACATTGCTCAAGTGGGCCGTGGCAGCGAAAGTCCTCCGGGTAGCGGAGGCCCGGGAGCTACGCAAGGCCGGTGACCATGACCCCTCGAGCGCACAGCAGGCACTTCAGGCCTTGCTCAAGTTCCGAGAGGTGCTATTTAAGATTGTTTCCGCACTGGCAGCAGATCGCGCCCCCGTTCAAGACGACCTTGATAAGGTCGAGGCCACTATTCTCGGCGCGGTGCGATCAGCTCATCTTGTTCGGCAGGGTGAGGGTTTCGATTGGACCATCGGCTCAATTGATGCCCCGCTGAAAATGCCGCTATTTCGCGTCGCTTTGTCCGCATTGAGACTGCTACAAGGAAAGGAGCTCCCCTATCTGCGAGAATGCCAACGGTGCTCATGGGTGTTCGTAGATCGCTCCAAGAGTCACGGCCGCCGCTGGTGCCGGGCTGATGCGTGCGGTAATCGGGCACGGGTGGCTCGCCATTACCATGCTAAGTCGAGCTAAGCGTGGTGCCGGACAGAGATCGTACGGAGAACCAGCCACGGCCTGCGACTGATGGCTTCGTCGCGAGCAAATCAAACCGGCGAATGACGGGGTGTGGCCGCATCGAGACCTTGGGAAAAGAGAACCGCGCGCGTTGCCCTGCCTAGGACAACGCAGGCCAACGTGAGCCAACAAGAAGTGGAGCGGGCGATGGAACACACATCCAGACCCCAACCCCTTGTCATTGCAGAGGTTTCGCCTCCCTAGCTCCGACGATGCACTTAAACATGTACTCTTTCGGGCGACATGACAATAGTCGCCGGACGGGCCTGTGAATCAGTTGGTCTCTCGTTTCGCTGTCCCCCAGAAGCCGCGGCCGACTCCGGTGCGACGGATGCGGAAATGACCCCTTTCGTCCGTCGTACGCGTGCGATGCGCTGACAAGTACTTCGTCGGCTTACTTTTTTCCGAGCGTGTCACTGAAATTCGGGGCGATCATGATCGCTCACTCCCAATCCACGCTCTGCTGATTTCACCGCCGTCTCGCGCAACGCTCAGTGGTGCCGATGATCCTCATCGTCCCGCTCCGGTTCAGGTAACTGCAGCCACCACACGAGATTGGGCCGTGCCGGTTCCGACGTAATGTCAGGATTGTCGCAGGTATCGAAGCATTCAAGCCGGAAATTGAATCCGTTGTACGGCGTCAGGAACTGACCGAATTCTTCCCAACTGTACTGTCGACCATCGACCACGACCACCGGTGTCCCATCGTCGCCCTCGTCGATTCGTCCGTTCACGGCGGTCCCCTTCATATAGAGTCGGTTCTGACCTGCCCCAGAGCCCGGAAAATCCGACGAGCGAAGATATCGTACCGCTAGAGCCGCCTCGATCTTTTTGACGAGCTTGTCATAGGCTACTCTAACCGCCGTCTGCGGAGGCTCGAGAACGAAAAACCGGTATCCCCCTGGCACGCCGTCCACCATTTCGAACGCTTTGATACCAAGGCCGGTGCTCATATGCACGACAAAATGGAACGTGTGCTCCTTGCCCACACAATCACGACGGGTTAGCGGCTCGAAATCCACGGTCTCAAGCTCGGGCAATCCGGCGCGATGCATATACTCTCGGTTACAGCACTCGGAACAGAGTTTTCGCCCTGGGCCACCCCCTTCCGAAGTCAGAAGGGTAAAGCCGAATGCTGGCTTCATCTGGCCGCACTCATCACAGGGGTCTGTCGGCATTTGCGCCGTTGTGTTCATACCAGCCTCATTCTCATGGTCGAATCGACATTTGTCTCCAGAATCCGGTTTTCCGGCCATGGCGCTCGCGCAGCCGGGCCTCATATTCCGCGTGCGTCGGCAGCCCCCGATGGTCATCGATGGTGCCGGCGAGCCGGCGCAGCTCACTCAAATACTGCGCGGCGTGATAGTACGCCTTTGAGGCGCCCCGCTCGAGGATGGGGTTGAGCAGCGCACGCCAGATGATCACGGACATTAGCGGATATCTGCGGGCTTCCGCCTCTTTCGCAAGCGGCTCGAGTTGTGTACCCAGAGTGACATCGAACTCCTTGGCGCGGGCCAACAGAATCGCCTGCGCAAGAGGCCAATTGCCTGCCGCACAGAGGAGCTGTGCCGCGGTGGCGACATCGCGCAGCTCAACAGCGTCGATGGAAACTTGTGCGCGCAATTCTTGCCGTGCTGGAACGTCCAATAGCTCGTTCAGCGCTTGGTAGGTCCAAACGCATGGCAGGTGCTGATAGCGTTTGCGCCGAACGTCGATCCGCGAGGCATTGTCGCCGAGTTGTCCATAGGCCCGATCAAGCAGGTCAAGGCGGACGGTTTCCCGACCCCCTTCCCAGGGTGACTCCAGAATATCGAGCGCGCCTGTTGCGTCCCCGCAATCGAGGTGAAAGCGCGCCATCGCTTCGAGCGCACGGTCGTCGGGATTGACGTGATGCAAGCGGACTGCGCGGTTATACAGCTGCGGGTCCTGCAGCGCTTTGGCAATGTCCTGCAATACAAGAGTCTGAACCCGCGGGTCGTGGGGTACGTCATCCGGTGCGCCCAGGTCTCCCGGTTCGGTTGCAAGCGCCGCGACCGCTTGGCGTTCCTGGCTCTCGGCCATGGCGCGCAGTTGCGGTTCATCGAACAGCAGGTGTGCCTGTTGCAGCATCGCCCGACGGACGCCGCAATCGTCCTGCCCCGCCACCTCCTTCAATCGAGCAACCCAATCCATTTTGGGCAGCGCACCACTCTCGCGAACCACGCGTGCGATTTTCAGCCACAGCGTGCAGGCTTCCTCGATTGCCATCCCAATCGTGCCGTCATCCAGAGACCGATTCATGAGGGGGCCATTCAGCGCCATCAGCTGCTCGGTCAACGCCAGTGCCCGCACTGGCTCGCGCGGCAAGACATCACGTTCAATATCCTCGGCGACTCCACGCACGACACGCACCATCTCATCGAGGTCACTGTGGTCGACGAACCGATCGTCTCTGCGAATCCCCCTGATCCGCAGCGCAATGCTCTCCACAGCCGACTGCGGGCGCGTGAGATAGTCGATTCTGGCAGAAAATGCTTCGCCGTCGTTAGCTAATCGCTCAATCAGAGACCGCAACTCACTGGCCGTCAGCGTGCTCAGTCGCACAGACAGGGAGGACGCGCTGCTTCCATCGCGCAGAAAGTTCATCGGAGAATATTATCCAAATTAGCGAGTCCAGACGATACGCAGTGATGAGCCGCGGTGCAACCTCGCCGGTATCCTGCTGCCAGACGGTTCTCGCCTGGGGTCGGCGACCGTCCGCGGCGGCCAGTTCCCACCGAACTCTCTTCAGCTTGATCGGCTCGCCGACGGTGGGAGAATGGTGGCCTTCAAACATACGGACTCTCGGTACTAAAAATGAAGAACAACTCAAGACTCCGCTCGACAGGACAGACAGCGGGAGCGGCGCTAACGCGGCGAGCGGAGACAGTGCTCCGATGCTGGCCGCCGAGCCGGGCTCAACTCAAGGCACTGATCAACGAAGCCACTGTGGACGCGCACGACGAATACGAGCAGCGGATGGGATTTGCCACGATGATCGGGGACAATCTCGCTCTGCCGTTTGAAACTGAGGTACTGGGTATACCGGTTACTGTCGAAGGCATAGATATCTCCGCGCCGGAGGAGATCGTCGCAATTTGCCGCCGAGGCACGAAGCGGCAGAAGATCGGCATAGTCCACCTGCCACTTCCGAAAGCTGTACCTGCGGGTGCCGAATGGATCGAAGCTTACCGCCGGTGGACACGCCATGGATAACCCGACCAGCTCCAAGCCCGTTCGTATCCCCGATCACCTGCGGGAATGGATCACCGCCCGCAAACGCCACCGCCTGTCGCACGCTCAGGTTCAAATGGCGCGCGAGCTTGGCATGAATCCCAAAAACCTCGGAAAGCTCGATAACGCCGACCAGGAGCCCTGGAAACTGCCGCTGCCGTCCTTCATCGAATCTCTCTACCAGAAGCGCTTTGGCAGGGATCGTCCCGACGTGGTGCATTCGATTGAAGAGCACGCCCGCCTCCTGGAACAGAAGAAGGCCGCCCGACGCGAAGCAAAACGGTTGCGGCGCGAGGCCGCACTATGAGTGAGTATCAGTATTACGAATTCCTGGCCCTCGATCGAGCCTTCACACATCACGACATCCGTGAGCTGCGTAAATACTCGACCCGCGCGACCATCACGGCCACGCGCTTCGTCAATCACTATGAATGGGGTAACTTCAAGGGTAATCCCTCCACATGGGTGCAAAAGTACTTTGATGCATTCCTGTATTTTGCGAACTGGGGCACGCATCGGCTGATGCTGCGCCTGCCTTCCCAGGCGCTCGACATCAAGATTGCGAAGCGCTATTTGCGCGGCCACTCTGTTGCAGAATACAAAAAGAGCGATATCTTAATTCTGGATCTCATGGCGGAAAACGAGGGCGGCAATTGCGATGCGGATGATGGCGCTGGCTTACTCTCCTCGCTCATTCCCTTACGTGCAGAAATCGCGGCGGGCGATCACCGCGCCCTGTACCTCGCGTGGCTGTCATCCGTACAAAGCGGTGAACTGAACGCTGATGACCCCGAGCCACCAATCCCTCCAGGTCTAGGCGCGCTCAGCGCGCAGACCCGCTGGTGACGAGAATTGCAGGTGAAGGAAAAATTGCGCAAATCAGCTGTCAAGCCGGTCGCGAAGTCTAAGGCTCCCTCTTGCTCCAGGGTTCTCGAATCGCTAACAGGCTCCGACGCGTTGTCGATACTGCAAATCCTGGCCGAGCGCGATGCGGGGTTAGCGCGCGAAATTGACGCCGTCGCCTGCGAACTCCTGGGCGAAGTCGATGTTGCAGGCGTGGCGGCGAACGTGAAGGACGAGCTGAAGTCCCTGGATGTCGACGATATCTTCGACAAGTCAAGCGCGCGGCGCGACGGGAATATGGATCCCGGGGAGATGGCATTTCAGATGTTCGAGGAAGCGCTGACGCCATTTCTGCAGGACGTGGAGAGATACCGCACGCTTGGGCTGCCTGAACGAGCGAGTGCGTATTGCCTGGCAATATTGCAAGGCATCTATGACTTCGACACAGATTCATCGACACAGTACAAGGAATGGGCCGTGGACTAAGCCCATGACTGCATGCCCTCGAGGCACTACAAATCAAAGAGCTGTTCAATGCCGATGTGCTCGGCGAGTTCGAGCAAGACATCGAGATGCTCGTCCTGGCACAGAGGCTCGCAATCGACTTCAATTTTGAACGCTGATTCCAGGAGTCGATCACCGAACAAGACGACCGCTCCCGCGGCGTCATCCTGCCGGGACGTCCAGAGAAGTCCCTTGGCGCGCGTCGCAGTATGAAACCACGCCGCCCACTCGCGCGTCCGCGGATATGCGGTAACCGGAGTGTCAATGAGATCCGTACGATGGAGGCCCAGGCGTTTGAGTCCCTTCACCGAAAGGTCGACCGCCTGCAGACGACGCTTCGGCCGAATGCGTGAGACGACGAGGTGCTGCTCCCGCAAAGCGTCGATATCGAGAATGTATCCGCCGGGCGGAGTCGGAACATCGTGAAACACGGTCTCCATCATCGCCCCCGCCAAAGTGCTTGCCCCGTACAGCACAGGAATGGTTGTGCCGTCAGGTCGCCCGATCGGACTGAACCGGGCGTCGCCGCGGTTGCTAGGATTGAACTGGGTAGAGCGGTAGGAGCTGGAGTGCACCCGCCATAGCGCACCCACGCCAAGTGCAACGAGTTTGGGAGAGTTTTCAGACGGCGGGCGCGGAGCCGTCCGACGCCTAGCCATGGCTGGAGTTACGATAGTATTCCGTGGCGCGTAGCACCTTTTTCGGCTCGTTGCCCAGTAATTCACGCGGGCGGTGATTGCCGAGCCAAGCATTGGTAGATTCAAACCAGACGGCGACGCGCCACGGGCTGATCGGCCCAAACAGCTTCAGAACGGATTCCAGACCGGGTATGGGTCGATATGCCTCGTCAAGCGCATAGCGCGGAAATCGATCTTGCCCTTGGTACGGAACGGCAAAAATTTTTCCCTCCTGTTTCCAGCGATTTGCAGGCGCAGCGAGATTGCTGGGACTGAACTTGCCGTGCTCGCCGATCTCTTCGGCCGTAAGCCACTCGGAATTCTCCAGCACAGCCTCAAGCGCTTTCGCTTGCTTCTGAGCCCGGCGGATATCGAGAGTACGCAGTTTGACTCCGCGCAACAGCACGTCGAGCAGCGACTTGAAGTCCGTCTGCCGTTTCTCCTTTACCCGAGCGGCAACCAAGGGGATCAGTTCCGCCAGGACGCTTTCGACCTCCGGCTTCAAAGCTCGCGGCACGTCGGCTGAAGGGATGCGGACGATATACGTATCATTGCTCATGGCGAGTCTCGTGAAATACATGAACGCCAGGAATATTATCACTAATTTCATGTATGTGCCATTCGACGATGGCGGCCAGGTTATGAGTGCCCGCTTAGCCATCGGGGCACGGCTCATGCTGCAGGACGGATTGAATGAACTCCTGGCGCGCAGGCTCCAGTTGCCAGTCCGGAATACGTTGCCCGTTGCCCTCGATTTCCCATGACCAGGGATATAAGGCATCGATCTTCGATCTCTCGATTGATCTTGGGGGCGGGCGGGACTTTCCAGCCAGCTTGGCGAGTACGGCCAGAGGCAGATTATGCGGCGCCTCAAAAATCGCCAACATCATGGCGCGGTCGCGCTGGCTGTCCGACAGCATGGGCTGTGAGCGTTGGTCCGTACGCCAGACGATCATCGTCGTTGGACGTAGTGTCAGTGTCGTATCTGGACCGAAAACAACTTCGTGTCTTGCTGTGTCGATGGTCTCCGCGTCACCGTGGACAGGATTCTTGTGACCCCGGGGAAGGAACTGTGGAACATGGATTTGAAGCGAGACCCGGTTTGACGTACTGATTTATGTACTAAAAAGTCGTGGCTGCCGGTAGCTTTCGGCGGAAGTCACTGGACGACTCAAAGGGTGAAATACCTTTGAATCAACGACTTGTGGTCTTCCTTGGACCTCACTGGAACTCCGTGGAAGATACTTGGAGCGGGCGATGGGAATCGAATATATCGCTGGGATGCCGCCCCACGTTTTGGATCAGATAGTTGCAAGCGCGGACAAGTGCTGCGTGCGATTTTCGTGTGAAAAGCCTTGCGATACCAGCCAACTGCAGCCAATGCCGCCATAGTTTAACAATATGCACTGTTCTGCCGCCGGCCGCCGGACTCTCGCTCGACCAAGTTGCAAAAATAGGCGATCGCACCAGTTATGGCGTTTGACGCCATAATGCTGGTATGGCATCTTATGCCATATGAAAGCAGTTCTTGCATTCAATGACAAGCAAGTACTGCCGGATGGAGCTATCGTCGAAATGACGATATGGGACGTGGCAACCCCCGTGGCGGGTAGTACCCATAAGCTGAAGTACAGTCTATTTTACGGTGCAAAGGATAAGCGTCTCGTCGGCTATGACAATGAGCGAGGAAAGGGCGACCATCGACACATCGGGGATCACCAGGAACGGTATGTCTTCAAGACGGTGGAGATTTTGATTGCGGATTTTTTGACCGATGTGCGTCGCCAGCGAGGTGAACAATGAGCAAACGCGTAAAAGTCAATGTGGGAACTCTGGACGAGATGGGTCAGCGTTTCGTGAACGCCTGGCACCGACTCGAGCACGGGGAGAAGGTGCGAGAGAGGCATCTCACCTTTCCCGATCTGGCGGCAATGCTGAACGCGCTTTCTCCAAAGCGCCTCGAGCTGCTGCGCGCGGTCCATGAAACCCCGGCGCCTTCTGTGAAAGCATTGGCGGAGCGCCTTGGCCGCGATTACAAACGTGTACACGAGGACGTCGAGACATTGACTGCTTCCGGATTACTGCGCCGGGACGACGGCAGCGTGTCTGCGCCGTACGACGCCATCACCGCGGAAATGCGCCTCTGACTTCAAGCTTGCCAGACACGCAAGGCATGCCCCGTTGCCATGGATGGCGTGGACATCTCGCTGACATGCATGGGATCGACTCATGCGAAGCACTCTTGCTTGCCATGAGTTGGCGCGACGACCCCTCGCTTGAGGTCACGGTACGGGACATTTTCGGGAGAGACGCCTGACACCGATCTCGGTCCCTCAGTTTCCTGACCTACCAACCTGGAAATGGAGCCGTCGATGGGGATCCAATATATCGCTGGCATGCGGTTGTTGGGTTACTGGCTGCAAATCATTCGCTATTCTAGGTAGGGCGCGAGCACATTTTCGATCCATTTCATGAATGCGCGGACTCGGCGCGACAGGTTGCGCCGATGCGCTACGACCAGGGAGACGTCGAGCGGCTTGTGCTGAAAATCTGGAAGAAGCTCTACCAACGCGCCACTCTCCAAGTAACGGCCAATCCCCAACAGTGGTGCCTGAATCAGGCCAAGGCCGGCGATACCAGCGGCTTCGTAGGTCTGCACGCTGTTGACGTGCAGTGCACCTGGTAACTCAAGCCTCGCGTAGCTATCGCCGTGCGGATACTCCCATCCATAGGGTTTTGCGCCGAGCGTCCGTGCGAAATGAACTGCCCGATGTTTCTGATGCTGCAGATCTTCCAGCGATCGAGGGACGCCATAGCGTGCCAGGTAGGCAGGACTGGCGGCGTTGACCATGCGTAACTTGCCCAGCGGGCGCGCAATCAGCGTCTCGTCCCCGATGGGACCCAGTCGCAATACGCAGTCAAACCCCTCCTGAACCAGATCAACTTGGCGATCCGTACTCGACACCTCCAGCTCCAACTCGGGATAAGTCGCCATGAAGGCCGGCAAGGCCGGCACGATAGTGGTGCGCGCCAACTCGCTCGGCAGATCAACCCGTAAGCGCCCGCGAAGTGCCACTCGATCGCTTGCGAACATTGAGTGCAGATCATCAACGTCAGCAAGCAGATCGCGGGCACGTGCATGAAATACCCGTCCGTCTTCCGTCAACTGCACGCTACGCGTCGTCCGGTGCAGAAGCCTGACACCGACATCTTCTTCCAGCTTCCGGACCGCCGTTGAGGCCCTTCCCTTCTGAATGCCCAGGCTATCGGCTGCGTGGGTGAAGCTCCCCATTTCCGCTACCGTTATGAAAATGAGGATGGGTTCGAGATTCTGCATTTTCGTGCCTCGGTATTGTTCACCGCAGAGAGAACAGTGAGTTCAGTTCCTCGGTGATTATCATACCTAAGAGACACAGTAAGCTCCGAATATTGGGATTCCCCCATAGGAGAACGACAAGTGTTCGAAACTATGAAACTGCATCGGTTGCCTGAACCCACGACCTTGCATGGCGCCCTGTGGGCCGGCCGGATAATGAGCGCGTTCGTTGTTATCGCTCTAGTGGCAGACGCCACTATTCAGCTTTTCGCGCCGGCACAGATCGCGAGCATGTTGCAGGAAACCGGGTTCACGATCGACCTGACCCGTGTCTTGGGTCCGATCATACTCGCCTGCGCCATCCTTTACGCCATCCCGGCCACCGCCGTGCTCGGCGCGATCCTAGTGACGGGCTTTTTGGGAGGTGCCATCTGTGCCCATGTCCGCATTGGTGAGTTGGGGTCGCCGCCGGAAATGATTGCCCTGCTTCTGGGCGCGATGACATGGGTCGGCCTCTACGCGCGCGATCCCCGTATCCGGGCCATTCTGCCGCTCATCCGTTAAATCAACCGGGGCAGTGCTCTGTCCCTCAACATCAGGAGAAAACTTATGTTTCTAGTAATGGGAATCACGGGAAAGGTGGGCGGCGCGACGGCAGAACATCTGTTGGCGCGCGGCAAGGAAGTACGCGCGCTTGTCCGCAATCGCGAGAAGACGTCAAACTGGGCAAACAAGGGCGTGGAACTGGTTGACGGTGATTGGAATGATTCGGCAGCCATCGAGCGGGCGCTCAAAGGCGTCGAAGGCGCATTTGTCATGTTGCCGGCTGTCTGGGCCCCCTCGCCCGATTACAAAGAAGCCAAGGGCGTGATTGCGAAGTATGTCGAGGCGCTCACCAAGGCAGCGCCGCCGCGGGTGGTAGCGCTTTCGTCGATGGGTGCGAACAGGACCAGCGGGCTTGGGATGATCACGGTCTTGTCGCTTCTGGAGCAAGGTTTTCGCGACCTGATACCGCCGATCGCATTTGTGCGCGCAGGTGGATTCTTCGAAAACTTCCTCTACGGCTTGCAGGTCGCCCAGGGCGGAACGCTACCGGTCTACTACAATCCGACAAACCGGAAATCGACCATGGTCGCGACGAACGACATCGGCGCGGAGGTCGCAACCCTTTTGACCGGGCCAGCGTGGTCAGGGCAGCGCGCCGTCGAGCTTGGTTCGATGGTCACCGCGGATGAAGTCGCGGAGCAATTGGGTGAAGTCCTGAATCTCGACGTGAAAGCCTTTGCAGTCCCGCGTGCAGGGTGGGCGAAAGCGTTCGAGCAGTTCGGCGTCCCGAAGGGCCACACCGGACCTGCCGAAGAAATGTTTGAGGCCGTGAATGCAGGATGGATGGACCTCGGAGTCGAGGGTACAGAGCACGTCGCGGGTACGACGTCCGCACGCGACGTCTTCGCGGCGGCCCAGAAGGCCATGACGGCGTGAACCGCGACGTTCACGCCAATGAAGATCGAGATCGAACATGAAGGTTCTTGTTTGGTGCAACGGGCGGAATCGGACGGCTGATCTCCCTGCAGCTTCGGATCAGCCCAGGTCATGCAGCGAAGTTGCGTGTGAAACCACTACCAATGCCAGCCAACGTCTGCGAACGTAATGCGCCCCACGCGGCTGGCCGCTGCATTGGCTGGCGTTGGCCAGCCTTGGCGGGGATTGGAGCGGGCGATGGGAATCGAACCCACACGGCCAGCGCTTCCGGGCCTTGAAAACAAGCTCATTGGCGCGATGACGGATGCTAAGTGTGATTAGCGTGTGAATTTTCGCGGTATGTGGGGCCACGTAGGGCAACGTCGGGATACTCGACGTGCAAAGTCTCGGCTCAAGCCTTTGTGTCGTAAGTCTCTGGCCGGGTCACTTCCCGCCTCTGTGTGCTCGCTGGCATGCATGCCCGAAGCGGCCATCCAGATTCGGGCATCGATCGCCGTAGTTGCTACAATGTGCTACAGTGTGCTACATTTCGACTCATGAAAATCCGTACCATCACTCAACGAGAGCTTCGCAATCAATCCGCCGCGGTGCTCCGCGAGGTGGAGGCCGGACGGACGATCATCGTGAGCCGAAACGGCACGCCGGTAGGAGAACTGCGGCCTATTAAGCGACGTCGCTTCGTGCCTCGCGCGGCCATCGCGGATGCTGCAGGAAGAGCCGCCCGGATCGACGCCGCGCAATTCCGTGCAGATCTCGATGCTGTAGTTGATCCTCACACCAATGACTGAGGCGAGTCGCGGTGTTCTGGACACGTCGGTTCTGATCGATCACGACCAGATTATTGCGGACCAACTTCCTGATGAATCTGCAATTACTGCGGTGACGTTGGCCGAACTCGCTGCCGGCCCACATGCAACGGAGAATAAAGACGAGCGCGCTCGACGCCAGGATCGTTTGCAGTGGGCGACGGCCACCTGGGATCCATTGCCTTTCGATGCGGATTCGGCACGTATGTACGGCAGGGTCTTTGCTGCCGCGCGGGCAGCCGGACAATCTAGCCGCGCACGCCTCGCCGACCTGCTCATTGCCTCGACGGCTGCGGCAAATGAATTGCCGCTCTACACGCGCAACCCCTCTGATTTCGCCGCGCTAAAGCGCATCCTCAAGGTCGTCAAGGTCTAGTTGCCTGCTCAACGGACTCTCTAAAGGGATTTCGGCTTGAACGATTCAGCGGACGGCGTAATCCTGGAATCATGGCAGTCGGCAGCCGGCCATCTCCGGACGGTGGTGTTTCGATTTCGATGGCCACTTACCTGCCATTCGGCGGCGATTCGCGCTCGCCGTCCCCAATAAAAATGGCGCGTCCTGTAAAAGCCCTATGAGCATTGACTGGAAGTCTCAAACCGCGACTTAGTGACATCCGGCAACAATAACGCGACAGCACCGAGCAAGGGCACGTATGCGCAGAGATTGAAGACTGACTCAATCCCCAGGCGATCCGCCAGCGCGCCGAGAATGGCGGCGCCGATGCCGCCGAATCCGAAGGCGAGCCCGAAGAAGAGACCAGACACCGTCCCGATATGATTAGGCCTAGCGGCATTGCTGAGGCGCCTTCGAGAATCGGCCCTATCGTGCTTGCGAGAAGTAGACCGGACTGATTTTCGCGAGTATTGAAATGGCAACGATCACGGTGGTGGGCTGATCTGTGGGGCAGCTGCCATTGGGTTGCCGCCATTGGTAATAGGCAGCTCGATAATTTCAATCCCGTCTGCTAGATGTTGACCGGTCGGCTGCCATCCCAATGCTCGGTAGAATCGGTAGGCTGGCAGGGTGGAATCGGAAGGTGCCTCGAGCCAAATTCGTTGAACACCGTCAGCAAGTAGGAGATCGACGACTAGCGAGAGAAGCTTCCGTGCGATGCCTTGACGGCGATAGCTCTGATCGACCGAGAGCCCAATAATCTCTCCGGTGGCGGAGTTCCCTATGCAGTGGCCGACTACTCGGCCATCGTGTACGCACTCCCTGAACTTGACCCGCCCACTCAGCACGTCTGCCGCAAAAGGTTGATCCTTCCCCGTGACGGCACGGAGCATTTGAATCCTGGCTTCGGTCAATTGAGTTGGGCGAAATTCCAGATCCATCGTTGCCTCCGCCGGACTGATCAGGCTGCCAGTTGTAGCCGGAGCCTCTGACGCGTCCGCGTCAGACGGCGTCATGTTCTTCCTGAATTATCCACGCAACCCCATAAGTGGTTGCCCTCGTTGCCGTAGCCGTGCAGTGGCGATTTCGATCAATATAAGCGAGGGCCCGGGCACGATTTGGCCATCTACCCCGGGCCCCCGGCGTTACGGTTGCTTGTGGGCGAGCCGTTCAGCATAGCCTTTATGCCTGCTCGCCCCGGTGCTGTCCAGCGCCCGGTGGGAGGGCGCGTGGTCGGTGCAGGATGCGGTTCGGGAGTTCGATTGCCGGCGTTGCGGGCGGCGAACCTGCGTGTGTCGGCCGTGTGACCGGGGCCAAGAGTACTGCGGGGAGAGCTGCGCCGAGCTCAGTCGGCAGGCGTATTTACGAGTAGCTCGCGCCCGCTACCAAAAGACTCGGCGCGGCGCACACTTACACGCGGCTCGGCAACGGCGATACCGGGCACGGTGCGCGGCGCCGGCGGGTGCGACAGCCAAAATAGTGACGGATCTGGGTTCCGCGGCAGCACGCCTCGTCGGCACAGTGGTGGCCCATGAGGAAGCCGCCGAGAGGACCGATGATCCCGTCTGTGCACTGCCTGCCGGCGTCGCGACGCGCTGTGACTTCTGCGGCGCGAGCTTCCCTGATCCGGATCCTGAGGTAGGCGCGGGTGCAGCTGGAACTGCATCAACTGAACCTGCGCTACGAGCGGCTGCGCAAACGCAGCCCACGGGAGGAACGGGCGCTGTTGGTCTCGCTGTCGGAGATCGGCCAGCAACTGCCGGTGGTGGTGATCGAGGAGACGCCGCAGTTCATCCTGATCGACGGCTACAAGCGGGTGCGGGCCATGAAGCGCCTGGCGCGCGACTCGGTGCGCGCGACGAGCTGGCAGATGGCGGAAGCCGAGGCGCTGCTGCTGGAGCGGAGCCTGCGCCGCGGCAGCGAGGATGCGCTCGATCAAGCCTGGTTGCTGGCGGAGTTGCAGGAACGATATCAATGGTCGCTCGAGGAGTTGGCGCGGCGCTTCGAACGCAGCAAAAGCTGGGTGAGTGGCCGGCTCGCGCTGCTGCAGGCCTTGCCGGTCTCGATCCAGGAACAAATCCGTGTCGGGACCTTGAGTGCGCACGCGGCGATGAAGTATCTGGTGCCGCTCGCGCGCGTGAACGCGGCGGCGGCGCAAGCCCTGGCCACGGCGTTGACGCCGCTCAAGCCCACGTCGCGACAAGTCGAAGCGCTGTATGCCGGCTGGCAAGCCGGCACCGAGCGCACGCGCGAGCTCATTGTGCAGAGTCCGCAGATCTACCTCCAAGCACAGGCGACCCGCGAGTCGCCGCCGCCGGCGGCGGCGCAGCGCTTCCTGCAGGATCTCGGGGCATTGGGCGGCATCGCGCGCCGTGCCCACCGGGTGCTCGAGGGCCGCCTGCTCGCCGAGTTGCAGGAGAGCGAACTGAACGAAGTCACTACCGCGTTCGCGCGCGCGAACGGCGAGGTGCAACGACTCATCCAGCGCTTCGAACGGGAGATCCGACCATGCTAGACGAAGACACCCGCACGGCGATCTTGCGCCTGCACGTGCAAGGCCACGGTAGCCGCAAAATCTCGCGGGCCTTAGGGATCGCGCGCGACTCGGTGCGCCGCATCATCCGTTCCGGCAGCGCCACCGTGCCGCCGCTCCTGCGCAAGGAACGGGCGGAGGCGTGGCGCGATGAGATCTTGGAACTGTACACCCGCTATGAAGGACACCTCGGGCGCGTGCACGACGCGCTCAGCGATCTCGGTGTCACCATCTCGTATCCGGCGTTGACCGCGTTCTGCCGTCGCCACGGCATCGGCCATACCCCGCCGCCGCCGGCGGGGCACTATCTGTTCAGCGCCGGTGAGGAGATGCAGCACGACACGAGCCCGCATCGGGCGAACATCGCTGGCACCGAGACCCGGGTGCAAACCGCTTCGCTCGTGCTGTGCTACTCGCGCATGATCTTCTTCCAGCACTATCCGCGCTTCACCCGCTTCGAGTGCAAGGCGTTCCTCGCCGCTGGCATAGACTACTTCCACGGATCGGCGAGCCGCTGCATGGTGGATAACTCGAACGTGGTCGTCGCCGCCGGCACCGGAGCGATGATGATCCCGGCACCCGAGATGGCCGCCTTTGCGGCGCGCTACGGCTTCGTGTTCATCGCGCACGAAAAAGGCGATGCGAACCGCTCGGCGCGAGTCGAGGCGCCGTTCCATCGTATCGAGACCGCCTTCCTGACCGGCGAGACGTTCGCCGACTGGCGTGCCTTGAACGCCCGAGCTCGGGCCACCTGCGAGACCTGGAACGCCAAGTACTCATCGAAGCTGCATGCCAGCCGCCGTGAGCTCTTCGCCGCCGAACAGGCCCACTTGAAACCCCTGCCGCTGCACGTGCCGGAGGTCTACCAACTCTGCAACCGCATCGTCGATGCGGAAGGATATGTGAACGTGAACCGGATACGCTACTCCGCCCCGTATCGACTTATAGGGCGAACACTCGAAGTGCGCGAGACGCTCGAGCGGGTCGTCCTGTATGACGGACCGCGGCGGGTGGCGAGCCACGCGCGGGTGCATGGACCCTTCGATACCCGGGTCACCGATCCGGCACATCGACCCCCGCGCGGCCAGGGACTGGTGCGCCACCGGCCACCGGCGCCCGAGCTGATCGAGATCTTGCAGATCGACTCGCGCATGACCTGTTATCTGAACGCCTTCAAAAGCCACGTCGGTGAGCGGCGCGCACCGCTACGGCGTCTCCTCTCGATGCTGCGTGACTATCCGCGCGAACCCTTCCTCGCCGCCATCGCCGATGCCGAACGGTATCGGCTCTTCGATCTGGACCGGCTCGAGAAGATGGTACTGCGGCGGATCGCAGATGATTACTTCCCGCTCGATCTGGAGCCCGACGATGAATGAAGATCTCGAGCAGTTGCTGCAGAATCTCAAGCTCAAAACCATCGCCGCGCGCTTCGATGAGATGCTCGCCGGGGCCGAACAAAACGGCACCCCCGTACAGACTCTGGTGACCCAGTTGCTGCGTGCCGAGTGGCATGCGCGCCAGGAAAAGGCACTGCAGGCGCGCATCGACCGTGCCGACTTCCCCGAGCCGTGGACCCTGGAGTCGTTCCCGTTCAAAATGCAAAAAGGCGTCAAGGAACGCCAGATCCGCACCTTCGCCGAACTTGACTTCATCCCCAAGGCCGAGAACATCGTCTTCATCGGCGAGACCGGCGTCGGGAAAACGGGGTTGATGGTGAGCCTTGCCCGCAAGGCCGTGCAGAACGGCTACCGGGCGTTGTTCATCACGGCACAGGATCTGCTCGATGACATGTATGCCTCGCTCGCGGACCGATCGTCGCGGCGCTTGCTCAAGACGCTCGCCAACGTCGATGTACTGGCCATCGATGAGCTGGGCTACGTCAACATCAAGCCCGAGCAGACCAACATCTTCTTCAAACTCATGGAGGAGCGGCATCGACGTAAACCAACCTTGATCACGACGAACCTACCCTACTCAACGTGGCCCGACTTCCTCGCCAATCCAGCCCTCACCAAGGCGCTCTTGAGTCGCCTCCGCGAGCGTTGCCACACCATCATCATCGACGGTCCCTGCATCCGCCCTCAGACCGGCTGATCGAATCCATCCTCCGTTCAACCGCGTTCGATCCGACCCTTACGCACCTCGCTGCGCACGATCACGGGCTAAATCGTGAAACCCGATGGGTCTACCTCAGACGAGTAAACCCGGACTGGTTCTGACGAGCGCCGCAGCGGCATTGCGGGCCGCCACACGGCTTACACGTCAATCAGACAGCTTTTCGACGACGCCTCAGCCATCCATGTTTGCCGCCGGCGTCCCCGCAAATAGTCATCCAGGACTTCATACTCTCGCCGCTGTGGCTGACGGTCAAAGCTGGCTCAGCCTTTACCTGGACCGATCAGAACCAAGAGCCCCCACACGTTGGTGAGCGATACCGGGCAGTTCCGCTCAAGAGCCGTGGACACGAATGAGAACTTCAAGTTCAAGTTCAAGTTCAACGGGGCGATCGCGACCTGCATAGCCGACTCCAAGGGCGGTAGGGCGACCTGCAAGGTGCCAAGCACGTTCTCATGGAGGCGCTGGGTGAGACGCTGTGGCAGGCGCAGCGCAGCGGCCGAGCGCCGAATGAGGCGCTGTATCTGCGGCGAGCGAACGCGCGTCTGGCTTCAGGAACATCGCGATGAGGACGCATCGTAACGGCGACGCGGCCGATTCTCCCCTTTCTGCGCATACATTCGTCGATCAGCATGATCGAAAACCAACTCGAACTCCAGGCCATCGACAGGGCATAGACCGACTCCGACGCTGCATGACGCAGCGAGTCGGTGACCTTGAATCATCATCGGCTGCTCGACGATTGCCTTTAGACGCGCATCGAGGGTCTGAGCCGGAGCGTCGCTATGTGTCGATTGTATAAGGACGGCAAACTCATCGCCGCCCAGTCGGGCGACTGTGTCTTCGGCCCGCAGTTGCCGCCTTAGACGCGAACCAACCGTGCGCAACAGATCATCGCCCGCGCGATGTCCAAATGTGTCGTTGACAAGCTTGAAGTCGTCGAGGTCGATGAGCGCAAGAGAGAATTCGTGAGCGTCGCGACGCGCGCGCTCCACCGCCTGCCCAAAGTGATCGATGAGAAGACGCCGATTCGGTAACCCAGTCAGGGCATCGTGGAATGCATTGTGCGCGAGTTCCTCGAGGCGATTACGCTCGTCGTTGATATCCCGCATCACGCCTACATAGTACCGCGTGCCACCATCCTCGGTCAGCGGAGCCATATTCAATTCGCTCCAGAACCACGAGTCGTCCGTCTTAGAGTAACTGCGCAGTTCGACTTGCAGCTCGCTGCCACGGCGCATGGCCTGTTGAAGGTGCGCCAGTGCGCGCTCATTGTCCTTGCCGGCATGCACTGCCCACCAGTCGGTGCGACGGATCTCCTCTGCCGCATAGCCAGTGCGCTTCGAAAATGCCCGATTGACGAATCGAACGGACGGATTGCGCTCATCACACGCGAAAACCATGATCGGCGCTGCACTCGCCTCGATGATCTGCTGGCAAAGCCGAGGCGAAAGGCCGGCACTGCCTTCCATTTCACCTTTGACACGAATATCGAACGTCGCTTGCTCCATCTCTCAAGCCCTCATTGGCTTCTGACAATGACCCCAGGTTATGTTCGCCCCCCGCAGTGCAATATTCGTAGATACCCTTAAAACGACAGGGAGAACCACCCGGTCGATAGGAACTGCATCACAGTTTTAGAATCTTCTCGATCTGATGTTTAGCCCATAACTCGAAAGCGGCGTAAATCTCGGCGAGGCCAATGACGGACGGAAGAGACCTCCGTGAACGAGCTCAAGGGAGGGACCGATCGACGGAATCGGTCAATAGACCGGCTGTAGCCGCATAGAGACTGTGGGAACCAGGCAATGAGCCCGGGTGTGTCCCAAGACAACGTAGGGACACGCCGGCAACAAAAAGTGGAGCGGGCGACGGGAATCGAACCCACACGGGAGGCGCTTCCGAGCCTTGAAAACAAGCGGTTTGGCGAGATGGCGGATCCCAAGTGTGATGGGCGTGTGAATTTTCGTGTTACGTGGGGCCACGTACGGCTACGTGAGACAACACCCGGACTCCTGATGCTCTTGGCGGCATTGCCGGCCAGTCGCACAGTTGGCTGTTCGATCAGACGGCTTTCGACAGCGCCTCAGCCATACGTGTCTGCCAGCCAGGACCCGTGGCCTTCCAGCGCGCCAATGTCTCCGGTGGCAAACGCAGAGAGATCGATGTACGCGCCCTGCCCGACTTCGGTCGCCCGCGAGGCTTCATCATTTTGGCTGCGGTTGCGGCGCCGAAGATTTCCGGCAACACCTCGCGCGCCTTGCGAGCGCGTGCAAAGGTCTCCTTCGTCCAGGCCGGGTTCTCGCGATCGACCTTCCCGGGATTAGGCTTGCGCTTCATATCGTTTCACCTCGCGTTTGTTGGCCTTGCGCAGGCTGATCACATGCGCCTTTTGGGCGCGCGGCGTGAATACCATCATATGCAATCGATCTCCGATCAGACCTAATGCCTGAAATCGCCGTTCACCGTAGTCCTTTCGAAGATCCTCGACTATGAGCGCGCTGTCCCATTCGAACTCGGCCGCCAATTCGAACGAGATGCCCCGCGCGAGCAAATTCTTCTCGCTCTTGGCTGAGTCGAAGCTGATATGCATTTTTTATTGTATATACGTATATACGGTAATGCAACCACCTTCCTAAGCGCGCTGCGTTCGGCCATTCATCAGAGGAGGTTGCGAATCCGCGCGCCGCGACGCGGCGCTTTCGGCCAACTGCAGGCATTCGGGTTGCTGAAATGGCGGCTCCAGAGCGGCCGGTGGCCAACGCGCTCTAATTGAACGCCGCCACGAGTGCGCGTATCGCGTCCGGTCGGGTCACCATGTCCGAATGGCCCAGGCCCGGAATGATGGTTACCGGTATATCGGAACGCTGCGATTGAAACTCAGCCTTCAACCTCTCGGCGTCGAGGAGTTCGTCTGAACCGCCGACAAGAACCTGTACAGGGCGAACGGCCCGGCGAATATCAGCGAGATAATCGTCCCCGGCTCCAAAATTTCTCTGCATGCGCCACGAGTAGGTCCTGGTCGCCGAATCGGTATTTTCAGGTACTGGGAAGGCAAGCACCGGTAAGCCGTCCCACAAATGCACACCAAAATGATTCAGTATTGTGAGACCAATGATTCGACCCGTTGATACGACCGCCCAGCTTTGCGGTACCGCCGATTTTGGTTCCGACTGTCTGACAGACGGAGCGTTGTAGCGCAGATAGGGCGAAACCAGCAGGTACCGGTCCACCGTCTGACCGACCGAAGACTCGGCCGCAAAACGCAAGCCAAACGCGGCCCCCGATGAGAACCCCAAGACCGTCCACGAACAGTTTGGAAAATGTGGCTTCTCGTTCGTGATGAGGTCCGCTAAGTCATCATCGAGTTGACCGACATAGACGATGTCACCGTGAGGACGGTTTGCACCGTGCCCTCGCAGATCTGGAACGAGTACAGTGACCCCCACCCGCTGCAGCGCCAGCGCAAGCGGATGCATATCCACACTGCTACCCGCCGATCCGTGCAGCAGCACGGCAGCGTTCCTACCGGACGCTCGGTACTCGCGGTAGGACAGGAGCGCTCCGTCGCGTGCTTTGTAACGGAGCAACCCTGGCAACGCGTGGATATCAATGGCCGAGAATGGCTCCGTAATGGCAGTAGCCGCGGCCGGTGGCTTCGCCGTACCGAAGGTAATCAGCCCCATAACGACTGCGCTCCAAACGAACAGAGAGATGCACACGCGGCGCAGAAGTCGTTTCAAGTTCACTTTCATTGGGTGTACAGTGTACACCCTAAGGCTACTTGGTACGCAATCTAGCTCATGCCCCAACTGAAAACGCAGTCAACCCGAGAGAAGCTCCTCGCCGTCGCGCTCGAACTCATGGAAGGTCCCGAAGGCGTTGACGGCGTCACAATGCGCGGCGTCGCCGCCTCCGCGGGCGTGACAACGATGGCAACCTACAAGCATTTTCAAAATCGCGACGCGCTCTTGCGGGCCGCTACGGCCGCCGAGTACCCGCGCATCGCAGGCTATTTCTCCCGGGCAAACGCGCGGACGGAAGTTCCTGGGTTGCGGGGAATGCTTGGCTACTTGAACTACGCGCTGGATCATCCGCAGCTCTTCAGATACATGTTTTCAAACCATCGTGACGATGCCTTTGTATTCCCGCGCGACCTCCAAGGAAGCAAATCGCCAACCTTTAACGTCTTACAAAAGGTCGTTTCCGAATTGATGGACCGCCGCGTCCTTCAGCCGGACGACGTCGCCGAGACCGCACTGAGCATTTGGGCGCACGCGCACGGGCTCGTCATCTTGTATCTATGTGGGCGGATCACGGCGCCGCGCGCCACGTTTCAAAAGCTGTACATGCGCTCGTTGGACCGTTTACTACACGGACTGGCGGTACGCACTGCCAACAAAGGCTAAGAACAGTGAAATGGTCTGCAGAAAGCTGGCGTTCTCGACCGTCGCCTTCGGGTCAAGAGTACGCGTTGGCGATTGGCACCGACATCGTGGGCTCCCTGCCGTTCGTGGGTTGCGGTAGGCTACGCGAGCGATGGATGAATCCATTCCCATTTCTGAACCTTCATGCGCTTTTAAAAAATGAAGCTCAACCGGCGGCGATAGATGGGCCGGTCGGAGCGCGCGCACAAGCTTCCGGATGGGGCCAGTGTGATATTGCAATTCGGTTGCGTAGCGGTGAACCATGATCGAATCGTGCTGCCATTGCGGCGCGGTGAAACTATAAATCCTTACCGCCCCGGAAGTAGTGACCGACTGCAATTGCTCCATATGCCGGCGCTACGGCGTTTTGTGGGCCTATTACTCTCCCGCCGACGTTCGCATTATCGCGACGGAGGGCGCGACGCAGCGCTATCTGTGGGGCGATAAGATGATTTGCTTCCACCGCTGCCAGAACTGTGGCTGCATCACTCACTGGGCGGACCTGGATCCGGCGTATGACCGCATGGGCGTAAACGCGCGACTCATGGCACCCGACGTTCTCGCGGCAGCACGCCGGCGTCTTGTCGATAATGCCAACAAGTAAACATTTTTCGAAGTGTGACAACAGAATAGCGTTAGATGGATTGGAAGCCCGGGACCATCTATTCAATCTTTCCAAATAGTGGCCCTGGTTGAGAATGCTTCCGCCTCAGAAATCGCGCTTATGGGAAAGTTTCTTGTTCTTCACAGTCTCATAGCTGCCGTTCGTCACCGTCCGTTGTGGGTCGTCGATGGCCGACGGCGACCATCAAAGATCGCGAACGCACACGACCTTGGGATTCACACAAACCATTTTTGGAAAGTGCTGCGTGTGACTGTACGTGTGAATGCTGGGCAATGCGGGGATGTGCGTGAGGCCACGAGACCGCCTCCCAGTCATCGTCGATTCCCAAGACTTTCCCACAGGATCAATGTCTTGACCCCAATCTCATGTCCCTACGTGACCTGAGCTAGCCTGGAAGTGGAGCGGGCGATGGGAATCGAACCCACGGGGAAGGAGCGTCCGGATCTAGAAAACAAGCGGTTTGATGCGAATGCTGATGCCAAGTGTGATTAGCGTGTGAATTTTCGCGGTATGTGGGGCAACGTAAGGCTACGAAGGGATACATCGCCATCTCGCCCCCTCAATTCTCCGATAGGCGGACAATGCAGCAATCTCTCCATGAAGCGCAGGAATCGCGTCGCACTCGGCTCGGGCACCACTCCAATAGGTGGGAATTTCATCCGCGATCCCTAATCGTTGATCTTTGCCGTGAAACCGATTCCCCGGCGCTTGGGCTCGGGCTCCTTCATCAGGCTACGGATCACGTCAAACACCACCTTGAAGTGCCGATCGTACTTATTCTCCAACGCCACGAGTTTGTGCGCCAAATCTTGGTGCGTTGAGACTACCTGTCGCAGGCGAATAAACGCCCTCATGATCTCGATGTTTACTTGGACGGCGCGTTCACTTGTAAGGACGGAGGACAGCATGGCGATTCCCTGTTCCGTGAAAACGTACGCTGCATACTTCCGGTGCCTTCCGCGCCCGGTTTTTAAGGCGCCAGATTGGCTCCTTAAAGAAGCAGACTCCTCAACCGCAAGTTGGAACATGAAATCGGCCGGAAAGCGACCCGGATTGCGACGCACTGCACGGGTAAGCGCCTTTGTCGCCACCTGATACAAAGCGGCGAGGTCAGAATCAAGCAGTACCCTCTGGCCACGAATGACGAGGATGTTCCGCATGATCGCGTCGGTATCGACAGTAACTGACCTGGTGCTGGCCATCATGCAACTGTAAACCGTCCGGGTGCTGCCATCCTCAGCACAAATGGAGGTGATCAGGCAGATTGAGCGCTCGCTTTCGGCCAATGGCGGGCGTTGGAGGTACCAAAATGACCGCCTCGAAGCGGCCAGTAAGATATAGTCACAGCCGAAATGGAAATCACACACAGTCAGATCCTCTGGCAAGTATTGCTGAACGTGGCCAGCGCAGTGTGCTTTGTGACCGCAATTACTTGGATTCGAGCGACCTACGCAATGTATAAATCCGGGGAAGCTCGCCCCCTGCAACTGCCATTTCCGGTTTTCATGATGCTGGATATTTCCACGATTATCATGCGAATGAATCGAGATCGATTGCCGCCCAACATGGAATTGGGCCTCTAGAAAATACGGTTTGAATCGATCATAACGGGTAATTACATGGAGGCGTTCATGCTGTTCATGTTCGGTTTTATAGCGATAATGTTGGCGTTTCTGGTTCCACACTAAGCACGGTGATTGCGCCGACAATTGAAGACGGGCTCTCAGGCAGAAAGCGAACGACGCGGAGACTCAAGTGAAATGTCCAAGATGCAGCGTGGATCTGTTGCCGACGATACGGCACAAGATCAAGGTTAACTACTGTCAGTCCTGCAAAGGAATGTGGCTCGAGCACAATGAACTTGAAGAATTGGAAGATGAGGTCTTTGATTTCGGCGATCGCTGGAAGGGAAGTTTGGTATTTAGTTCAGCCGCTACGACTCACAAGTGCCCGGAATGTAGCGCTCTCCTCCAGAGGTTCAAGTACAGACTTTACGATGTGGAAATGGAGTTCTGTCCGAACCAACATGGCTACTGGCTGGATGATGACGAGGACACAAGAGTTTTGGATCTGATGAAAAGAGAGGAAGTGGATCTACAACGAAAATTGCTCGCAGAAGACCAATGGACCGCGACCTTAAGACACATGCGCTCTCCGTCATTTTTTAGAAAACTGCGGGATCTGTTTTAATAGTAATCTTAAGGGGCTGGGGCTTGGTCGTGTGCGGACCGGATGCGAATTCGGAGTGCAACCGGGAGTCTCACATCGTAGTTGGCGGCAAGCCGGCGATCAATCTCCAAAGAAACGGTCCCGCCAATCAGCTATGAATTGATGCCGCAGCCCTCGCCGCGCTGCCCGTAAGCCGCCGCTCGCGACAGACCGGAATGGGTTGAGTCCAGCCACCTGCGATCGCTCTCGCTACGAGTGGAGCGTGGGAATCACACAAATTATTTTTGTGCAGTGCTGCGTGTGACTGTACGGCAAGCCTGCGGTGAACTGCGCGGAGAGATTCAGGCGCAGCGCCCCGGACAGCCCGGCCCCGGCGTCGCTTTCATCGGATGGCTCCGCTGCCCCACCCCCCGCTGCCACTTCCTGGGACTTGGCGAGGGCCTTCAGCGCCTTCTTGTCCTCGGCGCGAATCAGCCCGCGCGTAATTGCCACCCGGCCGTCATGTTCGACAGTCAAGAGAATGCCGGCGATCTTCACCGCTCGCGCGCCAGCCCGTGAGTTGCTCAAGCGCGCGAAAATACTCGCCGCGAAGAACGACACGTCGGTAAACGCGCTATTCAACGCCGAATTGCGCTACCTAGTCGAGACTTTCGAGGCGGCGGAGGCCAGCGGCAACCGAAACTTTATGACATTGCTGGATTTCTCCCTGGGGCGCATTGATGACCGCAAGACCATGGACGCTTTGGGCATCGATACCGACGAAGACCTATTCCTACTCATGGCCGGGGCTCACCTGCCGATGCCACGCCTTGCTGAAGCGGATACCCGTCGTATGGCCGAGATCCTGAGCACCTTGCATAAATAAGGTGACGGGGATGAGCGTCATAGGCGTCGGCCTGCACATAGCCCCGGTAGTCGGCGAGGACGGTCAAGGGCGCATCCCGAGATCGAGACCGGGAAAACTTGTAAACGATCAGTGGCGGCCCGTGCCGGTGATCCGTCGCGTAGACCCAGAGCTTTCCCTCGACGGTCGTCCTTCGAGCCGGGTCATCGTTCTGCAGCGGCAAGGTCGTGTCGTCGGTATAAATGTGCCCGGAATCGAGTACTTTGCGCATCATCCGTCGGTGCAGATCCTCCAGCAGCGGATAGCACTGCATCAGCCACTCGGACATGAGGGTGTGGGACAACTCGATCCCGAGGCGTCGAAGTCTGCCGGCAATCCGGAACAGCGGCAGGCCATCGGCAAATTTACTGACGATCAAATAGGCCAGCAGGCTGGCAGAGGCCATGCTCTTGGGGATCGGCGGCAAGACCAGACGGGGTGCGCGGACCACAGCCCCATGGCAGCGGCCGCAGGAATACTTCCTGCGCCGTGTCTCGTGGACTTCGAGCCGAGCCGGGATGTAATGCAGTTGCTCCGAGGCCTCGTGACCGAAACGGCTCATGGCATCGCCGCAGCAGGGACAGATCTTCTGCGTCTCGGGGACATCGATCTCTTCGATCACCCGAGGCAGGTTGCACAGCACCCGAACGGCTCGACGCCGTTCGCCGGTGGCCGAACTCGTGTTGCTGCGCTCGGGGTGGGTGCAGACGCCGGAACCTCGATCACAACGCTGCCATCGACAAAAAGGCCCAGCTGATCGACGTTGATGTGCTCGCTCTTGGGTCCGAATTGCCACTTGAGCAGCCGGTGCAGGTTCGCCTTGAGCGACTCGATCAACTGCCGTTGCTCATCGAGCATGAAGTGCAGCGTCTTCACATCGGTCGGGTAAGTTGCAGCGCTGGCCACGCCAATATTTTATCAAACACTTCGGTGAGAGAAAGGCCTCGCAAAAGATATTTGCAGCACTCATGGCGGCGGTGCGTGCAAAGAAAGGATGCGTCATCGGTATGGCACTGATGATGTTGGTGGTCGTCAGGCCCCTGCATTGGGATATCGGGGTACGTCCTCTCCTCGATACGTTGGCCGAGCGCCTCTAGCGTAAGGCCTACATGGGGGTATCTAAGGCACCTTGAAATCGAATCGCGTGTGGCAGCCCGAGCAGTCGTTTACGGAGGCCTGATGCTGGTGATGGCACAAGTTACAATCGGTTTCGGTGCCGTAATGCGGATTGTTGTGCGGATTGGTCGGCTTAAACTCTGCGGTCTTCGACGCCAAGGCGGCCGAGGCGTGGCACGTCTGGCAGGTTTCCATGCGCACCGGCGCACTTCTTGCCGCCGCGACATGGCAGCTTGCGCATTTGACACCGGCGAGGCTGTGCACTTGGTCGAGTTGCCGTTCCGGGCCGCGCGGGGGAGTCTCGGTACGGGCGACACCCACCAGTGAAGCAGCTGCGATGACGAGTAAGCCTGCGAACATGAGGTAGCGTAACGCGTTGATGATGCGAGGGGCTTTCACGGTTTAGGATCTCTTCTGGGCAAGCACAAGGCGCGTGGAGTTCATGTTCCCGAGGGGTATGTAGGCGAGCGCAATCTTAAAACTCTGCACGGTCACGCTCCCAGCCGCGCGACATACCGACCAGTGACGTAGCCGGAAGTGTAACAGCGGCCCAAGGACATGCCGTAAACGGTGAGCGGATAATCCACACCTCCGTAGAAGCCGCCACCTAAATTCCCTACGATATATAAACCCTTGATAGGCGCACCGACCGCATTCAGCGCGTTGTGGTGCAAGTCCACCAACATGCCGGAGCAGATGGCCGAGACGCATACGTGGCGATGGATCCCGTAGAAGGGTGCCTTCTCGATGGGAATCAGCCGGTCGGCAGGCTTGCCGAAGTCCGCGTCGTTACCTGAGGCGACGAGCGTGTTGTAGCGCTTGACAGTGGCGACGAAGGCCACGGGGTCCACGGTGAGCTTTACCGCGAGTTCCGCGAGCGTCGCGGCCGCATAGGTATTGGTGAGCGAGGGGAATACGTCCACCTTCGGGCCAGGCTCCTCGGGCATGTAGTTCTTCAAGCCCTCGGGAGGGATGAGGTGGCCCGGCCAAGTGGCCGCCTGCGTCATATAATTAGCATCGAACACTTGAGCGTAGTGACCGGCGTCCTTGGCCTCGCGCAGGTAATTATTCATCTCTGACATTCCGACCGTCTCATTCACGAAGCGCTGTCCGGCGCGATTGACGTTGAGGAACGGCATGTCGCACATCGAGGGCGGCCCTGCATCAAAATCATGCACCATTTTCGTGTGGCCGATGGGCTCGATCACCCCGCCTGCCCAGTACGCCATGGCGAAACCATCGCCCGTTCGGTCCAATTGCTTGCGGCCGAGATGTTTGATGTCCGGTAGGAAGTAATCGCACATCGCCTGATTGCTTTGATAGTCACCGCTCGCGAGGATGACGCCCTTCTTGGCGTAGAACTTTGTATAGCTACCATCCGCGTTTTGCGCAATGACGCCGGTGATCTCGCCAGCTGAGTTTTGCAGCAACTGCGTCGCAGGCGTTCGATAGAAAAACTGCACTCCGGCCTTCTTGGCCACCTTGGCGAGCGCGATGATGCCATCGCCGGTGTTGTAGGGCTTGGGCCCGAAGTACGACGTGACGTAATTGAGGGTGTAGCCGTTGACCTTGTGAATGGCCCCTTGCTGCTCGTTGCCCTGATCGATGACCCGTGCACCGCCTTGTCGGGCGTGCTCGATGATCCAGCGCACGGCTTCACCGGAATTGAGCGCCCATTCTTCCAGCAGCGCTGGGTTGCTGCGGTTTTGATTATCGCGCATCACGAGCGCAATCAGGGCGGCAATGCCCGCCTTGTCGGTAGTCGCAAGGTCGATACCCGTGCCGGTGTTCCCCTGCGAGACCGGCATGGGGTGCTTCTGCACCACGGCAACCTTGGCGCCGCTCTGGGCTGCGGAGAGGGCTGCTGGGACGCCCGAGGCGCCAGCCCCCACCACCACGATATCGAAGCTCTTAGTGTCCTTGATGTCCCCATCGGGAATCACCTTCGGTGCGGGGAGGAAATCGAGGATGGCGCCGCCGTCGGAGCTCCTCGCAAAGTTGGTGCCGCCGGCGATGCCGGCGAGTCCCGCCGCCGCGCTCATGCCAGACAGACCGAGTGCCGCGACACCTCCGGCCGCTTGGGTGAAGAAGCTACGCCGTGAAAGACCGTGGGTGATAACGTGCTGAACATAGGGGTCCAGTTGCGCATCGGACCCTACTTGCCTTTTATCCATCGCTCTATCCCTTACGTGAAGCTGCGTATGAGGGAACTTTACGCGAGTTACCTCGCGCAGCGTCCACCACGTGTCCGGCACTTGCAGCGCCCGACGGAGTGATTCTAGTAAGAATGCGGGGGTCTTATCCGTTCGTTGGCGCACAGACGCCATCTCGGTGCCTCGGCATATTCTTTGCGCGAATAGCCACCCTAATGGGCTCAATCCGCCAAGCACTGTACTTAACGGGATGTCGCCCTTTTTTTGAGGCCCTATGGATCTTCCTATGCCGATGCCAAAAATGACCGGAGCACGACGCTGTACCCGCCCTATGTGGCTCGCTGACCCAGCGGCGAGTTGCCGCTTTATTGCGCCGTTGGTGGTGGCAGTCTTGTGCTTGAGCGCTCGACCAGCCATGGCCACTGAGAATGGGCTCACCGAGATGCCCATCGGTGTCGATACCGCGATGCCCGCCCTCGTGCCGGAACCGGGAGGGACGATACTGCTCAACTACATGGAATATTACTCGGCTCGGCGCACCAACGATGGTGCTGGAAACCCGGCCGTGCCAGATTTTCGCTTGGATGTCGAGGCGGAAGCGCCCAAGATCGTCCATACGTGGGCGCGCTTTAACGGTATTGATGTGAGCTCCGGGTTCGTGCAACCACTCGTCAATATCGATATTCAGATCATTCCGGGCGAGGTCACCGGGCACGAATTCAACCGCGGCGACACGGACTTGCTGCCGCTGATATTGCATACGGTCGTTGGCAATGGCTTGCATTTGGAGACCGCAACGAATATCTGGCCTCGGGACGGCTTCTACAATGGTCATAACCCCGCGAGTGAGGGCCTTAATAGGTTCACGGTGGGGCAGCAGTTCGTGACCACCTGGCTGCCGGACAAAACGTGGGACTTGAGTACGTCGACGCTGCTCGAATTCGGCTCAAAGAATTCAACGACCAATTATCGTTCGGGCTCCTACTGCGATACGGATTTTCACATAGGCAATCGCGTGTTCGCGGCATCTCCCAAGTGGGAGCTTGGCCTGCAGGGCTACTATATGAAGCAATTTCAGAACGATCGGCAGAACGGCGTACTTGCCGATGGTGATGGTCATAAGGGTCGCGCCTTCGCCTTCGGCCCACAAATCTCCTATGACGCCTGGGAACACGGCGCCATTGTGGTCAAGTTTCAGCATGAAGTACTTGTCGAGAATCGCCCCACGGGCGATAAACTCTGGGTGCAGTTCGCCCTTCCCCTTCAGTGAAAAACTATCAACACGGTCTACGCCACCAATGACACCTTCGAATCAAGCCCCTCGCGCGTTAACCCGCTAGGCGTGTCCAAATGACAAATTCCAAGCGCAACGTGAGCTGGTCTGGGATTCGAGCAAATGATAAATCAAACACTTCCGTGAGAGAAAGGCCGCAGATCCCGTTGCCGAGGCTTAAGCGCAGTGCCACGATCACGGGTGCTTCGTGTGGCGACTTCGCTCGAGGCACTGCCGGTGCGGGCACCGTGCGCTCGGCCCGCACCACGACCGGAACCAAGCAATCCGACTCCACGGTCTTTGCGGAAACCCTCGGATCACGGAGCTTGCGCTTCCAGAGCGTAAAGTACTTAGGATCGAGGTCCCGCGCCCGACAGTACTCCACCTGGCTCTGCCCGGAATCCCGCTGCGCCTTCACATGCGCGGCCCACCACGCCCGAATATCCGCCCGCCGCCTCGACGGCGACAACCGCGTCCCGCTCATCCGTCACCTCCCGGTCTGTTACCTGGGGTGAACTGTGGCCGATCAGGCCGCAGCGGGAAATACGCGGATTACCGGACGCATACTATCGTGACAGCGTTTTGGGCGCTCGGCTATGGTTCTCGTGACGAGAAGGCTGCCGATCTTCGAATGTCCGCTTTTCGGCATGTACGTCGGTGTGGGACCGCAGTTGGCCGCCAGTTGCCTTATGACCAGCACTCATCGTCGCTCAATTATGGCGTGAACTTCTACCGGACCGATCTCCTTTCTGAGTTCCTCAGGAGCGAAGGTTGTCAAATCCCGTTCGAGCACATGCTCCACATCGGGAAGGTTTGAGCGGAATGTGGCGATAGCGTGTGCATCGCGATCGACAGCTGCGACGCATTTCAATCCCGCGCGCTCCAAGCCGAGACTAAAGCCACCACAGCCGCAAAATAGGTCCACATAGTTGAGAGTCGCGCCTCGGCCGGCGGCCCCCAATGGGGGATCGTGCCAGCGAAATCGCGATGGAGGAATTGGCGAAGCAGGCGCAGGAATTGGAGATGGGCTATCAGTGAGACACTCATCGTTCACTGCTGTGTACGATGCATGCGTGCTCTACCCGGCAGCGCTACGCGACTTCCTCATCCGACTCGGGCTATCGGGACGGTTCCGCGCCCGTTGAAGCACGCAGATTCACGACGAATGGAAGCGCAACTTGCTGTTGAACCGGCCTGATCTGACGGCGAAGCAGCTAAACCGTACGTCCGCTCTGATGGATCGGGCCATTCCGGATGCTCTCGTTACGGGGCACGAAGAATTGATCGCCGGCCTGACACTCCCGGACGTTGATGATCGACATGTCCTTGCAGCAGCTATTCGGTGCAACGCCAGCGTCATCGTAACGTTCAATGAAAAGGACTTCCCAGCTGCGGTTCTATCGCACTACGCAATAGAGACGCAACACCCGGACGTTTTCGCAGACAACCTTTTCGATTTGGATCATGCGGCCGTTATCGCCGCAGCTCAGCGGTAACGTCAACAGCTCAAACACCCTCCTGTGGGAGTGGATGAGTTCCTTGAAACGTTACTTCGACAAGGACTCGTCCAGACATCGAAATCTCTTGCCACTTATCGGGCGATCCTCTGAGAAGGCGTGACCGACGTTCGCTGGGGGCCTTCCGCGGGAGCAGCGCCAAATTGGCGAGTGCCATTTGGCGGCCGCAACAAGGCTCAGCGCAGGCCAGCGCGGCCTAGCGGCCTAGAGCGTACCAGGGAGACTCTGAGATAGATGGACTAGGATTTTCTTTCGATTCTGTTTTTATTTTTTTGAGAATTTGAGTTGCCACCAAAGCGTCACCGGTAATAATGACCAGCAATTCGTAAGGCATGTCCGCTCTAGGACGACTTGCTACGCTGGAGCCGTCTCGGACTAAGATGATATCGCGATCTCGACGGTACGCAAGTTTTTCGCATGCGTCCCTGCCTTATCACTGCAGCGATCCTTTGGTTGCCCGCAAACTCGGACTCTACGTCATACACGGGTCCCCGATCGAGACCGGTCATGGTAGCTGATCCTCTGGCTTGGGCTTCTCTCCACGCTTCCGTTTCATAATTTTGTCGAATGCAGCGTAATTCGCCCGCTCGCGTCTCTCGAGGAAAAACGTGGCCGTGTTCATGGCAGCAAGCTTCTCGGCGACCGCGGTTGCGACGAACTGATTGAAGCTCGTGCCATCTGCCTTGGCACGCCGCACTACTTCGGCTTTCACCGACGTGGGCAAGCGGAGGGGATATGTGCTTTGGGGCTTGCTCATGATTTGATTCTCCGTAACGCATCGATTGGAGCTAAAACCTCGACGCTGAATCGCGTGGGTATGTCGCCGAAGTCCTTTCGATTGAAAGTCACAATGGCTTGGGCTCGGCCATTGACCGCCGCCTCGAGCACTAGCTCATCGCCGGGATCGCGCAACTGGGGACGCCACAGGAAATGTGTCTCGACGGGTTCAGCCAGAGCGATTACTGCGTCGATAAAGACGCCGACCTGGGCTTGGCTGAGCCCGGCGGCAACACCATGTTCCGCGCGGCGACAGGTTGCCTCGTATTCCAAAGCCAGTGCAACATTTGCCAGCATGGAGATTTCGCCTCGACGTACGGCCATCAATATGGCTGCCGAAGCACCCGTGGGACTGCGCATGGCCGCGATGACGACGTCCGTATCTAGAACAACTCTCACATTGCGAGTAATATCATATTACCGGTGATGTGTCTATCGGCGCCCGGAGATATTGTCTTAGGGCCGCCCTGACGGTGTGTGTATTTTCCGGGCCGCAGCAAAAGAATTTTCAGACGTCGCCTGGAGAATGTTTGGATAGCCAGGGGCGGTCTCGACGGTCCATACGTACAGCAGTTGTTCCTTCATCGTGCGCTTTGCCGTTTTCGTGCGGACCATCCTACCGCCTGGGCAACCTGGTCATCCTATGGCCACCGTATGCCGACAGCGGGGAAACTGGGAGCAGCCCCAAAAACGATCGCCCGCCTGGCTACCCTTCTTGGCCGTACGAAGCATCATCGAGCTTCGGCACTTGCCGCAGGTCGGAGGCTCGGCGGTTGCAACTCCGGCCTGTTCAAGCTTTGGCACCGAGACCTGCACATCCCGGACTGTACGTGTGAATCTCGGGGCAATGCGGGGATACGTGAGGCCATGAGACCGCCGCCCCCTCAGCGTCGCTTCCCAAGACTTTCCCATCGGATCAATGTCTTGACCCCAATCTTGTAGCCCTGCGTGGCCTGGCGTTGCCTTAAGAGTGGAGCGGGCGATGGGAATCGAGCCCACACGGGCAGCGACTCCGAAGCTAGAAAACAAGCGGTTTTGTGCGATGGCGGATGCCAAGTGTGATTGGCGTGTGGATTTTCGCGGTATGTAGGGCTATCTAGGGCTACCTAGGGATACATCGGCCGCAGAACATCGGCCGAAACGTACGGTTAGGCCTCGGCGATCGCCGCAATGGAAACCTTTAGACCAGGGATGCGGGCAGGTAGCTTGGCACCCTGACGAGCTGGCGGATTAGAGGGGAACCATTTGAGCCACTCTTCATTCATGCCGGCGAAGTCGTCCTCATCCGCGAGCACGATGGTGACGCTGACGATTTTGTCTAATGAGCTGCCGGCTTCCTCAAGGATGGCTTGTATATTCGTTAGGCATTGCGCAGTTTGTTCTTGAACGGTCGTGCCCTTTAAGGCGCCTGTGGTTGAATCAGTCGGGGCCGTACCCGAAACAAACACCAGCCCGGCAGCTTTGACCGCTTGGCTGTACGTCGGTGGCGGCCTAGCCGCCTTTGGCGAGAACACAATTTGACGTGCCATTTTGCTTCCTTTCAGTGCGTATAGGGCAGCACTATTTTCTACGGTTAGACCGTGCGCGCGTAGCAACCGGCGGCGATCTTGATCAGCCCTGACGCGCGCGTGACGCCACACCAAGCATAATTACGCCCATAGGCACGTTGCAAGTGTACCCCTCCAAATTCGCAACCACTCAAAAGAAGATCCCGACTCGGCGGCGAAGGGATCGACCACACACCTGACTCCGTTCACTGGGTATCTCAACGTACGTGATCGCGAACCGATCGGCGCCGGCGCCACGCTGCTGGCGGCAAGCCGTACTCGCGCCGAAACGCACGGCTGTACGCCGTATCGGTTTGGTAGCCTACATCCTCGGCAATCCGCGCCAGCGGCGCGTTGCTGCGGCACAGTAGATTGGCGGCGAGTAACATGCGCCACTGCATCAGGTACTGCATTGGCGAAGTGCCTACCAAGTGCTGGAATCGTTCTGCGAGAACTGACCTCGAGGTGCCTGCGTCGTGCGCCAACTCCTCCAATGTCCAGGCATGAGCCGGTCGCGCATGCAGCGCGTTCAATGCCGGACCGACGATGCGATCGCCTACCCCGGCCAGCCATCCGGTTCTACCTTCACCTTGCTCGTTCATGTACAAGCGCAGCACCTCGATGAACAGCACCTCGGCCAGCTTCGCCAGGACACCGGCACCGCCGGGCCGAGGTGATCGAGCTTCGGCCAGTGCGTAGCGAACCGAGGCTTCGAGCCAGATACCGGCATTCGATCCCCGCACATTGACTCGCACCAGTGCGGGCAACCCAGCTAGCAGCATTCTCGCGAGCCGAGCGTCACAAGCTAGGTAGCCACAGACGAGGCGTGTCGTCGGCCCACCGCCACCGTAGACGAGCTGACGCGGTCTTCGCGGCAGCACTTGATCCAGGCGTGCACCGGCTGCTGGGGCAAGTCCAGGTTGAGAGGTCATGCGATGCGCGTGACCTTTGGGGAAAATGACAGCGTCACCCGCGGTTAGACGTACCGGCGTGTCGTCGCCGATCTCGACGTAGCATTCCCCTTCGGTGATTAGGTGGAATATCACCACACGCTCGGCGCCGGGCTCGAGCAATGGCGCGGCCGAGTCAGCGCTGGGGGACTGATAGCACCAGGGCGCGGTAAATCGGGCATTGATGAAGATGGCACCTACCAGGTGCACGACTCGCAGAGTTTCTGAGAGCGCATCCATTACCCGCCATCCACTTCGATGCACAAAGTCATGGGAACTGCGTCCCGCGCCGCCGCGGACACAGGCGAACAACGATTGCTTTCTTCGATCAGGATGCACAATCGCTCCGGCGAGACACCAGGTGCGGCGATGCGGACGAGCAACTGGATGTCGCGGGGCCCGGCGCTTACTGGTTCACCGGAAGCCTCCGACATGCCGAATATTCCACGTGCGTCCGAGCGGCTGTTGGCTAACACTTCCAGCATTGCCAGTTCGAACCCCGCGGCAGCCGCGCCCATTGCGATTCGGGTGGCAAGACAAGATGCAAGCCCTGCACGGAATAGCCATCCCGGCGTGACCTGCTCACCGCTGCCCCCGAGTTCGGTGGGCATGTCGGTCAACAGCTGTGTGCCGTTGGTGTGGGTCGTCACGACTCGCGTGCCACTCTCTACCGAGCAGCGGCCGGTGCGTCGTCGTGTAGGCCCACCTCAGGGCGACGCTTCAAAACCGACTCGACGCGTTGCATCGCTGCTGCGATCTCTTGTGATGCCATGGCTGCCATTCATTGCTGACTTGACGCTGCTGATTGTGGCCGGATCGGTGCGTAATGGCTAGCGGTGCGAAGGTCTGAAGCTCGCCGGCAGGACGAATGAACAGAAATTGCGGACGATTGGTTAGGTGTGAGCCAAGTCGATTGCCGAGCCCGGACGAACGGATAGGAAGGGGCGACACACAGATAGGACTCCGCAGCGCCTATGCGCAATAGTTCCGCACTCGATTGGTTATTTGGACGCACAAAGTAATGGACGCAAGACTTCAACGCCGTATCCAACGCTATGGATGGGATTTGGCGGCAGATGACTACGAACCTCTTTGGCACGAACAGCTGGCGGAAGCTCAAGCCGTACTGATGGCACTCGCGTCTCCTGCGCCAGGCGACCAGGTGCTCGACGTCGCCTGCGGCAGTGGCCGCGCATCACTCGAGGCGGCTCGCGCGGTCGGTCCGGATGGACATGTGCTCGGCGTGGATATATCCGGACGGATGGTCAGTGCCGCCGAGCGGCGTGCCCGGGAAGCGAAGTTATCGAACTGCAGTTTTACGCGCATGGATGCCGAGACGCTGGGTTTGCGGGACGCCACCTTCGACCTCGTGCTGTGCGCCCTCGGGCTCATGTACATGCCCAACCCCGAACAGGCCCTGCGGGAGATGCTACGGGTGCTACGGCCAGGAGGTCGGGTCTCTCTTGCCGTGTGGGGCGAACGCTCCAAGTGCGGATGGTCAGCGCTTTTCTCGATCGTCGATGCCGAAGTTGCGAGCGAGGTGTGCCCTCTATTCTTCCGGCTCGGGCAGCAAGATGCACTTGCGCGTCTATGTGCCGAAGCTGGGTTCGAGGTCATCGAACACCGTCGCATCTCAACAACTCTGAACTTTGCCGATACAACCGACGCCTGTAACGCCGCGTTTGTGGGTGGCCCCGTTGCGCTCGCCTGGTCGCGCTTCAGTGATGAGGTTCGGGCACGAGTCCGCACTGAATATGTGAACTCGATCGGCAATTGGCGGATCGGCAATGGCTTTGAGATTCCAGGGGAATTTGTCATCGCAGCGGCGGCTGCGCCGAGGGCGTCTCATCACTGATTGATATTGGGGCGTGCGGGTGCGCGTTGCCATAAAGGCACGATAAGCTTTTCGAGGAGATCACATCATGTTTCTAAACGTACGTAATGCTGTTCTAATCGTTGCGGCAATGCTCATCGCACATGTATCTGCGGTCGCCGCGGATACGGCTGTGGTTCGATCGGCGAAGGACGTAAAATGGGGCGCGCCTCCACCAGTTTTTCCGCCCGGCGCAAAGTTCGCTGTGATCGCGGGTGACCCTGCGGCGACGGGCCTTGTCACCGTGCGGTTTGAAATGCCCGCGGGCTACATGATCCCGCCTCATTTTCATCCCACCGACGAGCACATAACCGTTTTGAAGGGCTCCTTCTCACTTGGCATGGGTGATGTTTTCGACAAGACGCACGCCCAGACGCTCTTACCGGGTGGGTACGGCGTTGCCATGGCGGGCATGCATCACTATGCGTACACAACCAGCGGAGCGACGATTCAGGTGCACCTGCAAGGCCCGTTCGCAATTGCCTACGTCAACCCGGCCGATGACCCGAGCAAGAAACGCGCGCCATAGCGCTTGACGGAGGGGGCGGCTCAAACGCCGACGGCAGTCGCTGCCGAGCGCGTCCCAGGACAGCGTAGGGACACGCCAGACAACGAAAAATGAAGCGGGCGATGGGAATCGAATATATCACTGGCAAAAGCTGAACTCACTGGAATCATGATGTTGCAAGCGAGGGACTGCGCTGCGTGTGATTCTCGTGTGAAAATTGCTGCCACACCAGCCAACTGCAGCGAACGCAACCATTCGTTACGCGCGCCGCAGGGGTCGCGAAGAAATCGGTGCGAATGGTGTTGAACGACCCCACGGACTCGGTTCGCATCGTCGCGCAGGAATCAGTTTCACGAACACGTTCGTGTCAAGGCGCGCACGTCATAGGAACCAGACTGCATGTGTAACCACGGCCAGTGGTTTTCGGAAATTCAAGCGGTGCCGGCGGACCAAAAGCCCAGGCCGCCTATTCTGGAGATGTTCAGCCAGGCGCTTGCGGGCTAATCGGATTCACCGAAAATGAGAACGCCCCGGAGTCCGGGGCGTTTTCTTTCCTATGCGATTCAACTACGCTGCTTGGCGCGACGCTTGCGTGCCAGGCCGCCCAGGGCGCCCAGGCCAGAGAGCATCAGCCAGGCAGTGGCCGGCAGAGGCACGGGCGTGGCCGTTCCGGAGATCGCGACGTTGTCGAAACGCCAGTTGCCCGAGCTGTTATTCAAGGCAGTGCCCTGCGTGCTGACATCGTCGGCGCCCGTCGATGCGTTGACCAGCCTGATGGCAAAGTTCGGATCGTTTGCGGCGTTCGGGTTGGTGATCGTCGCGGTCAGGTCAGTGAACCAATCCTGGCCGGCCTTCGATCCGTTGTTCAAAAGATTATCGCTGACATATGACCCGGTAACCGTATTGGTGTCGGAGCCACTGTTGGTGAGAACCTTCAACCCGGTGTCAGATCCGCTGAGGGTCAGCGCAGCATTCTGCCAGGTGGTGCCGTTGGTGGTGTATTGCAACTGAAGATTCGCTTCACCCTGCGTCGTCGCGTACCAATCGAAGCTCACGGTGACGTTGCCGTAGCCCGCCGTACTCGCGGCGAACTGGGCGCCCTGCGTCCCGATCGGCGCCAGGCTCGACCAGCCGTTGGCTGCCCCGTTGGCGCCGGCCTGCCCCCGTACGCGCCAAGTTTGGGTCGTATCCGCCACGTTGTTCGCGCCTGTGTCTGAGTTTGTGCCCTTGAGGACGTCGTCCGTGGTTACGCCAACGTTGGGGGTTGCGTAGACGTTCATGCCAAGGGAACTGGCGGTGCCTGTACCGGTAGAAGGTGCGGGGTTGTTGTTAACAGCGATCGAATCGTTCTCGAATGTCCACTGCGTGATGGTGGCGGCCTGAGCGACCGCACACGCACCGACAGTGCCGAGCGCGAGCCCAATGCGGACCGCCAGAATTGCTTTCTTCATCAGATCGTTCCCTATGTCAGTTGTTAATTGTGCAAGGCGGACTTGCGGCGGCGGGCAGTTACACCCAGCGCGCACAATCCGGAAAACATCAGCCACGCCGCTCCGGGCAGCGGCACGGGCGCAAAGGCGACGCCGCGAATGTCCGTACCTGCGGCGGCCGTATCGAGCACATTGAAGGACTCGTTGCTCGCCTGGGCGAGCGTCGTGTCGCTCAAGGTGTCGGAGATTTCGTAGAGGTAGCTCGGCGACAGCTCGTTAAGCCCGTAGCTGGTCGCGAACAGTTCCACCTGGCCCCCCACCACCTTGCCCGTCAGGCCGAACAGTCCGGTCACACCCGGAGAGGTGGGAGAGGGCGAATTGGCGCCGCCATTGGAGGCAACCAGGTTCAGGCCGGCGGACAGATCGTAATCGAGCTGCCAGGTTCCATTGGCCAGCACCCACTTCTGCAGTCCGCCATCGCCGAGGCCCGCCGCGGCCCCGGTCTGGCCATTCTTTGGCGAGCCGCTGTCGGTGACATACAGCACCGAGGGGCTGGCGAAGAAATACTGCTCGGGACTCAGGTAGACGAAGTTACCGGCACGCGAGTTATTGACGCCGTTCTTCGTGTTGGCCGTCACCGTGATCGAGCTGTCATTGTTGCTCACGGGATTCGGCGTCGTCGGCGCGACCACCTGGGTAGTGACCAGGCCGCTGGCGCTCGTCGGCAGCCCGCCGCTGCTGCTCGTCAGGGTGCTGATGTTGGTGGTGTTCTTGTTGGTGGACTTCACGTCGCGGGAGACGTACAGGGTATTGCCGCTGCCAGTATTGAGGATGGAAACGGCACGCGTATCCGTGCTGCCATCGATGGAAGTCGCCGTCGTCGCGCCCAGTGTCGTGTAGAAGACGCCTTCGGTTGAATCACCCTCGCTCGCACCTTGGCCGGAGACATAGAACGAGGTGCCATCGACGGTCGCCACACTGCGCGGGTTATTCATGTTGAACACGCCGGTCAGCGCCGTGCTCGTATCGACGCTGCCATTGGCACCGATCAGCGCCACGACGCGTGGCACCGTTACGAATGTACCGCCGGTCAGGCTGGTGCTCTGTCCCAGGGCAGCGGTCCCATAGACGCTGGCGCCGCCCGTGTTGAAGCTATTGGCATTGACGCCGTAGCCCATGATCGTCAGGTACTGGCCATTGGCGGACTGCTGCAGGATCCCTTCCGAAGCCGAGCCGTACTCGCCGGATATTGCGGATTGGTTACCGCTGGCCGTCTGGGTCAGGGTCAGCGTCCCGACGGAGGTCGCGGAAGTCGCGTTTGCACCAAGCTGGAATTCCTGCAACGTGATGGGCGATGCCGTGTCAAGCACGCTTGCATTGTTGTTCGCCAGTCCCGTGCTATTCGAGACCGTACTGATGATCAGGTCGCCGGAATTGAAGGGGATCTGCTGCGCCTCAGCCACGCCGCCCAGCAACAGTACTCCCACGCAGGTCAATGGAAGCCTAGTCATTCTCACGGTCATACGACTGATCCCTCATCGGCAGCGGATCTTGCGGTCCGCATGTTCGGTTATTGCTACGGAGCGGTGATGCTAGTTGCGATTGGTCACGTCGTTATGACCGAATCATGGCAATCGTGTAACACCAGTCATTGATTATTTCGATCATTGGCGCTGTCGTACTGATGCCATTGTCGGAGGTTGGCTGGGTTGCCGGTTCCGGCTGCACCAAAGGCACGCCGACGTACACGATCGGGGTATCGTCATGGGGATCCCAAACAGTGGCACCGCACATCCCAGTTCAGGATTTCCACACCCTGGGTGCCGGAGCGGCATAGCGCGAGGGACTCGGGTTGCACTGCTACGTTGATTGCCCTGCCTGCCGCGCGCAATGTACGTGCCCGGCATCCGGATCGGCCCGGTTCTGCCGGATGGCGGCTATCGGTCAATTTAAGTCGAAGACGTTTGGCCGCGTGTGAAACCAAGGCCAGCGTTAGGCAATGTGTACCAAGGTCGTGTCAGACCCGTCGGTGGAAACGAAGTCGGCGGGCGTTGGCGTGCGATGGCGGGGAATGGAGCGGGCGATGGGAATCGAACCCACGGCTCAAGCTTGGGAAGCTTGGGTATTACCATTATACGACGCCCGCATCCGCGAGGATTCTATTCGGGTAGCCACCCAACACGCAAATCGCGGTTCAAATCGGCCTGCCACCGCGGTGCCAGGCCGGCGCAGCGCAGGCGGGCAACCGCGCGCCGGTCAAACCGAAAGCGCGGCACACTCGCGCGTCCAACCGAACACATCCGGCGCGCGGCGCTCCTGAATGGCGAGCAGCGCCTCGCGCAACCGCGCGGCCACCACGTCGAGCTGTCGCGGCACATAGCTGCGCCGATCGCCGTCCGCGAGCACTTCGAGTCGCGCGTAACGCCCGGCCGCATGGGACCCGACGCGTATATCTCCACCGGATTGGCGATGACCGTGAAACGGAACGTCGTTGAATTGCGCAGCAAGTAGCCTGCTTCAGTGCCGTAAATGAAGGGCCGCAAATAGAGCGAACGGCCCGACTCGCGCGGTATGAAATCCGCGCAGGCGACGACGACGGCATCGATGGCCTCGAAGAACAACGGTAGCCGGTCCGGCAACGCGAAATTCGCGAGCGCGGCAGCCACGCCCGGTGCGATGTCGAAGGGCCGCACGTCAGCGACGCAGGGGGGCATCGCCGTACCCCTGTGCGATCACCATGCGCTCGGTCGCGATCGACCGTCGCGACACGTGCCGCCCGTCGATGGGTCGGCGGTCATGTCGTTCCCTAGACCTCGACACCACGCACGCATGCTCATCATCCCTCAGCTAAAACGACGCGCAATCAGCGTTCGAGGTTAACATGCTGACGGCGCGATCGCGCGTCGGCTAGACTCTGGCACGCACACCGGGAACCCGGATTCGCTCGACATGGATGCACCCAAATACGACTGGCATAAATGGTGGGAAGTCTTCTGGCGGGTCCTGGTCTTCATCATCGCCATCGCCATTCTGGTCGTGGTAACGACACGCTGGGATCGCTGGCAGGGAGCGCCAGGCTGGCAGACCACGGACGATGCCTACTTGCAGTCGGACATCACACCGATCGCGGCCAAAGTGGGCGGCTATGTACGCGACTTGCCGATACAAGACTACGAGCATGTGCATGCCGGACAGGTCCTCGCGCAGATCGTGGAAGACGACTATCGGGCCGCGGTCGCGCTGGCGCAGGCCAACCTCGCCGCCGCCGCCGCCCAAGCGGAAACGCTGAAGGCGCAGCGAGAATTGCAATTGGCGACCATACGGGCCGCCAAGGCTGTGGTCGCGTCGGCGACCGCGACGCTCGATCAGAACGGCCGGGACCTGCTCCGGCAGAAACGACTGCTGCAAACAGGATCCTCATCCACCGAGGCGACCGAAAAACTCGACACGGTGCGCGCCCAGCTCACCGCGCAGCTTGCGCAGAATCGGGCTCAGGCCGACGCGGCCACGCGCCAGCTCGGGGTGATCGCGGCGCAGGAGGCGCAGGCCGAGGCGGCAGTCGCCGCGCAACAGGCCAACGTGCAGACTGCCGTGCTCAATTTGGGCTATACCACCATCGTTGCGACTCAGGACGGGGTCCTCGGACAACGCCAGGTCAAGCCAGGCCAGTACGTCGGCGTCGGCACTCAGATCACCACGCTCACGCCGGTGCGGAATATCTGGGTCATCGCCAATTACAAGGAGACGCAGCTCACGCACATGGCGGTGGGGCAACCGGCGCGAATCACCGTCGATACTTTTCCGGAGCACACCCTGCACGGTCACGTATTGGCATTCGCGCCGGCCGCCGGCTCGCAGTTCGCGCTGTTGCCGCCGGATAACGCCACCGGCAACTTCACCAAGGTAGTGCAGCGCATCGCAGTGAAGATTGCGATCGACGACGCCGGCGGCCTCACCGATCGCCTCGCGCCAGGCATGTCGGTGGAGGCGAGGATCGACGCGCGCGACGGCCGGCGTTGATGAGCGATCCACCCGGAATACCCGCGGGCGCCCCGGCCATCCCACCCGTGCCGGCGGCGGCTGATGCCTCCACAGCGTCCGGCGCCGCACCGGCTACTCCAGCAACGCTGGTGGTTGCGCCCGACGCCATTCCCTGGCTGGGTCTGCTGGCCGTGCTCATGGGCACGTTCATCTCGACGCTCAACGGACGCTTGTCGACCTTCGGGCTCGCCGACATTCGCGGCGCGATGCATGCGGGTTTCGATGAGGGTGCCTGGATCACGACGGCGCAGACGGTGGCGCAGATGCTCATCGCACCCGCGGCCGTTTGGATGGGCACCGTCTTCGGAGCGCGCCGGGTCCTGCTGGCCGGCGCCAGCGCATTCGCGGTGATTTCCCTGCTCACGCCGTTGTCGGACGGCTTGCCGATGCTGCTGGCGCTGCAGTTCGCCGGCGGTCTGGCGACCGGCGTGTTCGTGCCGCTGACCTTGAGCTTCATCCTGCTCAACACGCCGCCCAAGTACTGGGCCTTCGGCGTCGCCGTCTATGCGCTCAATCTGGAATTGTCGCTCAACATTTCCGCATCGCTGGAGGGCTGGTACGTCGACCACCTGTCCTGGCGCTGGATATTCTGGCAGAACGTTCCGCTCGCCCTCATCATGGCGCTGTGCTTGTATTTGGGAATGAGGCCCCGGCCCAGAAGTCCCAACCTGCCGCCCGCCGACCGGTTCGGCCTCGCCATCGGCGGCCTGGGACTGGCTCTGATCTATGCCGGCTTCGATCAGGGCAATCGCCTGGACTGGCTGAACTCGGGTCTGGTGTGGGGCTTGCTGCTGTCGGGCTGCACCATGCTGGCCGGATTTTTCGTGCACGAAGCGCGCACGCCGCATCCCATCATCAATCTGAAGGTGGCGTTCGCCGCGCCGTTGCCCACCCTGCTGCTGCTGATCGGCTTTCTGCGCCTGACCATACTGTCCACCGCGTATCTGATTCCGCTCTACTTGGGCTCGGTCCGCGGCTTTCGCGCGCTCGAGGTGGGACAGACCACGTTTTGGATCGCGGCTCCGCAGCTCGCGCTGTGCCCGCTCGCGGCGTTGATGCTGAGGCGCTCCGATCCGCGGCTGGTGGCGTCCATCGGCTTCATCTTCGTGAGCGCCGCCTGCTTGATGGTGGCGCACGGGCTGACGCCTTTGTGGGGTTCCGACCAGTTTCTGCCGTCGCAACTGCTGCAGGCGGTGGGCCAGAGTTTTGCGCTGTCGGGCATTCTATTTTTCGTCGTGCTGCATTTGAGGCCGCAGGACGCGCTGACTTTCGGCGCAATGATCCAAACCGCCCGCTTGATGGGCGGTCAAGTCGGCCAGTCCTTCGTGGTGACATTGGCGCGCATCCGCGGCCAAGTGGCCTCGAATCTCATCGGACTGCATGTGCAAAGCGGCGACGGCGAGGTGCTAAGGCGCGTGCAATCGTACGCCGCGGCGACCGCCCGAGTCGGGGACACCGCCTCGAGCACCGTGCGCGGGGCCAGTGTGCTCAGCAACGTCGTGCGCAGCCTGGCGACGACGCAAGCGGTCATGGATTGCTTCGTCGTCTTGGGCGGGCTGACCGCGATTGCCCTGCTCATCCTGGTGGTTCACAAACCGGCCCCGCATGGTGCGGCCTCCGCCCTCCCGCTGTTCCCGCGGCGGAATGCCAAGACATCATGAAGGCGCGCTGCCGCCCGGCTTCGACTCGGACGGCGGTCGCCGGCCTGGGCGCGCTCGCGCTGGCCGCCCTCGTGGGGATCGCCGGCTGCCGCGTGGGGCCGGACTATCGGGCACCGCAACCACCCGCGGGGGCAGAGGCGCCGCTGGTGTCGCTCGATGAGGCCGCCGAAACGCCTGCGGCGCCGCCCGACGACTGGTGGCGGCTCTATCGAGATCCGCAGCTCGATCGGCTGCTCGCGGAAGCGTTCGCTGCCAACACCGACCTCGCCGCGGCCGACGCCAACCTGTCCGGAGCGCGCGCGATCTTGGCGGCGGCGCGAGCCGGACGCTATCCCGATACGGTGGTGACGGCCGGCGGTATTCGCGGTCGGGATGCCGTCACCGACGAGATCTTGGAACTCGGCGGACACCGGCCGGAAACCGTCTGGATCATCGATGACCTGTTCGAGGTGGCTTACGAAGTCGATTTGTTCGGCCGTGTCCGCCGCAACGTCGAAGCGTCGCGCGCCAGCACCGAGGCGGCGGCGGCCGCTCGCGACAGCCTGAAAGTCGTGGTCGCCGCCGAAACCGCCCGCGCCTATGCCCAGGTATGTACTCTGGGAGAACAAGTGGCGGTTGCCCGGCACTCGCTGGCAGTGGTCAGTCGTGAAGCCGATATCACCGTGCAGCGACACGACGCCGGCGCCAACTCGCAGTTCGATGTCGTCAGAGCCCAGGGCCTGGTGGCACAAGTCCGCTCCGCCATCCCGCCTCTCGAAGGTCGGCGGCGAGCGGCGCTATTCCAGCTCACCGCCGTCCTCGGGCGCACGCCCGTGAACGCGCCCGTCGAGGTCGAGACCTGCGTGACCGCACCGCAGCTGAGCGCACTCATTCCCGTGGGCGACGGCGCCGGACTCCTCAAGCGTCGGCCGGATGTCAGGCAGGCCGAGCGCTCGCTGGCGGCGGCGACCGCACGCATCGGCGTGGCCACCGCCGATCTCTACCCCAAGATCAGCTTGACCGGCCTGTACGGCGGCATCGGTTTGCAGTTGTCCGATCTCGGCGCCGAACGGGGTTTGACCTGGGGCTTGCGCCCCAGCATCAGTTGGACCTTCCCCAATCAAGGACTGCCCCGCGCAAGGGTGCGCCAGGCGAAAGCGGCGGCGGCGGCTTCGCTCGCGTCCTTCGACTCGGTGGTGCTCACGGCGCTCAAGGAGACGGAAGAGGCGCTGGCGATCTATCGTGCCGCCCTCGACAACCGCGAGGCCCTGAGCGATGCGCAAGACAAGGCCCACGCCGCGTTCGAGATGGCCCACGATCAATTTCTGGCGGGCTCGCTCAGCAATCTCGATCTGCTGACCACCGAACAATCGCTGGTCGCCGCCGACGCCGCCGTTGCCGCATCGGACGCGGGCCTCGTCCAGGATCAGATCGCGGTGTTCAAGGCTCTCGGCGGCGGATGGCGCGGCCCCGGTCCCGACAATCGTTGAAGCACGCTGAACCACGCGCGGCGCACCGCGCACCGTTCAATTGCGCGGCGAATCGCCGGTGGCCTCGATCTCCACCAGCAGATCCTCGCGGCAGACGTCGGCCTGCAAATACACGATGGACGCGGTGGCAGGCAACGTTGCGAAGAGCGCATCCTCGATGGCGCCCAAGTCCGAGGGCTGCCGGACATACACCTTGAATTTCAGTTCGTCGAGCGCGTAGCGGCCCGCGCCGACGATTCGATTGGCCTCCCCCAGCAACGCCTCGATGTTGGCCAGCGTCTCGCGCGTCTGTGCGGTGACATCGCCGTGATGAAGGGTCTCGTGGCCGACGATGCTGGCGGTTCCCGACACGAATAGATTGGTGCCCGCGGATTCGCTCAACACGCAGGCCCGGGAAAATATCGGGCTGTGCTTGCCGAATTTCGGCGGATAGTGATAGGCGCTGATCTGCCGGGGATTCTCGATCATCTGCGGCGGCTCGAGCGACGCCAGAAAATAAATCGAGATGGGACTGCCGGCGGGCGAGCCCAGAGCGCTCGCGGCCGGTACGCTTCCGACCGTGCTCCTGCCGGAGCTGCGGAAGGCGCTCTGCCGCGCCGAGTTGAAATGACGGTAGCGTTCGTCGCCGTCGGCTTCGCGATTGATCTCCGGCAGATAGTTCCATACCCGGAGCAAGTGACGGTGCCGCGTCTCCTTCAGCACCGCAAAGATATCCTGATACGCCGCCATGGTCGCGCTCAGCAACGCGGCCGACGCATTGCCGTCGAATCCCTGTTCCTCGATGGTGACCGAGCCGAACAGGAGTTCATCGCAATATCGATAGTGAACGCGCCCCCGCTCGAGCAAGCCGGTGGACAGCTCGATGTCCTGACCGCCCGCCACCCGCCAGACCTCGCACAGGTCCTCCGCGCCGCCGAGCCACGGGGTCATGCTGGCCGTCACCGGAACCTGGGAGAGATCGATTCGGGGCGCCCTCTCGAACCCTACGACGCCCAAGACGCTGTCCCACCACGAAGCGGATTGCCCGGACAGGTCCCCCGAGGATACATAGTCGAGCTGTAGCGTTGCGGCATCCATCGACGCTGAGTCTATCCTGACACCATGCCCTGTGGGTATGGGAATCAGAAGGCAATATAGGGGCCGGTATTCACCGCGGTGGTGTGATTCTCGATGGCGGTCGCAACGCGGCGGCCGTAATAAAAGGGCAGGCCCCAGTCGAATGTATCGGCGGAATTCGAATAAGTTCCTCCCAGGGCCGGCAGCACCGTGTAGGTCGGATTGCCCGAGGCCACGTTTTCCGCGTTTTCCACGCTGAAGGCTTCCGTGACGCTGACGGCGTTCAACCCCGTCAGGGTGGCGCTGAAGTTCTGCGTGCTGCTCGGACAATAGAAGCCGGAAAAACTCGACTCGGTGCACGTCGGAAGGGCGCTGTCGCTGAAGAAAATGCCGTTGGTACCCGAATCGATGAAACTCGCGTTGAAAGTCTGGCCGTTGAACACGATGGTGAAGTTCCCGTTCCCATCCACGGTCAGGACGGACTGGGTGCCCGATGCATTGTTGGTCCGGGTATCGATGCCGAAGATCAGCGAGCCGGTCATTGTCGCCTCGCCCGGCGCCGCGACCGAGGGCAAATCGATGATGGTCCCGTTGTTGTCGGTCGCAAACAGCGGCACCGGATTGGCGACCTGGTCCGCGATCGGCACCGTCGTGCCAAGGCAGTCTCCCGTCTGCGGGCACGAGTAATAGAATCCGTTCGCCGCATTGCTGTCGCACCCCGCACAATCCTGCTCGAACACCCCAATGCCCAGGATGCCGTTGGCACCGAAGGTCGCGACCGTGTCCTCGGCGTTTGGATTGGGGCTGGAACAGTCGTTGGGGACCGTGACGAAATTCGTATCCCCGATCACTTGAATCGGCACCGAGGCCGCGGTCTCGCCCGACACCTGCACGTCGGCCAAGGCCACCGGCCCCCAGCTATAACCGTCGACGAACTGGGTGCATTCCACCAATGCACTGCCATCCGAGGCCTTGGTCAAGGGCAGGCTCAGCGCCAGCACCGGAGCCAGCACCCGCAGCCCGTACGAGCCGGTGTCCACTTGAATGTGGTCGATGGTCTGGCATTGGGTGGTGCTGCCCGGCACACAGAGGGTCACGCTGGTGAACAGCGTATTGATGCTGGGGCTGGACGCGGTGGGGCCGCCGTCGACGATGACGGACGCCACGTTGGGCGCCGCCGTGGCTGGGGAAGTGGACCCGGACGCGGCACCGGAAGAAGAACCATCTCCGCCACCGCATGAAATCAAGGTGAGCATCCAAGCCGCCGCCACAGCGCCGCGCAGCGATCGCATGACCTTACCCATCAGCGTATGTCGTCCAGGTTCGTGCCGGCCGGCAGCGAATTGCGCAAGTAAGCGCGGCCGCTGAACGCGCGCATGTGCCCGTTCGACTGCACGACCAGATCGTCTCGTTCGATCTGCAGATGCCGGTGCCAGGCGTGCGTCGACTTCGCAGCGTCGACATACATGCCGAAGTACTGGCCCAGCGCCTGCCGCAAGTTGGGCATCGCCGGGCCGCTCCAGGCCACCGCGAAAACGCTGCCCCCGGCCACCGAGAATTCGCGCAAGATCGTGCCCGACGGCAATTGAATGGCGTGCACTCGATAAACCCCCCGCTCCGTCGATTTGATCGATCCGCCGAGCTCGAGTGCGTCGGCGGTGACCTGGCCCTCCGGCTCGCCCAGCGCGGCCTGCGCCAAGCACGGCTGCAGCGTGGCTCCCGCCACGGCTGCACACAGCACGATTCGTTTCAGGTCAAGCGTCGGCCGGGTCGGCATAGTGTTCCCTTCAGGCATGTCGATCAGCAGTTGGAACGCTCCGGCGGCGAATCGTTCAGCGAAATCTCGCCGTAATTCATTGTTCTCGAGCACAATTCTACGAGGCGAGGCATAGAATCACGCCTCAATTTCTCGTCCACGGAATGATTTCCCGCGGCCGAGGTCTCACTCCCCGGAGGTATCGCGGAGCGCTGGAGGGCAATTTTCTTGAAAACGGCGACATGGATCGGAATATTGGCGGTTTGCGTGGGCGTTTCAGCCTGCCCATTCGAGGCGAAGTACACCGTCGGCGGAACCGTGACGGGCTTGCGCGGCGCCGGCCTCGTCCTGCAGAACAGCTCCGGCAGGTATCTGAGCGTCACCGCGAACGGCGCCTTTACGTTTCCGACGGGGGTCGCGAACGCCAATACCTACTCCGTCACCGTGAGGACGCAGCCGACGAATCCGACGCAGACCTGCAGCGTGGTCAACGGCACGGGGACCATCGACAAGGCCGCCGTCACCAATGTCCTCGTGCACTGCACCCAGGCCGGCCGCTTCGCGTACGTTGTCAGTCAGAGCTCCAATAGCATATCGGGGTTTTCGATCGACGCCACGACCGGCGCTCTCACACCCATTGCAGGATCCCCGTTCGCCTCGGTCGGCACCACCCCGGTCGCGGCCATGGTCGATCCCGACGGCGCGTTCCTCTACGTGACCAACAACGGATCCGCCGAGGTCACGGTGTATGCCATCGATGACACCACCGGCATACTCACGCCCGCCGCGGAGGCCATTGCCACCGGCAATGCGCCGATCGCGGCCGCCATCGATCCCACCGATCGCTACCTGTACGTAGCCAATTCCGCGGACAACACCGTGTCAGCCTTCGCGATCGAGAGCGGCACCGGCTTCGCCACACTCATAGCCGGCTCGCCCTACCTGGTCGGGCGCGATCCCGTTTCCCTGACCATCGACCCGAACGGCAATTTTCTCTACGTCACCAATTTTGTCGACGGCAGCGTGTCCGTATTGGCCATCGACTCGGCGAGCGGCGAGCTGACCGCGGTATCCGGCTCGCCCTTCAGCGCCGGTGCCGGCGCGGTGTCCATTGCCGTCAACCCGGCAGACTCGCTGGCCTACGTGGCCAATCAGACCGGGTCATCCATCTCTGAGTTTACCGTCGATTCGTCCACCGGGGCTTTGACCGCGGTCGCCGGCTCGCCCGTGTCGACCGGATCCAGCCCGCAGGCGCTTGCGGTGGCGCCGGCGGGGGGATTCCTCTACGCAACCAACGTCACCAGCCAGAACGACATCTCGACCTACAGCATCGCGGCCGGCGGCGCTCTCACCTTGAGTTCCACGGTGGGCTCCGGGACGGAGCCGCTGTCGATCGTGGCCGACCCTCTCGGTCAGTTCGTCTATGCCGCGAACAACGGCTCCGGGAATGTCTCGGTGTTCAGCGTCGATGCAAGCACGGGGACGCTCACCCGGGTGGCGGGCTCGCCCTTCGCCGCCGGTGCCGGCGCGCGGTGGATCGCGATCGACTGATGCCGATCTGAGAAAAGAAATCCCCTGTTTGAGCGCAAGTCGCGAGAAGCGGCACAGAACGATCGTAGCCTAAGGTTATAGTAGTGGGCTTGAGGTGCGCGCGCATCGAAACCCGTACGAGGATTCCGTTTAGATGAGTATCAGCAAAGTCACGGCCGGCAAGAACGTACCGCAAGAATTCAACGTGATCATCGAAATTCCGATGAACGCGGATCCCGTCAAGTACGAGGTAGACAAGGAATCCGGCGCGTTATTCGTCGACCGCTTCATGATGACGGCCATGCACTATCCCGCCAATTACGGCTATGTTCCGCAGACCGTCGGCGACGACAACGACCCCGTGGACGTCCTGGTGCACACGCCGTTCCCGCTCATGCCGGGCGTGGTGGTGCGATGCCGCCCGTTGGGACTACTGCAGATGGACGATGAGGCAGGCGGCGATGCGAAGCTGCTCGCGGTTCCCACCGACGACATCTGCCCGCTGTTCGTGCATTGGAAGTCCATCGAGGACGTCCCCGAGATCCGCCTGAAGCAGATCCAGCATTTCTTCGAGCATTACAAGGATCTCGAGGCCGGCAAATGGGTCAAGGTCATCGGCTGGGTGGGCCTCGACGCGGCGCACACCGAAATCGTGGAAGGCATGCAGCGGTTCAAGGCCTTGAAGATGCGACGCGCCACAGATTGAAGTTCTGCGGCGGGTCGCACCGCCAACCCGTCAACCTCGTTTCGCGCGCTGGGCATCCAGGGCCGCGAGCCGGACGACGGCCCCGCTTACAGCAATTCCTCCGGCGCAAACGGCGCCAGGATCTTCAGCGAGAAGCGCTGCAGCCGGGTGGTCTCCGGGTCCGTATGCCACTGCTGCTCGGCACCCAGCTCACCGCTCGACCACACGATCCGGCCGTTGCGATCCAGCTGCAATCGATAACTGCCGTCCGCGCTGATGTCGTCGAGCAAGCTGGTGACTTGGCGCGCGATCTCGGTGCTGCGCATCACGAGGCCCATCTCGCTGTTGGTGCGGGCCGAGCGCGCGTCCATGTTCATGGACCCGATGAACACGGTTTTCTGATCGATCACCAAGGCCTTGGCGTGCAGACTGGCGTTCGAACTGCGGAAGGGATGGAAGCGCGGCCGTTTCTGTCCGAGCTTGGGGCGCACCTCGCTCAGCTCGACGCCCAATTTCAGCAGCGCGACGCGATAACGCGAATAGCCGTTGTGAACCAGGGGGGAATCGGTGGACGCCAGCGAATTCGTGAGAATGCGAATGTGCACTCCCCGCCCCACGAGGTCGCGCATCAACGCCACGCCTTCGTCGCCCGGCACGAAATACGGCGAGATCACGATGACCTCCTGCTGCGCCGATCGCATGAGGGCGGCGATATTATTGGCGATCGTGACTTCCACGTTGGGAGCAACGTCGCTCGCAATTTTGGCCGGCCCATCCGCCAGCACCGTGGCCGGCACCCAGGTCAGCTGCAGATCGCCGGCGTCGAGTTCGTGCGCCAGCCAGCTCGCGTCGCCGGCGGCCGCGTTCTCCTCGAGCGCCGTGGACACGCCCTCGGCCTGCACCGGAGAGGCCACCGAGGCGATCGGATAGGCGTACTTGCTGTTCCAGAATTCGTCGAACGTCGCCGACAGCTGCGGCACGATCGTCCCGGCGGCCACCACGTCGAGATCGATGAAGTTGGCGTGCGGGTCGCGCGTGAAGTACTGATCGCCGATATTGCGGCCGCCGGTGATGGCGATCGCATTGTCGGCGACGAACAATTTATTGTGCATGCGATGATTGATGCGCGGGATGTCGGACGCCGACGCGAGGAAGCGGGTCCACGTGGCGAAGCGGCCGCCGGGAAACGGATTGAACACCCTGACCTCGATATTGGCGTGTTCGCCCAAGTGCATGAAGCGCCGGTCCTCCCCCGCCGTGTTGAGATCGTCGACCAGCACCCGCACCCGCACGCCGCGCTCCGCCGCCAAGCGCAGGTGATGCAAGAGAAGACGCGACGAATCGTCCTGATGAATCAGGTAGTACTGGATATCGAGCGTACGTTGCGCGCGGTCCGCCAACGCGATCAAGCTGGCCAGCGCCTCGTCGCCCGAACTCAGCAGCCGGATGCCGGACAGATTGCGGCCGCCATCGTTGCGCTCCACGATCTGCCCGAGCACCGTGGTGTCGGGACGCAGCAGCGAGACGCTGGAATGCTTGTCGACGTGCTTGGGCAGACCCACGCAGCCGGCGAGTATGAAGGCGACACTCGCCACGGCTCCGATCCAGGATTTGCGCATCGTTTCATCATATCAGGCACACTTTGCAGCCATGTATGCACAACGTCGCATTCGCAGCTTCGTACTGCGCGCCGGCCGGGTCACGGTGGCACAGGAACGGGCGCTCGCCGAGCTCTGGCCAACCTATGGACTCGATTTCGCCGGCGGCCCGATCGACCTGGACGTGGCGTTCGCCCGCGGTACCCCGGGTCCCGCCGCGCGCTGCCTCGAGATCGGATTCGGCAGCGGCGAGGTCATCGGCGCTTTGGCGCAGAACAACCGCGATGTCGACTACCTCGGCATCGAGGTGCACCGCGCCGGGGTCGGCCGGCTGCTGCTGCAGGCAAGCCAAGCCAAGCTCGCCAATCTGCGTGTCGTGTGCCATGACGCGGTGGAGGTTCTGCGCGATGCCATACCCGACGAATGCTTCGATGAAATTCTCGTGTTCTTCCCGGATCCCTGGCACAAAAAGCGCCATCACAAGCGCCGCTTGATCGAGCCCAAGTTCGTCGAATTGCTGGCGAAGAAAATGCGCCGCGGCGGCGTGCTGCGCCTCGGGACCGACTGGCAGGACTATGCCGAGCACATGCTGGCGGTATGCAACGCCGAACCGCAGCTCGAATCCTTGAGCCCGGACGGTACCTATGTCGCGCGCCCGGACTTCCGCCCGCCCACGCGATTCGAACGGCGCGGCGAGCGCCTGGGACATGGCGTGTGGGATCTCGCCTATGCGAAGCGCGCGCCCAGCGCCTCTTGAACCGCGGGCGTCAGCTCAAGAAGCTGCCGCGAATGCCATCGACGATGAATTGCACGGCGAGCGCCGCCAAGACCACACCTGACAAACGGCTCATCACGTTGGCGCCGGTCACCCCCAACACCTTCATCAACCGTGGTGCCGCCAGCATCAGACCCCAGCATATGACCAGCACCAGCGTGACCACCCCCAGAAAACCGGCGAACAATACCGGCTTCCCCCAGATCTCCCCCGAGGTCAATAAAATGGTCGCCAGCGCGCCGGGGCCGGCAATGAAGGGGAACGCCAGCGGGAACACCGAAATGTCCTCGCGCTTCAACGCTTCTTCGCGTTCGGGGGAGGTCGAGCGCGTTCCCGACGTTCGCGCGAACACCATTTCGAGCGCGATCAAGAACAGCAACGTTCCGCCCGCGATCCGGAACGAGCTCAATTCGATTCCCATGGCGTCGAGAAACTTGGCGCCCGCCAGCGCGAACAAGACGCAGATGCCGAGTGCAATCGCGGTCGACTTGCCGGCCATGTTTTTCTGATAGCTGGGGGTCGAGCCTTCGGTCAGTCCGGCGAACAGCGGAATCAGGGAAATGGGCTCCACGACGACGAAAAAAACCACGAAAAATTTGAAGAGTTGTTCGGCCATGACCATGCTGCTACGCGCAAAATTTATTCGTTGCACGGAGGATTCATTGAGAGTTGAATGGGGTCGAGCATAACAGACGGAGGCGGCGATGCATGCGATGAAGCCGAACGTAGGTCAGTGGTATCGCGGCGTCACCAACGAGCTGTTTGAGGTAGTCGCGCTCGATGAGAAAGATGAGACCATCGAAATCCAGTACTTCGACGGCACCGTCGCCGAAATGGACTTCGATTCCTGGAACGATCAGCTTCTCGACCGGATGCTCGATGCCGCGGACGCACCCGAGGACTGGTCCGGCGCGGTGGACGTCGAAATCGAAGATTTGAATCGCGAATTCGAGGACACGAGCCGCATCCTCTGGTCGATCCCCGAAGAACGCTCGATGCGCCGCTGAGGGGCCCCTCGCCCCGGACTTTCAGGCCGCGGCGTTCGCCGCTTCCTGTGCTTCGAGTTCATTGATAGGCCGCCGCAGCACCAAGAGCAGTGCGAGCCCCGGCATGGCCGTGAGGAAAGTGACGATGAAGAAATTCGCCCATCCCACGGAGTCGACGACCTGCCCCGCGATGGCGCCCATCACCACCCGCGGCACGGCCGACAAGGCGGACAGCAGTGCGTACTGCGTCGCACTGAAGCTGGAACTGCACAAAGAGACCAAAAACGCGACGTAGGCTGCCTGGCCCATGCCGCCGATGAGATTGTCGAGGCTGGTCGCCAGAATCATCAGCCACAGCACTTTGCCGGAAAGAGCGAGCCACATGTACAGCAGGTTGGTGAGCGCCTGACCGATGCCGAAGATCAGCAGCGATCGAAACATGCCCCATCGCATGTACACCCAGCCGCCGAGCGCAACGCCGATCATGGTCGACACCGTCATGTTCACCTTGCCGGCGACACTCAGTTCATTGAGGGAAAAGCCCACGCCCTTGATCATGAAAGCGCTGTAGAGACTCAGGGCAAAAGCGTCGCCCACCTTGTACACCAGCACCAGCGCCAGAAAGCCCCAGGCGCCCTTCTTGTTCAGCAAATCGCGCAAAGGATGGACCACGGCATCCGCCAATGTGCGCGGCGGCCGCCCGGGCACCAGCGGCTCGGGCGCCGAGATCGTGGCGAATATCGTCAGCGCCATGATGCAGGCGACGGCCAGATAGGCAAAGCGCCAGCCGATATAGGAGGCCACGACCAGGATCACGGCACCTGCCAGCATGGCCGCCGAACGGTAGCCGAAGGTGGTGGCGGCCGCCGCAAGGGCGCGTTCGTTCGCCGGGATCACGTCGACGCGGTAGGCGTCGACCACGATATCCTGCGAGGCGGACAGAAAGGCGACGATCAGGGCGATGACGGCCAGCGCATACGGTTCTCGAGAGGGCGAACTCAAGCCCATGACACCGATGCCGATGGCCAGAGACAATTGATAGATCAGGATCCAGCCGCGGCGCCGACCCAGCAGCGGCGGCAAATACCGATCCAGCAGCGGTGCCCACAGAAACTTGAATACGTACGGCAGGCCGACCAGGGAGAACAGGCCGATGGTCTTGATGTCGACCTTGTCGAATGCCAGCCAGGCCTGCAGGGTCGCCCCGGTCAGATTCAGCGGCAGTCCCGAGGCGAAGCTCAGCATGAGAATCGCCGCCATGCGCCTGTCGCCCAGTGCCTGCAGCAGCGTGGGCTTGACCGTTGCCGTCAAACTCTCGAACTCCGCTTCGACAATGTACGCATCCGCATGGCGCGCGATATTACCAGCCCGATGCGATCGCTGCTTGCGGCCCGGCGGATCCCTTGCCAGACTCGATGCCATGACCAGCACGACGCCAAGCCGCACGCAGTCCGCCCCGGCGCGCGACTACCAAACCGATTTCATCGAACTGTGCATGAGGCTCGGCGTGTTGAAGTTCGGTACTTTCCGCCTCAAGTCCGGCCGCGACAGCCCCTATTTCTTCAACGCCGGACTGTTCAGTACCGGCCGAGGAATAGCCGCCGTGGGCCGTGCCTATGCCGCGGCGATCGCCGCCTCCGGCTTGTCGTTCGAGATGCTGTTCGGGCCGGCCTACAAGGGCATCCCCTTGGTCGCGGTGACGGCGGCCGCATTGGCGGATACCCAGGGCCTCGACCTGCCGTTCGCCTTCAACCGCAAGGAGGCCAAGGACCATGGCGAAGGCGGCCGCATCGTGGGCGGACCTCTGCGCGGTAACGTGCTGATCGTGGACGATGTCATTACGGCAGGAACCGCCGTTCGAGAATCCATCGACATCATCCGGGACGCCGGCGCACGGCCCGCCGGCGTGCTGCTGGCCCTGGACCGCCAGGAGCGGGGCGCGGACGGTCACCTGTCGGCGGTTCAGGAAGTTCGTGCGCAATTCGGCATCCCCGTCGTCGCCGTCATCGGCCTGGACGAGCTCATGCAGCACATGCAGGCGCAGGGCCGTACGGCCGAACTCGCCAGCATGCAAAGCTATCGAGCCCGGTACGGGCTGGCGGATTGAGGACTAGCCCCTGGAAATGCGCTCGTCCCGACCTCACAATGGCTGCGGCTCCAGTGGGGGGAACGCCTTTGAAGAATCTTGCCTGGGTCCTGTGCGCGGTCTTGGCGCTCGCAACGTCGGCGGCTTCGGCTGCATCCAATGGCAATGGGCGCAAGCTCTACAAATGGGTGGACGTACAGGGGATCACTCATTACGGCGACAGCATCCCGCCGGAATATGCGGCACAGGAACAGCACGTCATCAACTCGCTCGGGATCGAAACCGAGCATGTGGACGCGCAGAAGAGCGCCGAACAAGCGGCCGCCGAGGAACAGAAAAGAATCGATGCCGAGCAGAGCGCGAGCCGGGATAAGAACTTGCTGAATACCTACGGCGCGGTGTCGGAGATCGAGCGTCTGCGCGATCAGCGTCTGGCGCTGCTGATGGACCAGGTGAAAGTCACCGGGCAGTTCCTCGAAGTATTGAATGGCCGCCTGAAGAAGCTGCGCGTCGCCAGCATGCGCTTCAGGCCGTACAGCAGCGATCCAAAAGCCCCCCCCATGTCCGATCAAATCGCCGAGGATCTGGTGCGGGTGGGCATCGACATCCATACGCAAGAACAGAATCTTCGCGAAAAGCGCAGCGAGGAGTCCGCCATGAGCAAGCAGTTCGAGAGCGATATCGCGCGCTTCAAACAATTGAAAGGCATCCATTGACGATCAAGACACGCATATTGCTCGGGGTTACCGGCGGGATCGCCGCCTACAAGAGTCCTGATCTGGTCCGCCGTCTGATCGAGCGCGGCGCAGAGGTCCAAGTGGTCATGACCGCGGCGGCGCAGAAATTCATCACTCCGATGAGTTTCCAGGCCGTATCGGGGCGGCCCACCCGCAGCGATCTCTGGGACAGCGCCGCGGAAGCCGCGATGGGACACATCGAACTCGCCCGCTGGGCCCAGCTCGTGCTGATTGCCCCCGCCAGCGCCGATTTTCTCGCCCGCCTGGCCGGTGGCCGCGCGGATGATTTGTTGACCACCCTATGCCTGGCGACCGAGGCGCCGGTGGTCCTGGCGCCGGCCATGAACCGGATCATGTGGGCCAACAAGGCCACGCAGGCAAACGTCGATACCGTGGTGTCCCGCGGCGTGCGCATCCTCGGGCCGGCCTCCGGCGGCCAAGCCTGCGGTGAGATCGGCGCAGGACGGATGTGGGAGCCGATCGAGCTCGCGGAGAGCTTGCTGCAGCCGCCGCCCAATGCAGGATTGCTGGCAGGTCTCAATGTGCTCATCACCGCGGGCCCCACCCGCGAGCGGCTCGATCCGGTCCGCTACCTGACGAACCGCAGCTCCGGGAAAATGGGCTTCGCCGTCGCCGAGGCCGCGCGTGAAGCGGGGGCGCACGTCACCCTGGTGAGCGGACCCGTTCAATTACAGACGCCCGCCGGCATTACGCGCATCAATGTCGAAAGTGCGCGAGAGATGTACGCGGCCGTGCACCGGCACATTGCCGAGGCGGATGTGTTCATCGCCGCCGCCGCCGTCGCCGATTTTCAGCCCGTTACCGTGGCCAAGCACAAGATCAAGAAGCAAGGCGTGTCGGTCAAGCTCGAGCTCGAACCCGCGCCGGATATCGTCAAATCCGTGGCCGACATGGCGAAGCGGCCCTTCGTGGTGGGATTTGCCGCGGAAACCGACAACGTCGAGGACAACGCGCGCAGCAAACTCAAGCGCAAGAAACTCGACATGATTGCCGCCAACCAGGTCGGCGACGGCATTGCGTTCGATTGCGACGACAACGCCCTGACCGTGCTCTGGCCCGGCGGCAAGACCGAGGTCCCCCGTGGGCCGAAGATCGACGTTGCCCGCGCGCTGGTCGCGCTGATCGTCGAACGCCTGCCGCCCCCCGATGGCAGTCCACGGCGCGGTGCACGCAAGCGCCGCCCCACACCACCCGCCGATCCGCGCGCGCGGCTGCGCAGCCGCCGTGCGCGCCGCTAGCGTGAGCGCCGCGTCCCTCAACCGCAAAATGAAGTTGCGGATCCTCGACCCGCGCATCGGTCGGGAATTCCCGCTGCCGCACCACGCCACCGCCGGCGCGGCGGGCATGGACCTGCGCGCCTGTATCGACGCACCCATGGTCTTGAGTCCGGGCGCCGCCGAGTTGATCCCGACGGGGATTTCCATCTTCGTCGAGGACCCCGATCTTGCCGCGCTGTTGCTGCCGCGATCCGGGCTCGGCCACAAGAACGGCATCGTGCTCGGCAATCTGGTCGGCTTGATCGATTCCGATTACCAGGGACCGCTGATGGTGTCGTGCTGGAACCGCGGAACAGCGCCCTTCACCATCGCTCCGGGCGACCGCATTGCACAGATGGTGATCGTGCCCGTGGTGCATGTGGATTTCGAGGTGGTCGAAGACTTTGCGGCGTCGGTTCGCGGCGCGGGCGGCTTCGGGAGTTCGGGACGAGCATGAGCCCCGGTAGGGCACGCTCGTGGGGACGCCTGCAAGAGTCACAGTTGAGGAACGCCTGCAGGCTCACCATTGGCGTAGCTCGCAAACGCCCCCGCCTCGTCGGCGCTGCGGATCTCGACGTTCGCCCACGAAATGACCGTAGAGTGTTTCGCTCCGCGCACCCATGCTCGCACGCATGGCTATTCGAGACTGGCCGATCGACGAGCGGCCGCGGGAGAAACTGCTGGAAAAGGGCGCGGCGGCGCTGTCCGATGCCGAGCTGCTCGCCATCATGCTGCGCACCGGGGTGTCCGGGCGCTCCGCGCTCGATGTGGCACGCGCCGTGCTCGCCAACTTCAAGTCGCTGCGCAAGCTGATCGCGGCCGATCGCCAGCGCTTCTGCGCCGAGGCCGGCTTGGGCCCCGCCCGATTCGCCGAATTGCAGGCCGCGATCGAAATCTCGCGCCGGCAACTCAGCGAGTCGCTGCGCGCCGGACCGTCCCTGACGACGCCGCGAGTGACCTGCGATTTTCTCTCGGCAAAACTGCGCGACCTCGAGCACGAAATATTCTGTTGCCTATACCTGGACAAGCGGCATCGATTGATCCACTACGAGGAGCTGTTCCGGGGCACCATCGACGGCGCCAGCGTGCATCCGCGGGAAATCGTCAAGCTCGCCTTGCAACGCAACTCCGCCGCGGTCATCGTCGCCCACAATCACCCCTCGGGCGTTGCCGAGCCCAGCCAGGCCGACGAACTCATCACGCAGCGGCTGAAGGAAGCGCTCGCGTTGGTGGACATACGCCTGCTGGATCACATCATCGTAGGCGACGGCGTCAGCGTCTCGCTCGCGGAGCGGGGCTTATTGTGAATCTCGCTGCTCGCTCGCCGTCCACAGCGCCGCCTTGGCGTCGCCCGCCGCAAACACCTCGTGTCCGAGCTCCGCCAGCATGTCCAAGGCGGCCATCCGGATGAACTCGTCGTCTTCGACGAAAAGAATCTTCAGGGTATGCGGGCGCTCGTCGACGGCGGCCGGAGGTGCGAGTTTTTTCCCGGCCGACTCCGAACGCTGTTGCTCTGCGGCCACACCTCGGGGGGCCCAACCACGAGCCGGCCCAATCGTGCCCGCGGAGCAACGAGCCCATCTCCCCGCCGCCCGCTAAAAAGCTGGCCGAACTGCTGGACTTAAGGCGCGCGCTCATCATGTCCGACGCTCTCGATTCACGCCCACCAGGCCGTGTTAAGTAATTGAAAAATATAGCTTACCGGAAGGGTTCCCGTCACCCCCGGGATGGCGTAATAATGAGAACCGCGTCAAGACTCATTGCCGAGGCGCGAGCACTCTGGTATAAAACGCGGCTGTTCCTACGTCTTCAAGTCCAAAGGTTACGCCATGTCGCGAGTCTGCCAAGTCACGGGTAAAGGCCCGAAAACGGGTAATACGGTGTCCCATGCGAATAATCGCACCCGCCGCCGATTCTTGCCGAATTTGCATACCCATCGTTTTTGGCTGGAGACCGAAAAGCGTTTCGTCAGCCTGCGCGTGACCACGCGCGGCTTGCGCACCATCGAAAAACGCGGCGTGGACGTGGTCGTCGCCGACCTGCGCGCCCAGGGCGTCAAGGTTTAAGGAGGCTCGCATGCGCGATAAAATCAAGTTGATTTCCTCGGCCGGAACCGGGCATTTCTACACCACCACGAAGAACAAGCGGCTGCATCCCGACAAGATGGAGACCAAGAAATTCGATCCGGTCGCGCGCAAGCACGTCCCTTACAAAGAATCGAAGATCAAGTAACGGCCTTACGGCCTCTCGGGCGGGTGTCGAACGATGCCCGAACTTCCTGAAGTCGAGACCACACGCCGCGGTATCGCGCCTGCCCTCATCGGCCGGCGCGTCGTCCATGCCATCGTTCGCGAACGCCGCCTGCGCTGGCCCATCGACCGTCATTTCGAAGCCGCCATCGAACACCAGTGGGTGCGCCGGGTCGAGCGCCGCGCCAAGTACATTCTGATCGGCTTCGATGCCGGCACCTTGATCCTGCACCTCGGCATGTCCGGCAGCCTGCGAGTGCTCGACGCCGCCGTACCGCCCAAACTGCACGATCACTGGGATATCGTCTTGGATTCCGGCAAGGTGCTGCGCTTTCACGATCCGCGGCGCTTCGGCAGCGCGCACTGGGTGGAAGGCAATCCGCTCGAGCACAAGCTCCTGGCCAAGCTCGCCCCGGAACCCTTGAGCGATGCGTTCGATGCCGACTATCTCTACCGAGCCACCCGCAAGCGCGCCGTCGCCATCAAGCTCTTCATCATGAATTCCCAGGTGGTCGTCGGGGTCGGCAACATCTACGCCAGCGAGGCGCTATTTCGCGCCGGCATCTCGCCGCGCCGCGCTGCGCGGCGCATCACCCGCGCCCAGGGCCAGGCGTTGACGCAGGCCATCAAGGACGTGCTCGCGGAAGCCATCGAGATCGGCGGCACGACGCTGCGCGATTACGTCAATGCCGACGGCCTCCCCGGTTATTTTCGGCAGAAGCTCTTCGTATACGAGCGGGACGGCCAAGCCTGCCGGGTGTGCAAGTCGCCGGTGAAGCAGTTCGTGCAGGGACAGCGCTCGACCTACTGGTGCTCGGTGTGCCAGCGTTAGCGACTGTGACCCGCTGACAGCCGTACTCGGTGCCCAATACCCGGTTCCGATATCCGCGGCTACCGATGGCGATGTCGGAAGTCATCGGCCGTGGTGCGCCGGTCCGCCGCGGCGACAAATCACACGCGCGTCGACGTCAAGATTCGTGCCGCCGCCAACAGATCCGGCGCCACAAAATCCGCAGCGGTGGCCCGCTCGCCGCCCGACGGATTCGCGGCAAGCAGCACGGTCGCGGCTCCGCTATTGCGTCCGAACTCCACATCGGACTCCTTGTCGCCAATGACCACGGCGCAGCGCGGATCGAACCCCAATTCCGCGGCCGCGCGCAGCATCAGACCGGGTGCCGGCTTGCGGCAATCGCACCCCTCCTCCGGCGCGTGCGGACAGAAATAAATGCCTTCCAGCGTGACGCCTATTTCTGCCGTCATGGCGTGCAAGCGCGCGTTCATCTCGATGACGCCGCGCAGCGGAAATAGACCTCTGCCAACCCCGGATTGATTGGTGATGACGACGAGGCGGTAGCCCCGCGAATACAGCCAGCGCAGACCGTCGGCCGCCATGGGTTCGAACTCCAATCCAGCCGGATCGGCGAGATACCCGCGATCGATCACCAGGGTCCCGTCGCGATCCAGGATGACGACTCTCTCGCCGCCGCGATCGGGATTCATGCGTCGGACGACCCGGCGCGTTTCACGGTCGCCGTGGTGCTGTGGCCGGGCAATAGATCCGCGAGCAACACCCTGCCCCCTCGCGCGAGCACCCACTCTGCGCCCACCACCGTTTCCACCGTGTAATCGGCCCCTTTCACCAAGACGTCGGGTTCCAGTACTTCGATGAGCCGAAGCGGCGTGTCTTCGGCGAAAATGACGACGGCGTCCACCGACTTCACTGCCGCCAGCACGGTCGCGCGCGCGACTTCACCTTGCACGGGTCTGTCAGGGCCCTTCAAGCGGCGGATCGACAAATCGGCATTGAGCCCGACGATCAAACGATCCGCGCTGCGGCGCGCTTGTTCCAACAGCGAAATATGTCCCGGATGCAGCAGATCGAAGCAGCCGTTGGTGAATGCAATCTTCAAGCCCTGATCGCGCCAGCTCCGCGCCAGCTGCAATGCATTCTCCACCGCGAATATCTTCTGGGGGTCGGCGCGTCCGCCCAAAGGAGCGAGTGCGGCGACGACTTCTCCGCTGGTGACCGTGGCCGTACCCCGCTTGCCGACGACGAGGCCGGCCGCCATGTTTGCCAAGGTGCAGGCTTGAACCACATCGCCGCCGGCGGCCAATCCAAGCGACAGGGTCGCCACTACCGTGTCGCCGGCGCCGGAGACATCGAACACCTGCCGGGCCGAGGTCGGCAAATGGACGGCAGCTCGGTCTCGGCAGATGATCGACATACCGTCCTTGCCGCGCGTCACGACCATGACATCGCAGACATCCTGCCCCATCATGCTCATCGCTGCCGCGGCGATTTCATCGTCCGTGACGCACTCGCCCCCGTAAGCCTGCTGCAGCTCCAGCCGGTTCGGCGTGAGGATGCTGGCGCCGCGGTATCGCACCAAATTCTTCGCCTTGGGATCGACGATGACCGTCTTGCCGGCGCTCCGTGCCGCATCGATCGCGGCGCGCGCCATCGAGTCGGACAGCACACCCTTGGCATAATCGGAGAGCACGACCGCATCGGCATCGCGCAGCGCCGCGATGTAGTCGTCGAGCACGCGTCGTTCGACGGCCGGGGCGAGCGGCGTCCGGCTCTCCCGGTCCGCCCGCATGACCTGCTGGCCGTCGGCGACGTAGCGAGTTTTGACGGACGTGGGACGCGACGCGTCCGCAATCAGATGCGGCTCGATGGTCGGCGATGCGGCCAATTGCGTCGTCAAATCGAGCGCGGCGAGATCGTCGCCCACGACCCCCAACAGGATCGCACGAGCCCCCAACGCGGCAATGTTGCGGGCCACGTTGGCGGCGCCCCCCGGCATGTCCATGATCCGGTCCACGTTGACCACCGGGATGGGCGCCTCGGGAGAAATTCGCTCGACCGAACCATAGACGAATCGATCGAGCATGACGTCGCCCAGCACGAGAATCCGCGCCGCGTGGAATCCCTCCAACAGCCCGGACAATGTCGTGAACTGCATGACGGGTTATCCGAGGCCGAGGCGCTGTTCCAACGCTTTGCACAGCACGTGGCCGATCGTGATGTGCATTTCTTGAATCCTGGCCGTGACGGCCGAGGGCACCACGATCAGAGCGTCGCATTCGTCGCGCATCTGCCCGCCCGTACCGCCGGTCAGACCGATCGTTTTCAGCCCCAGGCAGCGGGCTCGACGCAAGCCGCGCAGCACATTGGCACTGTTGCCCGACGTCGAAATCCCCATCGCGACATCGTGTTGGCGCGCCAAACCTTCGATCTGCCGCTCGAACACGGCATCGAACCCCAAGTCGTTCGCGCAGGCGGTCAGCGCGGACGTATCCGTCGTGAGCGCGATGGCCGACAGCGCGGGACGGTCCGCCTTGTAGCGAATGATGAGTTCCGCGGCGAGGTGCTGCGCATCGGCGGCGCTGCCGCCGTTGCCGAATATCAACAGCTTGCCGCCTTGGCGCAGAGCCTGGTCGATCAGATCCAGGGTCCGGATGAACGGCGCGTCGATCATCGCGACGGTCGCCTCGAACACCTCGCGGTGCTCGCACAGTTCCTGCCGCAGCACGGCCGAGGCTTCCCCGGTGGCTAATTCGCCGGCTCGAAACTGGTGTAACATGATGAATGCCTTGGAAAAATTAGCGGTACGGGTCGTCCGTCGCCAAGTAATTGCGGACGTAGTCCGAGACGCCTTCTTCCAGTGAAGTAAAGGGCCGATCGTAGCCCACCGAGCGCAATCGTTGCATGCGCGCTTCGGTGAAGTATTGATATTTATCGCGCAACGCCGGCGGCATGTCGATGAATTCGACGACGCACGGCCGATCCGCCGCGTCGAACAATGCGCCGGCCAGATCGAGCCAACTGCGGGCCCTACCGGTGCCCACATTGAACAACCCGGAGATCCGCTCGTGATCCAACAACCAGAGGACGATGTCGACACAGTCCCTGACGTAGATGAAATCGCGCAGCTGGCCGCCATCGGCGTAAGCAGGCCGGCCGCTGCGAAACAAGCGCAGCGGTTGGCCCTCGACGATTTGCGCATAGTTCTTGGCCACGACGCTCTGCATCGAGCCCTTGTGGTATTCGTTGGGCCCGTAGACATTGAAGAATTTGAGGCCCACGCACTGCGGCGGCAAGGCGCTCGCCCGCGCCGCGAGCCGGGCGATGCGCCGGTCCACGACATGTTTGCTCCACCCGTAGGCATTGAGCGGCCGCAGCGCCGCCAGCGCTTCGCGGCTGAACTCATCGTCGAAGCCGCGGGCGCCGTCGCCATAGGTCGCCGCCGAGGATGCGTAGATGAATCGGACCTGCGCCTCGGTACACCAGTCCAACAATGCCAGCGTGTGCCTGATGTTGTGGGAAACGATCAGATCGACGTTCGTTTCGGTGGTCGCGCTGATCGCACCCAAGTGAATCACTGCCTCGACGCTCGCCCGATTGTGGCGCAGCCATGCGGGCAGGTCGTCGGGCGCGATCAGGGCCGCGATCTCGTGTTTCGCGAGATTGCGCCAACGCTCGTCGCTGCGGAGCCAATCGCTGACGACGATTTCCCCGCCGCCCGCGGCCAGCGCCGCGACCACATTGGAGCCGATGAATCCGGCGCCGCCCGTTACCACATACACTTCGAATCGCTCCCGCGGTCAGACGCCGCGTCGACTAGTAAACGAGTCCCTCGCCCTCGCCCCGAGGGTCCGATGCCGCCTCGACTTTGCCGGTGGCGAAGTCCCAGGTAATCACCTGCATATTGCCCCACAGCCGGCTGCCTTCCTTGAGCGTATGGCCCTCGGCCTGCAGCTGAGCGATCTCGCCCGGGGTCAGCGCCCCTTTCTCGTAGTCCACCACGTCGGGCAGATACTGATGGTGATAGCGCGGATCCTTGACGATGTCCGCCGCCTTCATGCCATCCAGATAATCGAGCGTCCCCAACAGCACCATGCTGATGATGTAACTGCCGCCCGGCGTGCCGATGATCATCAGGCCCTTCGGCGTCTCGACGAAGGTCGGCGCCATGCTCGAGAGGCTGCGCTTGTTGGGTGCGATCGCGTTGGCCGCGTTGCCCACCAAGCCGAACGCGTTCGGCGTGCCCGGCTTGACCGAAAAATCGTCCATGGTGTCGTTGAGCAATACCCCGGTCTGCGGCGCCATGTAGCCCGACCCGAAGAACAGATTGATGGAGATGGTCGCCGCGACCCGATTGCCGCTGCCGTCCAAGACCGAGAAATGCGTGGTGTGCATCCCGACGTGCTCGGCCTCGATGCCGGGCAAGAGATCGCTGGGCATGGCCTTGTCCACGCGGATGCTCGAACGTTGCCCCGCCGCATAGTCGCCATTGATGAGCAACGGCAGCGGAATCTTCACGAAATCCGGGTCGCCCAGATACAACGCACGATCGCGGTAGGCGCGGCGCATGGCTTCGATGACCAGGTGCTTGCGCGTCGCCGAGTCGACCGCCTTCAAGTCGAAGCCGGACAGAATGTTGAGGGCGTCCACCACGGCCACGCCGCCGGACGAGGGCGGCGACGCCGAGACGATGCGCGCCCCGTGATAATCGCCCACCAGCGGTTTGCGTTCGATCACCTGGTACGAGGCCAGGTCAGCCAGCGTCCAGACACCCCCGCCTGCGCGCACGCCGCTCACCAGTTCCTGGGCGATACGGCCGGTATAAAACCCCTTCGCGCCCTGCGCCGCCATCACCTCGAACGTGGCGGCCAGATCGGGTTGCTTGATGATGGCGCCCAGTTCCGGCACATCCCCGTCGGGCGTCAGGAACACCTTGGCCGCGGCGGGCGAGCGCAGCAGCCCCTCGCGCTTGAAGCGAATGCCGCCCTGCAAGCGCGCATACAGGGGAAACCCGCCGCGCGCCAGGCGAATGGCCGGCTGCAGACTCACCGCCAACGGCAGCTTGCCGAATTTGCGCGCCAGGTAGTCGAACGCCGCCGGTTCGCCCGGAATGCCCGCGGACAAGGGACCGTCGAGCGACGCGTCCGCCAGCGGATTGCCGGCCTGATCCAGGTACATGTCGCGAGTCGCCGCGGCCGGCGCCTTCTCGCGCGCATCCAGCATGGTCTCCAAGCCGTCGGCTTGGCGATGCAACAGATAGAACCCGCCGCCGCCCAGACCCGAACTGCTGGGCTCCACCACCGCGAGGGCCGCCGACACCGCCACGGCGGCATCGAACGCGTTGCCACCCTTGGCGAGTATCTCCTGTCCCGCCTCGCTGGCCAGCGGGTAGGCACTGGCGATCGCACCCTTGTGCGCCACCGCGCGGGCCTGGGCCTTGGCCCCGGCCGGAGCGCGCGCGGTGACGGTGGGGGCCGCCTGCGGTGTTTGATCGGCCAACGCCGGCAGCGAGCCCCCGGCGGCGATCGCCAGCCAGGCGATGACGGACAACGTATAAGTGCGAAAATAGCCGCAGGGCTGATTCGACGCGCGGGGTATCGATTCCCTTCGAGGGCCGTGGCCTGGGCCGCTCAAAGCTTGCGGTGCCGCTTCAGCTCCACCTCGACGATGGGATGCACGAATTCGGAGACGTTGCCGCCCAAGACTGCAATTTCTCGAACCAAGGTGGAAGAGATGAATGTGTACTGTTCCTGCGGGGTCATGAAAACCGACTCGATTTCCGGAGTCAGGTGCCGGCTCATATTAGCCAATTGAAACTCGAATTCGAAGTCGGACACCGCGCGCAGACCGCGCACGATGACGGCGAGACCATTCTGCCGCGCAAAGTCGACCGTCAGGCCCACGTAGCCCTTCACCTCGACGTTGTGTACGTCGGCGAGCACGCGGCGCGCCATGTCGACCCGCTGCTCGAGCGAGAACATCGGCGCCTTGTTGGGATTGGCGGCGATCGCGACCACCAGTCGATCGAAAATGCTGGCCGCCCGTCGCACCAGGTCGTGATGGCCATTGGTGATCGGATCGAAGGTGCCAGGGTATACCGCGGTTCGTTTGTTCATCCCGGATTATTCGTTGGCCAGCCGCGCATTGACGCGCGCCAGATGATAACCCACCTCGCCCGCGGACTTCGATTTGAGAAGTTCCCAATGCGACGGGAGGCCGGGCGCCCCTGCCGCCTTTTCATTCTCCAGGTAGACCAAGCCGCCCGGCTTGACCCAATTGCCGGCCGCGACCAGGGGGATGTACTCGGCCAGCGCGTTCTGCCCGAACGGCGGATCCATGAACACCACGTCGAATGGGGCGCCGTACGCATCGCCGGGTGTGCGCAGAAAGCGCGACGCGCCCATTTCCACCACGCGCGATTTCGAGGTATCCCCCAGACGCGCCAGCTCCGCCACCAAGCCCCGCGCGGCGCGCTGTGCCTGCTCGACGAACACCACAGCCTGCGCGCCCCGCGACAAGGCTTCGAGGCCCAACGCGCCGGACCCCGCGAACAGATCCAGGCAACGGCTGTCCACGATGGCGTGCTGCAGCCAGTTGAACAGGGTCTCGCGGACTCGATCGGGGGTCGGCCGCAGACCGGGCAGATCGGGGAAACTCACACGCCGGCCGCGCCAGGCACCGGCGATGATTCGGACCGAATTGCGGCCTTCTGCGGCGGAGTTGGGCGGCTTTACGGGTGTCACCGGCGGCATCATACCCTGCAGAGGCTGGTAAGCTCTCGGTCGCATGACTCACGACACCGGCAAGGCGCGTCGCAGCGCCCGTTTTTAGCCCATGACCCACGAAGCGGACCGGCGCGGCGACCGCGCGCATGTGGAGCGCCCATGACCCACGAAGCGGACAGGCACGGCGTCCACGCCGCTATTGAGCGCCCATGACGAACGACACCGAGAAGCCCGGCGGCCGCGGCTTCTTCAAGCGCCTGCGCGCCAAACTGAACACCGGCCCCGCCTGGCTCACCACCGACATCAAGGAACTGCTGCCGGGCCGCAAGATCGACGCCGAAATCCTCGACGACCTCGAAACGCGGCTCATCACCGCGGACGTGGGCGTCGAAGCGACCACTCGCATACTCGACGACCTGCGCAGGCGGGTGGCGCGCAAGGAGCTCGACGACGTCGATGCGCTGCTGAAGGCGCTGCATGCGGCCATGCTCGCCATCTTGAAGCCGGTCGAGCAGCCGCTGGTGATCGATGCGCGGATCAAGCCCTACGTGATCCTGGTCATCGGCATCAATGGCGCCGGCAAGACCACCACCATCGGCAAGCTGGCCCATCGATTGCTGGCGGAGCGGCGCAGCGTCATGCTGGCGGCCGGCGACACCTTCCGCGCGGCGGCCCGCGAGCAACTCGAGGTCTGGGCCGAGCGCAACCAGGTGCCCATCGTGGCGCAACAGGCCGGCGCCGAGCCGGCCGCGGTGATCTTCGACGGCCTGCAGGCGGCCAAGGCGCGCAACATCGATGTCTTGATCGCGGACACGGCAGGCCGCCTGCACACCCAGACTCACCTCATGGACGAACTCAAGAAGGTCAAGCGTGTGCTGGCGCGCCTGGACCCGACGGCGCCGCACGAGGTGCTGCTGGTTCTCGACGGCACCATCGGCCAGAACGCCATCGCCCAGGCCGAGGAGTTCAACAAGGGCCTGGGAGTCACCGGGCTGGTCATCACCAAGCTGGACGGCACCGCCAAAGGCGGCGTGGTGCTCGCCATCGCGCAGAAGCTCGGCATCCCCATCCGCTTCGTGGGCGTGGGCGAGCAAACCGAGGATTTCGGCGTATTCAACGCCTCGGAGTTCGTGTCGGCGCTGTTGAAGACGGACGGTGCCGGTCAAGGCGCGGACGGCTGACCGGTGGCGCTTCGCTTGCTGGCGAGTACATGATTCGTTTTGACCAGGTGCACAAGCGCTACACCAACGGTCGCGAGGCGCTGGCGGGCGTGTCCTTCGTCATCGACGACGGCGAGATGGCGTTCCTGACCGGCCATTCGGGCGCCGGCAAGAGCAGCGTCTTGAAACTGATCGCGCTCATCGAACGGCCCTCCCGCGGTCAGGTGTTCGTCGGCAATCAAAACACCGGCGGCATTCACGCGCGCGGCATTCCGCAGTTCCGGCGCCAGATCGGCGTGGTGTTCCAGGACCACAAGCTGCTGCACGATCGGCCCGTGGCGGACAACGTCGCGCTGCCCCTGGTCATCGCCGGCACCCCGAAGCGGGAAATCGACAAGCGCGTCCGCGCGGCGCTCGATCAGGTGGGTTTGCTGGGCAAGGAGAAGAGCCGTCCGCTCGAGCTCTCGGCCGGCGAACAGCAACGCGTGGGAATCGCGCGCGCCATCGTGGGCAAGCCCAAACTGCTGATCGCGGACGAGCCCACCGGCAATCTCGATCCGGATCTGGCACTCGACATCATGCAGCTGTTCAAGCGCTTCAACGAGGTGGGCGTCACCGTGGTGATCGCCACCCACGACGTGCATCTCATCGACCGCTTGGGCGCGCGACGCATCGTCATGGGCGAGGGACGGGTTACCGCCGCATGAGCGTGCAAACCTGGCTGGCGCGCCACGCCCAAACCTTGCTGGGCTCGCTGGGACGCCTGGTGCAGCAGCCGGTCGCGTCGCTCATGACCATGGCGGTGATCGCGATCGCGCTCGCCCTGCCGTTGTTCTTGAATGTGTTCCTGCAAAACACCCTTGCCGCCACCGCCAATTGGAACCAGACCTTCGATCTGTCGGTCTACCTGGACAAGAAGGCCGCCCCATCCCATACGCAAGTGCTGGCCAAGCAGCTGCACGCTCGCGCCGATGTGGCCGCGGTGCGGGTGATCACGGCGGATGAGGCGCTGACGCAGTTTCGCGCGGCCTCCGGCTTCGGCAACGCCTTGGATGCACTGGACGACAATCCGCTGCCGGACACCTTGGTGGTGACCCCGGCGGTGGCCGCCAGCACGCCCGAGGGTCTCGAGACGCTCAAATCCGCCATCGCCGCCCTGCCGGACGTGCAGACCGTGCAGGTGGACACCGAATGGGTGAAGCGATTGCACGCCCTCATGGACATCCTGCGGCGGGTGGTATGGCTGACCGGTGCCGGATTGGGCCTCGGGGTGATCCTGGTCGTGGGCAATACCATTCGGCTGGATATATTGAACCGGCGAGCCGAAGTCGAGGTCATGAAGTTGGTAGGCGCCACCGATGGTTTCGCGCGGCGGCCGTTCCTCTATAGCGGTATCTGGTACGGTCTGGGGGGCGGGATCGGGGCCTGGATACTGGTCGCGGTGGCGGTCGGGCTGCTGTCCAAGCCCGTGGAGCGCCTTGCCCGCCTCTATGGCAGCGAGTTTCATTTGCGAGGTTTGGGTTTCGGGTCCGGTATCTTGGTTTTGGGAGTTGCGATCGGCCTGGGATGGCTGGGTTCCTGGCTTGCCGCAACCCGCCATATCCGCGCCATCGAGCCCACGTGAATTCGCGTGTAAGCTATTGATTTTTGGATTTCTTTAGCCGATTATTTGAACTCCGGCGAGCATTAGCCCTCAAACTTAGGGAGTGCTATTATTGCACCTAGGATTGATTGGAGGTTTCCGCAAATGACTGCCGCATTAGTCGCTTCTAAGACTGGTTTGGTTTTCGCGGGCCCCGTGGGGAGCCTGGATTCTTATATAGACCGCGTATCCCAGATACCGGTTTTGACGAAGGAAAATGAGGTTGCGCTGGCGACCCGCTTCCGTTCGGACGCCGATTTGGATGCCGCTCGCCAATTGGTGCTTTCGCACCTGCGTTTCGTCGTGCATATCGCCCGCGGCTACTTGGGCTATGGCCTGCCGATGGGCGATCTGGTGCAAGAGGGCAACGTCGGCCTGATGAAGGCGGTCAAGCGCTTCGATCCCAATGTGGGCGTGCGCCTGGTGTCCTTCGCCGTGCATTGGATACGAGCCGAGATTCATGAGTATGTGCTGCGCAATTGGCGGCTGGTGAAGGTCGCGACGACCAAGTCGCAGCGCAAGCTGTTCTTCAATCTGCGCAAGATGAAGAAGAATCTCGCCTGGTTGTCGGAAGAGGAAACCAAGGCCGTGGCGCGCGACCTCGGCGTCGATGTGAGCGACGTGCGCGAGATGGAACAGCGCCTGTCGGCTCGCGACATGTCCTTCGATCCCACGCCCGAGAGCGACGAGGAAGAGGCGTACTCCCCTGCCATGTACCTGCCGGCGAGCAACGCCGACCCCGCGGTCGAGGTGGAACGCGAGGAATGGGAAGAGGATTCGAGCGATCGTCTGAGTATCGCGCTCGAAAAACTCGACGAGCGCAGCCGCAGTATTCTGAAGCGGCGCTGGATGACGGACGACAAGGCGACCTTGCACGAACTCGCCGACGAGTACGGCATTTCGGCCGAACGCGTACGTCAGGTAGAAAGCAACGCCATCAGCAAGCTCAAAGGGTTGATGGCGGCGGCTTAAGCTGCCCGCCGCTTTGCAACGCCGTGCCGCCTAACTTCCGGGCGGCACTCAGGAGCCTGATGCCCGGGCGCTGACTTTGGCGTAGCGGACGCGCAGCGTAGGCATTAGTATGTCCGTCCCTATGCGCGACACCTCGTCATGGCAATTCTCAGGCTAACGACCGGAACCTCCAGCGGGGGCGTGATTTCCGAGGATATGTTGAATCGCATGAACGTCGCGCGAGGCGGGCCTTTCGCCGAGGGATCCGTGGACCAAACTGGAACGACAAGCGCGCCACGCTCCTAAGCGTCGGTGTGTATTGAACGACTTTCATGTCTGATCGACCGCCTGTCACGTTGGCGCCGTCCCGCGCACTCGAGGCGACCACCCACGAAGCGGGTTTGAGCCCCGGAGCGCGCCGCATCGTGTGGGGTGCGCTGGCGGCGCTCATCGCCGGCTACGCGCTGCTCTCTCACTACAGCAGTTCGAATCCCGACGCCAAGGGGTTGGGGGCCGGGCTGTCCATCGGACCCGTGTTCCTCATCGGCGCCGTTTTGCTGTGGCGTTGGACCCGGCCGCTGATCGCGGTACCCATCATCGCGGTGGTTGCCGCCGGCCTCGTTCAGTATTGGCCCTCGATCGAGCAAAATTATCAGTGGGCGGATCTCGCCGAACAGTGCGGCGCGTATGCGCTGGTCGCGGTGAGCTTCGGGCGGACGCTGTTCGGGGGACGAGTGCCGCTGTGCACTCAGCTGGCCCGGAAGATCCACGATGAGCTCTCGGCCGCCGAAATCGCCTACACGCGGCGCGCCACCGTGGCGTGGGCTCTTTTCTATGTGCTGCTGGCGACGGCGATCGGGATACTTTTCTTCGCGGCGTCCGAGCATGCCTGGTCGCTGTTCGTCAATTTCGCCACCTTCGGGCTCATTGCCGTCGCCTGCATCGCGGACGCCGCGGTCCGCCATTTCGTGCTGCCGCGCCGCCCCGGCGGCGGCATTCTGACGATGCTACGGCAGGCACTCATCGGCTGAGACTAGGTCGAGCCGCGGCTGGCGGGGCACCCTTCCGACGCAAAAAATTCATATTTTGGTAACTTCCCTGCCACCCGCAACGTTGAACATATCTCACTGATGCCGTCGATCAGGCTATCCCTGAATATAATTCAACAGGATAAGGGGCGATTAAACATGAACACAGTAATCGGGAGTCGAATCTCGGGGATGTTGACGCTCGCGGCCCTTGCGGTCGCAGGATTGTCGGGTTCGCGCGCCGAAGCTTTCACGGCCGAGAGTTCGGGTGCTGCGCTGACCTTCAGCGACGAATACATTGCGACGTCAGCCTCGGCTTACTCGAGTAATACCGCCGGGACGGATTATTCGCTCGACGTCCCCGGTCAGTACAGTTTCCAGCGTGCTTTCGGTTCAACTCAAAGCTACACACTGGGAACCTCGACGGTGGGCAATTACGCCTTCCAGGACAGCTACGTGTTTCAAGTGGGGAGTAATGCCAGCGGCGACGTGTTGACCGCACAGTTGAGTCTGCCCGGCACCTTCTCCGTGTCGAACCTGCAATTTCGTCTGTACCAGATTACGAGCGGTACGACTGCACCGGTAATCGGCGGAAGCCTCAAGGATTCGAATGGAAACCTCATTCCGCCGGTGGTCGCGGTCAAGTCGGCGTGGCAGGGAAACACGGGCGTCAGTACGGCCCTCGTCGCCGCCAACTTCACGGGGCTGCAAACCGACGGTACCTACGTTCTCGATGTCGCTGGGACCGCCAGCGGCAGCAGCGGCGGACTGTATGTCGGTTCATTGAATCTTCAGCCGGTCCCGTTGCCCGCGACGGCCTGGTTCATGCTGTCGGGTCTGGGCGGATTAGGCTTCATGGCACGCAGGCGGAACGCCGCCTAGTACGCAAGCAAGAAAGTAAGCGAGAAAGCTTAAGAAGGTCTATGCCAATACGCCGGCTCGATGCCGGCGTATTGCGTTGGCGGGCCTTGTTTTTCCGTGATGACCTTTGCCGACAGCCAAGCCCTTGGACCGCGAGCAGAAAGCCGGCTATCGCGGAATGCCGGCTTCATACCGACATTCCAGGCGACGCCACGTCAAGTTCAAAGGCGTCCGATTCGCTTCGGACCGCCCCGCGCGGAGCTCAGGCGCATCGCAGTCAACAAAGTCAGCAGGGTCAGGCAGGCGAGATCGATCGCTCCTCCACCGCCGCCGGACTTCGCCGGAGCCGCCGTTACAGTCACGGGGACCGATTGGGTCGACGACCCGCCGGGCCCCGTACAGGTGAGGGTCAACGTGGAGGTGGCGGTGAGCACGACGCCCGCGGTGCCGCTGGTCGGTTCGGTGCCGCTCCAGCCGCTCGCGCCGGCCGCCGTGCATGCCGTCGCGTCCTGGGTGCTCCACGTGAGCTGAACCGCCGCGCCGGCGGCTATCGATGTCGGGCTGCCGGTAAACGTGATGGTGGGCGCGGCGGAACTGATGTTCACCGCATACAGCCCATAATTGTCGTTTGCGGGCAGCGCCGCGGTGGTGCTCGGCGTCGCGACGAACGTCAGCACATACGTGCCGGATGTCACGTTGAACGCGAACGTGCCTCCGCCATAGATCTTGCCTATGATCTGGCTGCCCTGCGACACGACCACCGCGAGATTCGCAAAACTGGTGGGGAACTCCAGATCGGTCAACGTCACGTTGTAATCGCCCGCTTGGCCCACCGTGATCGCCCGAGTGTCGAACACGCCGCCCACCGCCTGAGTTTGATCGAGGACGATCGTCGCCGGCGTCGCCGTCGTCTGTACCGTCACCGCAAAAATCCCGTTTCCGGTCGTGGGCGGCTGGGCGTTGACGAGAACCACCGCGGTGCCGGCGGCGGCGGTGAATACGCCCGTCTCGCTCTGGGTCAGCACGGTGCCGTTCTGCGCGATGGTCGCCGACAAGGATTGCAATGTCGCCGGAAATTGGAAATCGGTGGTGGAGAGCTGGTAGGTTCCCGCGGCCGGCAACGTGACGAGGAACGCGTAGCTGCCGGGAGCCGAGTCGCTGCCCGGGTTGACGACCTGCGTCGTCGACAACAGGCTCGCCGTGGTGCTCGCGAGGCTCAAGCTGTAAACACCCGGCGCGGCCGTGGCGGAAGCGAATGTCCACACTTCGAGGGAGCCGGCGGGAGCCGCGACGGCGACGCTCCCGCCCGCGGTCAGCTCCGCCAGGGCGGGCGAGCCGCCCGCCGTGACGGCTGCGCCAACAGTCGCCAAGGCAGCCGGATACTGCAGATCGCTCAACGTCAGATTCAGCGACTGCGCACTCGAACTCTTGACCACCGTCGACGCGCCCAAGCCTCCCACCGGCAGCGTTCTATCGAAAACCGCCGCACCGGACGGATCGGTGATATGGACGCCGTACAAGCCGGCCTTGACTGTGGCGTCGGCCACCGCACCCAAAATCAGCGTATAGGAGGTGCCGGCCGCGAGCGTCACCGGCGTCGTCCCCAAGCCCAACTGGGTGATCGGCGTGCTGCCGCTGGCGAGTCCGCCCGACAGCCTCTGCAGCGCAACCGGAAAGGCGTCATCGGTGACGGTCACCGTATAGGTGCCGGCCGTCGTCGACGTGAAGTTCGTGTCGACTTGGGACGCCGGATTCGTCGACGGCGGCGCCGGCGTCGCAAGCGTACCGGCAAAGGAATCCGCGGCGATGCAGCTGGTCGGGCTGGCCGTCGGCGCCACGCATGCGCCGAAGCCGCCGAAGTTCTGCGTGGCATCGGGCGTGCCGATCACGTGCAGCACGTAGTTGCCGATCGCGGCGGGCAACGTCAGCGCGGCGGTATGCGACGTCGCATCGACGCTCACCGAGCCCACCACCGTATCGCCCAGCGTGACCGCGATCTGCAGCGACTGAAAAGCGGCGGGCGCCTGAAGATCCGTCAGCGTGACCGTCAACGCTTGAGCGGTGGTCGTCGTGAAGGCAAATTCCGAGGGTGCGGCCACGGTGGGCAACGCGACCAGATTGGTCTCGTCCAACAGCACCGTGGCGCCCGCCGTCCCGGCCAACACGAAGCAAAGCGCAGACGCTGCCAGCATCCGCAGCACCGATAGCCGACGCATAGAGATCCCCTTTCGATTATGTAAAAGCAATTGGCAACGTCAATCGATGAGCCTAAAGGGCTCTCATGACTGTTCTATGACTTGGGCAGTGCGGTGCTGCTGGGCGGCAATTTTGCGAGCTTATCGAGCGTCGCTTTCGCTTCGTCCATCCCCAAGAAGTTCACACCGGACTTGAGCGAGTGGCTCAAATTGTCGCGCGCCGCCTCCGACTGACCCGACTGCGCCTGGGCCATGCCCAGGTGATACAGCAGCACCGGCGAATCCGGCAGCTTCGCCAGCGACGTTTGCAAGGCCGGTACCGCGGCGGAGCCTTCTCCGTGTTTGTACAACACCCATCCGTAGGTATCGAGATAGGACGGATTGGACGAATTCGCGAACCGTGCCGTCAGCGCCTTGGCCCGATCGAGGCTGGATCGATCCTTTTTGTAGGTGACCAGCAGCATGGCCAGGTTATTGGCGATAAATTCTGATTTGGGCTCACGCTGTAGAGCGCTTTCATAGACTTGTATGGCGTCGTCGGGCTTTCCCATGCCCTCGTAGATGCCCGCCAATTCGCCTTCCAACTCGGCGGGAGCGTCCACCTTGCCGATGCCCAGCCGCAGCGTGCCGATCGCCGCGTCGATGTCGTGCGCAGCGCTCTGGACGAGCGCGAGATTGCGGTAGGCAACCGCCCATGCGGGGCTTCGCTCTATCGCCGTTTTGAACGCGACCGCTGCATCCGCGGGTTGCTGCAGGCGCAGCAGTTACCCCCCCTTCAGATTCGCCGCGAACGGCGAAGCCGGGTACGCACTCATCACGGCGTCCAGCCGCTTGACGGCGTCGGCACCGCGATTGAGGCCCACCAACGCGCGCGTAATTCCTTGCAGCGACTCCAGCGAGTCCGGCGCGAGTTCGAGCGCCTTGGAATACAGCCGCACCGCATCCTCCAAGCGCTTTTCAGTTTCCGCCACGGCCGCCTGATTGTAGTAGCCCAGCGCCTCCTTGGGCCGCAACGAAGCCATCTCCTCGGCGCTCTGTTTGGCCCCCGTCAGATCGTTGTTCGCCGCGTCCACCTTGAACTGGATATTCAGCGCAGCGAAGTTGTCAGGTTGTTGTTTCAACAACTCCTCGATGATGGGCTTGGCTTGCAGGGGCTTGCCCAAATTGACCAGCAACTCGGCCAGATCCTCCCGGACGCTCGGATCCTTGGGATTCGCGTCAAATGCGCGCCGCATGGTTTCTTCGGCCAACGCGGGCTCGCCATTCGCTAAATGGGCCCGAGCCAGCGCCCGCATGACGCCGATCGAGTTGGGCTGGTCCCGCAGTACGGAACGCAGGTCGACGATGGCCGATTTCGGATCTTTCTGGGCCAGCTCCAAGTTGCCACGCAATATCAGGGCGTCGTTGTCGCGTGGATTCTTTGCGAGAACCTCCGCGATGAGTTTCTCCCCGCCCGGAACGTCACCTTCGCGAAGGCGCATGACTGCCCAGCGGTTTCGCGCCGTGATTCCGGGGGCATCCAGTTCGGCCGCGTCGATGATTCCCTTGTAGACGGCGGCCGCTTTCGGATCTTCATGGCCCTGTTCGTAGAACTGGGCCAGCAGAAATTTGAGCTCAAAGTCCTTCGGATTTGCCGCAATCAACGCGGCGAGTTCCTTCTCTGCCGCCTCGCGGCTGCGCCGCGCCGCGAGAAATTGCACCAGCCCCGTCTTCAGTTCGTGTTCGGCCGGCAGGTCCTTGATACCCTGTCTCAGCACCCGCTCGGCGTCATCGTTGTGATCCGAGCGCATGTAGTACTGCGCCAGTCGCAGGCGCTGCGCCTTCTCATCCGGGCGCAAACGGACAAGATCGATCAACAGCGCCTCGACCTGCGGCTCCTGCCCGCTGGCGGCGTACAATTGCGCCAGCGCCAGCCGCAGTTCGACCGTCGACGGCAGGCGTTTGATCGCATCCTGCAGAACCTCACGGGACTTGTCGATCTGACCTTGGGATTTGTAGATGCCCGCGAGCACGGCGACGGCATCTTCATTGTTCGGCGCCAGCTGCACGGCGCGCTCCGCGTCAGCCAGGGCACCGGCCTCATCCTTGAGTTGAATTCGAGCCGCGGCGCGAACGGTGAGCAGTCCGGCATCATCCGGGTGCTTCTCGAGGCCGGGCTTTACGATGGCCAGCGCTTGATCGGAGCCGCCCGACAACGCATAAATCCTGCCCAAGCTCGTCCGCGCCCGCACGTTGTCCGCGTTGCTGTCGAGTGCTCCCTGATAGAACTGGGCAGCCTCTCGAATGTTACCCATCTTCTCGTCGACGACGCCGTTCTCGTAGCGTGCGCCGCTATCCATCGGCGCAATCTGCAGGGCGTTGCGAAACTCGACGCGGGCCTTGTCGAAATTGCCGGCGGCCAGAAACGTTTCGCCCTTCTCCAGATGCCTCGCCTTTCTAGATTCCGCGCCGCCGCATCCGGCCGTTGCCAGCACCGCGACCAACAGTACCGACTTGAACCCAAGGGTATTCACAGCGGAGCAAGGCATAGTACGTTCCGTCATCGAGCGTAAGGGCCAGAGAGCGTAAACAGAGGAAATGACGTTCGCGTGACACGCTAGGCAAAAACGGCGAAGGAGCGGAGCGCCAGGCCGGCGAGCACCGAGGCGGCCGCGAGCCGCACCCAGACGGCGCGCTCCTCGGAGCGGCTCACCAGCATTTCGATCGCATAGAACAGCACCACCACTTTCGCGATCGCCAACGGGACGCCGTGAGGCAGATCGAAGCTCCCCGCCAGACTCGGCACCACCAAGGCCATGAACAAAACGATGAGGTCGAGCGGCGTCACCGAAAAATGCCGATCGTTGTACAGCCGCAGGCGCACGGCGGTCGCAATCGCCGCCACCGATATCGCACCCCAGCTGAGCATGGTGGTGACCCGATCCGTCGGCAAGACGACGCTGTCGAGATACACCAGCACCGTCGAGGTCACGTACAGCACCGCCTTTTCGACGACGCGCAGCGGAGCGATGCGAAGCGTCGCCAGAAATCCAAGCACCACCGCGAGCAAGGCAATGATCAGGATTCTGATATCGCTGCTGAGCGTGGCCGTGTCGAACACCACCAGCAGCGCGTAGAAGCCGAGCGCGCCGGCCATCAGCAGGAATGAAATGCGCGGCAGAAGATCGGGGCGTTGGACGATGGTCAGGAACTGGGACAACGGAGAATCGTTGCGGTGAGCGCTGCGGCCGCGCAGCCGCCAGCCGTGCCGCGTCGCCAGCTGCAGCACGGTGATCGTGCCCAAAAAGAACGCGGTCACGAAGCCAAGGATCAACAAGTCGGACTCGTATCTCAAGACGTATGCCATGACGAACAGCGCCGCCTGCACCACATAGATCACCATCACCGCCTCGTGATGGTCGAAGCCCAACGCGAGCAGTTTGTGATGGATGTGATTCTTGTCGGGGCTGAACGGCGACCGCCCCTCGCCGATGCGCTGCACCATCACGCTCAGGGTGTCGAGAATCGGGACCGCCAGCAGCACCACGGGAATGGTCGCGCTGATTTCGCTGGTCATGCTCTGCGTCGCGCGAATTCCGAGGACACCGATGGTGAAACCCAGCAACTGGCTTCCGGCATCACCCATGAACACGCTCGCCGGATAGGTGTTGAATCGCAAAAATCCGAGCACGGCGCCCGCGAAGGCCAAGGCCAGTGCGGTCGACGAGCCTGGGGCGAGGAGGCTCGAGAGCAACGCCACCGCACACAGGCACAGAAAGGTCGTGCCCCCCGCCAATCCATCCAGCCCATCGGCCAAATTGACGGCATTGGTCACCCCCACCAGGAAGAATACGGTGACCGGAATGGACAACCACCAAGGCAGCCAAACGCGGTCATCCAGTGCGATCATCTGAATCCGGACGTCCCCCGCCGTGACCACGATGGCGACCGCCAATAATTGACCCAGCAATTTGAATCGATAGTCCAGGTCAAAGCGATCGTCCAAGGCGCCGAAAACGACGATGACGGCGGCAGCGGTTAGAAACCAGCGATCGGTCGGTTCGAGCTTGACCGTCAAGAGGGCCGCCACGAGCACACCGACCGCCATCGCGACGCCGCCCACCCGCGGGATGGGAACCGAGTGCACCTTCCTCACCCCCGGTTGATCGACAAACAGCCACTTGTTCGCAAGGCGCGCCAGCATGGGCAGGCACACCATCGTTACCGCCATACCCACGATAAATGGCATGACGTACTGCATCAGTTGGGAACGAACCGTGGAATGCCTGGGGCGATTCTTGACGCAAAATCTAGTGGCAAGCACGCCATCGCAACCACCATGGCGAGGACGAAGGGCGACATGTACTGCATGTCTAGTTTGGGACGAAGCGCGGCAGGTCGGGCGCGATGCGGGACGCGAACTCGGTCAATTCACGGTCCCCATCCGCTACCCGGCTCGTCGGCAACAAGGGAACAATGATACGCACGAGCGCGCCGTCGGTGCGGTGCAGGGTCAGGGCATCCCAGAACAAGTACCACTTGACCGCAAATTCATTGGTGATGACGCGGCCCCGTTGCTGGAACCAGTAGTACACCAATTCGCGCTGATTGCCGAGTTCGATCAGCGCACGATTCACACGCAGAGGTGTCCCGCCGACCATGACGCCGGGCAGGTCGCGCTGCGCGAAGTCATGCATCTGCCACCCGCCGCCGGGCAGACAGGAGCGCGGCGAGTGGACCGCCTCGCCTTTACGCTGTGAGTTGTACCATGCGATATAGAGGTTTATGGGGGCACCGGCAGCGCCCGCATAATCGGCCAATAAGTAGTCATCGAGCTGCAGCACATCCGTGTAGATCCCATCGAGCGACTCGCGATGTCCGCGCCACTCCGCGACTTGCATCGGAAATTCCACGAACGTGGCACGTGGCGGATAGATTTCCGCCGGCCGCGGCAGCAAAAAGGTCCCCGCGACGAAGCCCAGCAGCAATACGATGGCCGCGACGAAGCTCGGTGGAAATTTTCGCGGCCGCAACAGCGCGTTGCGAGGAGTCGGATCCGGGAATTCCACACCGAAGAGCTGGCGCCAGCTGCCGCTCTCATGGCCGATACGGTTGAGAACGGCGATCTCGCCGATCATCAGCGCCGCACTCAGCATGAACACCATCCAGCCCTGGAACTCATGCAAGAAGCCTTCGGCCATCGCGATGCCCCAGTGTTCCACCGTGACGCCGATGACGCCGACTCGAAGGCTGTTCATCAACACGGTGATCGGGATACTCGACAGGAAGAGCACGATTCTCTTCCACAGCGCACCCTTGTAAAAGTACGCCATCAGAAATCCCAGGGTCATCAGGGGGAACAAGTAGCGCAGCCCGCTGCAGGCCTCCGCAACTTGCAGTTGATAGCCGCCTAGATCGATGACATTGCCTTCGAGGAAGACGCTGATATCGAACAGCCGTATCACGTACACGCCGATTTGCGACGACAGCAACTGCAATTGGGTCGACAAATTGGCCGACGCGAAAGAGGGCAACGGGATCATGAACAACAGGATGAGCAAAGGAATGGCGATGAGCCGGAACGCCGGCCATCCCAGGAAGGACAAGATCAGCCCGTAGAGTGTAACGACGTAGGCGTATTGCACCACCGTGTACACGGTGCCGAGCTGACCAATGACCAGCAGGCTGCCACCCAGCAAAATCAATGCCAAGCCCCACCAGTTACCGGTAAAGGGAATCCGCTCCAACCGATCTTTCTGCTGCCATATCAGGAAGGCGGCGACCGGCGGGATGAGCAAACAGTGACTATATTCGGGTAAAGCGATCCACCAGCCCCACATGCGGCTCAAGCCGTCCCAAAACGGCCAGAGGCTCACCAGTCCGGCGAGCGCGGCCACGGACGCGAGAGCCCATGGAAATCGCCACACGGACGTCGCTGCAGCTTTAGGATCTATCGACTGGACGGACATCGCTTGATCTTCCTGGAACGGATGACGCGCCCTGCCGGGTCGCGCGACCCACCTAGATACCGGCAATGTGTTTCAAAGAGATGACGTGGGACCCAGCCACGAGGTGCAAACGTCAGGAGACCGATTTGGTAACCTGGACGTCAACTTTGTCGCGTACTCTTCCGTGTTGCGATGAACGCACCCATCCCCTCCCGCCGCAGTGACGCCGTCGCCGCCAATCACGACATCTATCTGGATTGGCTGAGGGGCATTGCGGCCCTGTTGGTCTTGTTTACGCATGTGCGTAACGGCTACTTCGTCAAATGGAGCGACTTGGACCCCTCGTCCCAGAACCACATCAACTACGTCTTATTCGTCGTTACTCGGCTCGGTCGCGAAGCAGTGATCGTTTTCTTCGTTCTCAGCGGCTACTTGGTGGGCGGCCATGCGCTCTCGAGCTACCGGAAAGGTCGCTATACCTTGCAGAAATACCTGGTGGCGAGGATCGCGCGGCTGTACGTCGTGATCGTCCCCGCCCTCATACTGACCGGAATTTTCGATGCCCTGCATGGCGCATGGAACGCAAGCCGGGACGGTCTCACGACGTTCTTGGTAAATCTGTTCCTCCTTCAGGGAATTTACGGCGGTACCTATGGGTCCAACGGCCCGTTGTGGTCGCTATCGTACGAGTGGTGGTTCTACATCCTCTTCGGCTTGACCCTGGCGGCCGCCGCCTCCCGGTCGGCACGGACCACGGTCGCTTCGGCTTTGGTGCTGGGCTTGTGCGCATCGATGTTGGCACTGAAGTGCACCGCCATCTTGCTGATGTTTCCACTCTGGCTGTTCGGTGTCGCCGCCCGGACCCTTCCCTCAATCCGGCTTCCGAGGAAAATGACCATCCCGGTCTCGTTGATGGCTCTGTGCTTTGCGCTGGGGATATCGAGCGTGCGTTGGGACTGGAAGGGGGATTTTGCCGTCGGCATTGCAACCACCGCATTCATCTATTTTTCAAGAGGGCTGGAACCCCTGCGCTACCGGTGGTTCCCGTTGGGGAAGAACCTTGCCGCCTTTTCATTCAGCCTGTATGCGATCCATTATCCGCTCAACGACTTTGTGATGAGCTTCGTCATTCGAAAGCGGCTGACTCATGCGGGAGTCGTCGATTGGGTGCTTTGGACCGGTATCGTCATCGGCGAAGCGGTGATCTGCTACGGTTTTTATTGGCTCTTCGAGCGTCGCACCCCGGCGGTACGTGCATGGCTCGATCGGATTCTCCCATCGCATGCATCCGCAATGGATGAGGCCGGTCGCGCGCCAATCGCCGGCCGGCTATAGCCCTCCGCATCGCCGCCAATTGGGATAATTGTTGAGTTTGGCCGAGGTACACGATGGAACGCGAACGATTCTACTGGCTTCCCCCTTGCCGCGATTGGAGCGGGGAATTTGGAACTCTTTCCAAGACCGATCCCGCCGAGGCCTGGTCCGGAATCGTCAAGCTGGCCCGCACGCGTCTCGAATACGTCCAGAGTGAACGCCTGGCGAGGGCGGTTGGCAGACTGTGCGGCGAGCTGCCGCCAAATTCCCTGCCGACCCGGCCGATCCGACTGGCGCTATTGGGATCGTCGACCGTGGATCACCTGACCGCGTCCCTCAGAATTGGCGGCGCTCGGCGCGATCTATGGGTCGACTCGTATACGGGCTCCTACGGCCAATATTGGCAGGAACTGGAAAATCCCGACTCCGGCCTGTTCCGTTTTCGTCCGACCACTGTGTTGTTTGCCTTCGATGCAGCGCATATCGTCGGCCATGCGGGGGAATTCACCGCGTCCACGGAAGCGGATGAATTCACGGACGCGGCGATCGAGCGTGTCGAAGGCTTTTGGACCATGGCCAAAGAGCGGTTGGGTGCCAGCGTCATTCAGCAGACTCTTCTGCCGGTCTCTCCGCCGCTGATGGGAGGAAACGAACATCGTCTCCCCTGGTCGCCTGCCTATCTGGTATCGCAGTTCAACTGGAAATTGCGTGCGGCTGCGGATCGCGCACGAATCGATTTGCTCGCGATCGATCGGGCCATCGAGTCGGACGGACTCGATGCGTGGCACGACAGTGCGCTATGGCTGCGTGCGAAACAAGAGGTGCGCCCTGGCGCGGCACCGGCCTATGGAGATTTGGTGGCCCGCTTGCTGGCCGCGCAGCAGGGACGGGCGTCGAAATGTCTCGTGCTGGATCTCGACAACACGCTGTGGGGCGGAACGATCGGCGATGACGGTCTCGGCGGCATCGTCTTGGGAGAAGGCAACGCCGCGGGCGAGGCTTTCCTCAGCTTTCAACGCTACGTCCGCCGCCTGAGCCGGCGCGGCGTGATCCTGGCCGTTTGCTCGAAGAACGATGAACATAACGCCCGGCTGCCATTCAGCTCCCACCCTGAAATGATGCTCAAGGCGGACGATATCGCATGTTTCGTCGCCAACTGGTCCGATAAGGCATCCAACCTCCGCGATATTGCCGGGCGGCTCAATATTGGCTTGGATTCGTTCGTATTCGCCGACGACAATCCGTTCGAGCGCAACATCGTCCGGCAGGAACTTCCCATGGTCATGGTGCCCGAGCTGCCGGAGGATCCCGCGCGCTATGCGGCCTGTATCGCCGATGCCGGCTATTTCGACACCACTCAATTGACGAAAGAGGATTTCGAGCGGGCAACCCTGTACCGAGACAATGCGAAACGCCGAAGTCTCGAGAGCTCGACCACCGATCTAGCGGGCTATCTTCGATCCTTGAACATGCAGCTCCATTACGGGCAGTTCGAGGACATCAGCGGCGCCCGCGTCACCCAGCTCATCAACAAGACCAACCAGTTCAACCTCACGACAAAGCGCTACTCGGAAGATGGCGTCAAGCGCTTGGCCGGCGATCCGGAGGCAATCGCGCTTCATTTTCGGTTGGTCGACCAGTTCGGCGACAACGGCATCATCAGCGTCGTGATCGCCCTTCCGACCGAGCACTCGCAGGTGCTGGAGATCGACACCTGGTTGATGAGCTGCAGAGTCCTCGGTCGCCAGGTGGAACACGCCGCCATGAACGTCCTTGCCGAGAAGGCCAGGCAGCGCGGGATAAAAGCTTTTCTGGGCAGATTCATTCCGACCGCAAAGAATGCGATGGTCGCCAATCACTACGAAAGCTTCGGCTTCTTGCCGATGGGCGCGCACGAGAATGGCGCAACCCTCTGGCGGCTCGAACTCGATCGGTTCAATCCCATCTCGAACCCCATCTCGCTCATCGAGGAATCGTTATGACGCCGGCCGAAATTCTCGCGCAGATCAACGACATCCTGCGCGACCTGCTCGATGACGACTCGATCCAACTGACTCCCGAAACGACCTCGAAGCAAGTCGCAGGGTGGGATTCGGCACTCCATATCAGTCTCATCGTTGCCGTGGAACACCGGTTCGACATCAAATTTCAGACCGCGGAACTGGAAGAGCTGAAGGATGTCGGGCAACTCGTCAGACTGGTTGCAAGCAAGACCAGCTAGGAGCCGGCCATCCTATTTACGTCGTGGATATTCTTGTTTGGTTTTTTGCCGGCTGCCGTGCTTGGCTTCGCCGTCGCCGGCCGGCTCGGGCGCACCGCGGGTGCGGTGTGGCTGGTCATCGCGTCATTGGTCTTCTACGGCTTTTGGCAACCTGCGCTCGTCGTGTTGATAAGCGCTTCCATCCTCTTCAACTACGCGATCGCCAGCCTCATTCGGCGCAACGAGGGCAAGGATGGACGTCAGACCTCGTTACTGTGGACAGGAATCGCGCTGAACCTGATTGCGCTGATCTATTACAAATATGCGTTCTGGCTCCTGAGCCTCCTCGGCAAGATCGGAATCGTCGACACCCACGGCCTACATGCGATCGTTCTACCGCTTGGAATATCGTTCTTTACGTTTACGCAAATCGGCTACCTGGTCGATTGCCGGCAAAAGGTGACCAAGGAAGACGGTTTCCTCAACTACGTTTTGTTCGTCACGTTTTTCCCCCATCTCATCGCCGGCCCGATTTTGCACAACGGGGAAATCATGCCCCAATTTGCCGATCCCGCGCGGTTTCGGCTGAATGCCGCAAACATCGGGGCCGGATTGACGATGTTCGTGATCGGGCTCCTGAAGAAATCGTTGATCGCCGATTCTCTGGCCAACATCAACAATCAAGGATTCCTGGGGGCCGAGCACCTTCAATTCTTCGGGAGCTGGGGAACATTGCTGGGGTACTCGCTCCAACTATATTTCGACTTCTCCGGGTATTCGGACATGGCAATCGGCTTGGCACTGCTATTCAACATAAGGTTCCCGCTGAATTTCGATTCGCCCTACAAAGCGAGATCCATCATCGACTTCTGGCAGCGCTGGCATATGACGCTGACGCGTTACATCACCCTCTATCTCTACAATCCCATCGCCATGAACTTTTATCGTCGGCGGATGAAGAGGGGCCTACCCATGGGCAGGAAAGCGCTGGCGAAGCCCTGGCCTTTCGCTTACCTCATTGCAGTGCCCACGTTCATAACCATGGCGCTTGCGGGCATCTGGCATGGCGCGGGATTGCAATTTCTGATTTTTGGCCTGCTGCATGCCGTATACCTGACCATCAATCACGCCTGGCGAACGTTCGGTCCAAAGACCGGGGCTTTGGTGCTGGGACGATTGGCACGCGGGTGTCTGGCGGTTTGCCAGGTCTTGATCACTTATTCCGCCGTACTCATTGCCCAGGCCTTCTTTCGTGCCGCCTCGGTTTCCGACGCGGTTTCGATTCTAAGCGCCATGCTGGGTGCGAAAGGATTCGAACACCCGCTTTCGGTACCGAAACTGGCTCGATCGTTTCTGACGCCGTTTGCGCATCGTCTCATCGAAGACGGCGCAATAGATTTTCATCTTTCGCATGACATGCAAATGCAGGCCTTGATGATCCCTCTGGCATTCGTGATCGTGTGGCTGCTGCCAAATTCCCAACAGATCATGGCGGGCGCCAATCCCGTCTTGACGAAGGTGGAGACCGGCGGTTGGAGAATTCTGACTTGGCGTCCTACCTTCCGCTGGGCCATCGCGGCCAGTGGCGCCGCCGCAATTGCGTTGATGTCGATCGGAGGAACCCATGAGTTCCTGTACTTTCAATTTTAGCGGGAACGAACGATGTCTGGCCCGAGGGCGTATTTGTCGGTCTTGCTGCTGTCCACAGCCGTCCTCTTCGCCGGGCTGTGGGTCGTCACCAGCAAATTGCGGCGCGGATTTTTGGAGACGGAATATGGCGTCTGGCAAGCCAAGCTCGACATGATCGATGCATGCGACTTGGGTGATGTCGTCATTCTAGGAGACTCACGGGCGTCCGCGGGCCTCATACCGCAACAGTTACACCCTGGCGCGAGCAATTTTGCGTTGAGCGGAACCGGCCCGATTGAAGCGGATTTCGAACTTCGCCGCATGCTGCGCTGCCCGAAGTTGCCCAAGATCGCCGTGCTTTCATTCTCGCCGCACCAGTTCGAGCACATCGATTGGTTTTGGCGCCGGAGTGCGCGATTCGGCCTGTTCAGTTACGCGGATCTGGAGGAGATCCGGGACGCGGAGCAGTCGATTTCTCCCGGCCTCATTTATCAATCGGCCTATGGGAGCGAACCGCCCGGCGCCGTAAAGAACTGGCTGCACGTCAGTCACTTCCCCCCTTACGAATTCGCCGACCTCATCGGGAGTGCCGTGGTCGGCCGTCTCAATGACAATCGGCGCGCGTACCAGGATACCCTGAAGGCGCGCGGCCAGCATTTGGTCGGCAACTATCAGCAATGCGCCGAAGCACCGGACGGCGAGATCGACACCCGCTTCTCGCCGACGCCGCTCATCGATCGTTATTACGAGCGGCTCATCGGCGATCTGCACTCGAACGGGATCGACATCATCATCATGCAAACCCCGATGAGTGAATTGTCGGCGAGTAAGATGACCGCCGAATTCGAGAGCCAATTCGCTGCCTACCTCTCGGACCGCGGCGCTGGCCGATATGTCACGCCGGCGACGGATGCGTTGTTCCCCGTGAGAGCGAATTGTGATTTTGGCGACGAAGTCCACCTCAATCAGCGAGGCGCGGACGCCTTCAGCACCATGATGAAAAGGCAACTCGAGCTCGGCGGCCGCATTCGCAACGCCGGCTGATTCGGGCTCACAACTCTCTCGAAACATCGGCCGCGTCCTCATACACGAGGCGGGCCATCTGTGATAGCTCTCGAGGGTTCCCCGAGGCATGATCGTCACAAAAATGACACAATTTGCGGTCGTACGCGGTTGACCGACAATCGAAATATTAGTTGGTTACACTGCACGACTTTTTGCGAATTGCTGCATCGTGCCATGGCGCGCTATTTGGAGGATCCGAAGACAACATGTGTGGCATAGCCGGCTTGATTTCACGCGCCACGCTGACTCCCGCACATATCGACAAGGTCAAGCGTGTCAACACACTGCTCACGCATCGCGGACCTGACGGCGAGGGGTCGTTCGCCAATGCGAACGTCGTGCTCGCCATGCGCCGGCTCAGCATCATCGATCTGAAGACCGGATGGCAGCCCCTTTACAACGAGGATCGCAGCCTCGTGCTCATCGCCAACGGCGAAGTCTACAATTATGTCGAGTTGCGACGCGACCTCGAGGAGCGAGGCCACGTTTTTTCCACCGGCAGCGATTGCGAAACCATCGTTCACTTGTATGAAGAACATGGAATGGCGTTCGTCGATCATCTGCGCGGCATGTACGCGTTCGCATTGTGGGACAATCGCGCCCGCCGCTTGATTCTCGGCCGGGACCGCATGGGCGAGAAGCCTCTCTATCTGTACTCATCGGGAGACTCTCTGTTCTTCGCATCCGAGCTGCGCGCGCTGGTCAAGAGCGGGGTCGTGCCGTTCAGGCTCGACCCGCAGGCGGTGAATCTCTACTACCACTATGGCTATGTACCCGAACCGGCGTGCATGGTCGCGGGCGTGCGCAAATTGCCGGCCGCCCATCTGCTGACGATCGATCTGGACACCTGGTCGCTGCGGGAACACTGCTACTGGCGCATGGAAGATGCGCCCGCGTTGCATGGCAACCCCGCTCAGCTGATACGAGCGCAATTGGAGGAATCCTCCAAGCTGATCTCGCGCGCCGACGTGCCGGTCGGCGTTGCGCTGAGCGGCGGGTTGGATGCAAGCGCCGTGGCCGCTCTGGCGACGAAGGCGCGCTCCGGCGACGTGCATGCGTTTACGGTCGGATATACCGGAACGCCATGGCAGGACGAGCGCAGCAATGCGAAAGCTTTTGCCGACTATCTCAAGATTCCGTTTCACTCGGTGGAGCTGTCGACGGCTGATTTCATCGAGCAATATTCGATCGTCAATTTTCACCGTGACGATCCCATATCCGACATCGCGGGGGTGGCGATAGCCGCCGTTGCGCAGCTCGCCCGCCGCCATGCCGTGCCCGTTCTCCTATTTGGACATGGCGGCGACGAGCTCTTCTGGGGGTATCAATGGGTCCGCTCGGCCTTGCACGCGACCCGGCGCCGTGACGCGCTGGCGGCGGGCTTGCGGGGATTCAAGGACTACCTGCGATTCTCCCCTCCCCCTCTGTCCGTCACCCTGGGGCTGCAGTGGGCCATGAACGGGGCGGGGATTTTATCCGAATGGCGTCAATTCAAAGCCGATCGGCGGGCGCGACCCGGGCGCGTCGTATTTTACGACAGTCAGTCGGTCTTCCAGGGTGCAAGTCGAGCCCTGAGCAAGGCTTTCTATACGGATCGGTTTTCCGAAGCGATTGGCTATCCCGACTTGACCCAAGGCTTCGTCCCGCAGCGGTCCGATTCGCCGCCGGAGACCACGTTGATCCGTCTGATCTGCGAGACGTATCTCATGGAGAACGGCATCGCGCAAGGAGATCGGCTATCGATGGCGGCGTCGGTCGAGTCACGGCTGCCCTTGGTCGACTATAGATTGGTGGAGACCGTCATTGGGCTGCACAAAACCTATCCGATGCCCGCGGACGCTCGTCCGAAGCAGTGGTTTCAAGAGGCCTTGGTGGGATTGGTGCCCGATTTCGTCATGGAACGCCGCAAACGCGGATTTTCGCCGCCTTGGCGCCAGTGGGGAGATGCGCTAGCGCTATCGCACGGGGAACAGCTAAGCGGCGGGTATCTGGTGCAGAACGGCATCATTCGCCCGGAAGCGGCGGAGCAGCAGCGACGAGCTCTTTCATCGCGTATCTCCGGGCCCCGGCCTCTGGCGGGAACGTCATTGGCGTTGGAGAACTGGTGCCGGCAGATGACGTCCGATTCCATTCAGTAAGGGAGCTCATGCAGAGTTCGAGCGACAAAGGTGTGGTTGCCCTGGACGATTCCTTCGTCGATACCTCGGTACTCGCGATGGAACCACCCGTGGCGCCGCCGGGCAATTCCACCGAGATCGGCGACAAGGCTCGCGCGGGATCGGTGTGGATCATCGGCGCGAGCGCCGCCGCCAAGTTGCTCGGATTCCTGTGCCAATTCGCGCTTGCCTGGTTCATCAGTAAAAAGGAATTCGGCATCTTTGCGATAGCCATTTCCCTGTCGGTGGTTCTTTCAATCTTGCGCGATGGCGGCCTGCCGATGGTGCTGATCGAGAAAGGCCGGCGCTTTAACCTCTTCGCGGGCCCGGTGTTCTGGATGATGTTGGCGATCAACACGGCGACGGGGCTGGTCATTCTCGCCGTCGCGATACCGGCCGCGCGCTTTTATGGCGAGCCGGAACTCGCGATCGTCATCGCCTTGTTCGCGGCGACCGTCCCCATGTGCGTTCCGGCGTCTCTCCTCGGTCTGCGAATGACTGTCGACATGCGGTTTCGTGAACTCGCCGTCGTGCAAGTCGTCTCGGCAGTGGTTCGCAATACGCTTCTGCTGGTCTTTGCGCACGCCGGTTATGGTGCACGGAGCCTGATTCTGCCTTTGTTGATCACGAACGTCTCCGACGGCATTTTTCTCTGGTACTTCACGCGCTTTTCGCCGTGGACCATGCGTCCGCGATTCAAGCTGTGGCGAGGGCTCTTTCGATCCGGCCGTTGGGTATTTCTCGGAACATTCTCCATCGCGCTCGGCAACAACGGCCCCTATCTCGCGCTCGGGAAGATTTTACCGAGCGAAGTCGTCGGCACATATTTTTTTGCATACCAGATCGTGGTGCAGCTGGGAACCCTGTTGTCGGACAATGTCTACCAAGTGCTGTTCGCCACGTTCGTACGGATGCGCGGCGATACCGCCCGAATCCGCTCCGCTGCGACGCGCTCCTTGCAAGTTGTCGTATGGGTGGGCGCTGCGGTCAGCCTGGCCATTGCCGCCGTGTTTCGTCCGCTCGAGCAGGGTCTGTGGCACGGTAAGTGGGCCGCGGCGACGAATGCCATCCAGGTATTGGCCTTCATCTGGCCGGCCGCGGCCGCGGCGAGCGTGCTGCGCGCCCTGCAGGCAGCCGCGGGTCACTTCCAAGAGTGGGGCGCGGTTGCCTTGGTCACCGCCGTGGCTTCGGTCGCGGGTACGGTGATGGGGGCGTTGCTCGCGCATTCGGCGACGGGTGCTGCGCTCGGCTTCGGAGCCGGCAGCCTGATCGGGGCCGTGATCAATGCAAGGGTCACCCTTTTGCCGCTCGGAATAGACGCCGGCGCGACCGCTCACGCCGTACTACGCCCCTGGTTGGCGATCGCCGTTGCGGCTGTCGTCGCAGAGGCGCTGGGGCACAGGGAGCTCGGCGCACTACGCGATTTTGCGATCACGGCCGGCTGTTTTTGTGTCGCGGCGCTGACGATGTCGAAGCTATTGGCGGCCGAAAGCTTGCATCTTGCGGCGCATTCAGTGGGACAGATTTTCAGCCGGAAGTTCGCGCTGAAGCCGCCGGTCGTCACGGACACCTGAACGAGACCTCGATGCGCGTCACCATCGCCCAGCCTCTGATTCCCGCCTACCGACGCCCTCTGTTCGAGTCTCTTGGAGCGCTTCCGGACATCGAATTGACCGTGCTGGCGGGTCCCACCATGGGCAGCCTCCGCGGCTTCGAGACGGGTGCCTCGTTCAGGTTCGCGCCGGCCCCCGTCCGGCAATGGGCGTTTGGATTCCGGGGGCAGTGGGCGCAACTCAGGGCTTTGATAGGGAAGCGGCCGGATCTACTCATTGTCCCTTGGGATATCCACTATTTGACTCTGGGTCCTACCGTGGCACTGGCCCGAGCCAGGCGCGTACCGATAATCCTGTGGGGCCATGGCTATTCGCAGCGGCCGCATCCGTTGACCGACGCCGCACGCAATGCCTGTGGTCGATTCGCCGACGGTGTCCTGCTGTATACCCGCAGCGTCGCGGCGCAACTGATTGCGGACGGGGTGTTTCCCGCCGAGCGCGTCTTCATCGCGCAAAACGCCTTGGACCAGGCGCCGATTCAGGCCGCGAGACAACACTGGCTGTCGCGGCCGCAGGAACTGGAGAAGTTCAGGGAAGAGCACGGCATCGATCCGGCGCAAACCGTCGTTTTCATCTCACGGCTCGAGACCGGGAATCATATCGAGTTGCTGCTGCAGGCGACGAGAATCATGTGCCAGACACGACCGCAACTCAAAACCATCATCGTCGGAGACGGTAGTCATCGCCACCAGCTCGAACAGCTCGCGCATTCACTTGGAATCGGCGACCGCGTCATCTTTACCGGTGCCTTGTACGATGAGACGTTGATCGCACCGTGGATGATGAGTAGTTCGGTCTTTTGTTATCCCGCCAACATCGGGCTGAGCCTGCTGCATGCTTTCGGCTATGGCGTACCCGTCGTCACCACGAACAACTCACTGGCCCAGAATCCCGAATTCGAGGCGTTGATCGATGGGAGCAACGGTCTTCTCTATCGCGACGGAGATCTGCAGGATATGGTGCGCCGTTGCACGCAGCTTCTGGATGACACTTCCCTGCAACGCAAGCTGTCGGTCAACGCGCTCGACACCGTTCTCGAACGCTATTCCATGGAAAACATGGTCAAGGGCTTCACTCAGATATTCGCCTGGGTACGGCGTCGCCGCGACGGCCGTTCGCAGGCTGCCCGAGGCGAGATATGAAGGCCGCGTTCCTGATGACATCCGTATCCCGACGCGGCGGTGGCGTCGCCGAGGTGGCGCGGCAACTCGCCTGGCAGTTGCAGTCGAGTCCCGATGTAGAAGTACCGGTATTTGGGCTCACCGATGATTGCACCACGACGGATATGCCGAGCTGGCCGCCGCTTTCGGTGAAGACTTACAAAGTTTGCGGCCCGCGCGGATTTGGCTATGCGCCGGGCTATCGTGGCTCGGTCCGGGAAGCTCGCGTGGATCTGCTGCATTGCCATGGTCTGTGGATGTATCCGTCATTCGCGAGCCTCAAACTGGCCGCCGACGGCCTGCCCTGCCTCATCAGTCCGCATGGCATGCTCGATCCCTGGGCGCTGCGCAACTCCGGCTGGAAAAAACGCCTTGCAGGAGCGTTATTCGAAGATGCCCATCTGCGCCGCGCTGGTTGCCTGCATGCGCTATGCGCCGCAGAACTCGAGGCGATACGTTCGAGCGGCTTCACCAACCCCGTATGCGTCGTCCCCAACGGCGTCGAACTGCCGCCGCGCCGGAGCGACGGGCACGCCGACAAGGCAGCTTTACGCGCAAAGCCGGGACAACGCGTCCTGCTGTTTCTGGGCCGCGTCCACCCCAAGAAGGGCTTGGACGCATTGATCGAGGCCTGGAGCATGGTCCGTACGCGTATTCCTGGCGTCTCAGACAATTGGCTGCTCGCGATTGCGGGATGGGAAGGACAAGAGGGTTACCAGCGCGAGTTGGTCGGCAAGGCATCCGCGTCGGGCATCGCCGAGTTCGTCGCTTTCCTGGGGCCGCTCTATGGCCAGGACAAAAACGCAGCGTTGAGCGCGGCAGACGCTTTCGTACTGCCCTCGCTCAGCGAGGGCATGCCCATGGCAGTCCTCGAGGCCTGGGCTCACGAGCTCCCCGTTGTCATGACATCCCACTGCAACCTGCCCGAAGGATTCCAAGCCGGCGCCGCGCTGCGTGTCGAATCGGATGCGGCGTCCATTGCCGATGGACTCGAGTCACTGCTGGTCATGAACGACTCGGACCGGCATCACATCGGGCAAAAGGGGCGCTTGCTCGTGGAGCAGCGCTTCACCTGGCATAAAGCGGCTGCGGACTTGCGTTCAGTGTATCTGTGGCTCAGCGGCGGCGGCGCCCGTCCCGATTGTATCGATCAGCCGCTCGTGAAGGCCGCCCAGCATGAATATTGATACCTGCCCCACCGCGACTCTGCGCCGTGATTGACGCGAAGTCCGGCCCTTCCCCCGGCGACGCGCCGGCCATCGCCCAGGATGGCCGCGGGCAGCCCCATCCCTACTCAACGTCCGAACGAATCAAACGAGTGGTATGGAGCTGCTTTTACTGGACGCTGTACCGGTGGGTGCCGCGGATCTTCAATGGATGGCACCGAAGTTCTCTGCGAATGTTTGGCGCCACGATCGGTCCGGATGTACTCATCTACCCCTCGGCGCTCATCGAATGCCCTTGGAATCTGGTGCTGGCCAACAACGCCGTCATCGGTGACGGCGTGCGCCTCTATGCCCTGGGCCCCATTCACATCGGCCGGCATTCCGTCATCTCGCAACTGGCACATCTGTGCGCGGGGACTCACGATTACACGGATCCACGCATGCCCTTGCTGCGGCCGTCCATCATCATCGGAGACGGTGTATGGATATGCACCGAGGCGTTCATCGGCCCCGGCGCGAACGTCGGCCATCGGTCCGTCGTCGGCGCGCGCTCGGTCGTGATGGGGGCTCTACCCGAGGACATGGTATGCGCAGGAAATCCCTGCCGGCCCATCAAGCGTCGAGTCATGAGGAACCTTTGATGGAATCGATCTGCGTCATCACGCCCTGCTTCAATGCGGCGCGTTACCTGCCGAGCTGCCTGCAAAGCGTGGCGGCGCAGGGCAAACGCGTTCACAAGCACATCGTCATGGACGGCGGCAGCAAGGACGGGTCCGCCGACATACTCGACGAGTTTTCTCGACAGGATCCGAACCTCGTATGGCGGTCGGAGCGCGACGAGGGTCAATCGGATGCGTTGAATAAGGCTCTCGCGCTGGTCGATTCGCGCTACTTCGGGTGGTTGAACGCCGACGATTGTTACTTGCCGGGACGTATTGCACCATTGATAGAGGCGGCTCAATCGGCGCCCGCGCCCTCCATCGTGTACGGCGATTATCAAGTCATTGACGCAAACGGCGCTCTCGTCAAGCGCCGGCAACAGCCTTCTTTCAACTATTGGGATTGCCTGTACAGCTATCTGACGGTCCAGAACGCCGCTGCGATCTTTTCAACCGATATCTGCCGGCAAACCGGCGGCTTCGACAAGAATTTCGAATTCTGCATGGACTATGATTTGATTTTGCGGCTGGCCAGCAAGGGGCCCGTGCACCATGTCCGGCAATATATCGGCTCCTTCCGCCATCACGCCGATGCGAAGACTTCACGTCTGCAGCACATCTGCGAGTCCGAAACACAGCGATTACGACTCACTGTCAGCGGCCGGTCGGCAACCAGTTTGCGTCGCCGGCAGCTGATCGGGAAAATGCGCGTGGCAACTCGGATGTTGCTGGAGGGCTGCCTCGCATCCCGGCTGAGTTCAAGCAACGGCGACGGCAGCCGATAAACCTACACTTCTGCCGGTTTACGACAAATGGTACTGCAGATTTCGTTCAATGTATGACTACACGGCACTTGGTAAAGACCCTGCTTAGCTAAATTCCGCCTGTGGCAATAATCTGCCTGCTAGCGGTAGCGGCGCGGAAGGTGTCTTGCAATCAGGCTAGTTGCTGATGCGATACCATGTCGTGACCGAGATTATCAAGCCGCACATGTCAAAGTGACAGTGACCGGAATTTTTACCGGCGCCGGCCCATTTCTCACGATCGCTGCGCGATTTCTCAATTCGGTGGCGGGTAGCAGTACGATTACTGCAACCGTCATAGGCACCGATCTTGCCCTGCCGAGCGGAGACGCCTATGTTACGCTCGGTTTCAACAGCAGCACTGCAAACACAGTTTTCGTCACCCTCACCACGGCTGCAGGCGGGCTGAGTGGCTTTACCCCAGCGGGCGACATCAAGTTAGAAATCAGTGGTAATCCATATCGGATCGAGCGAGTTTGATGGATGTTTTGTATTGCGAGTCCATCGGGATTATAGCGAATGTGCGGCGTGAAATGCTTGCGGCAGCGGGCAAATGCCCGTGCGGAGCCGTGAAGCGTTTTCTCCTACGACTATGAAGCTGTCACTTCTTTGCAATCCTTCTGCTACAAACTCCGCCTACCTTTTGTGCATGCCGAAATAGGCCGGGTCTGATAGTTAGAGAAGGCAGTGTCGTTTAGCCAGGCTGTTTGTGTGGTTCAAAACCACAAATGGCAATTAGCAATTGCCCGGCTTTGCATCGGGAACTAGGGCGTCCGGCGCTCAAGCGTTGCCCGCTAGTACGCGCAAAGTCTTTTACTGTTTAGTGAGCAGGTTCGATCCCGTTTTCGCGCGCAAGGCCCGGACAATTCAACGAGGGCGGTCGACCAGTGTCCTTCGCGATTCACAATGCTATTTAATTCCTACGTCTTTATATTCATCTTCGTGCCGTCCGTTTTTGCCGGGTTCTTCCTCTTGGCGCGGCTCAGCACCCGGCTTGCCGGTCTATGGTTGGCATTCGCATCCCTTTTTTTCTACGGATGGTGGAATCCACGATACGTTCCGCTTCTCATCGCATCCATAGCTTTCAACTATGTGATCGGTGGGGTCATTGGCCGGGCGCGTGCCGCCAAATCGCAGCGTCCTGCCACTCTCGCTCTTATCACTGGTATTTGTGGAAACATTGCGTTGCTGGGCTACTTCAAATATGCCAATTTTTTTCTGAAAATAGTGAATCCGCTATTCGGTACGGACCTCGGCGGATTGAACATCATTCTTCCCCTGGGAATTTCGTTCTTCACATTTACTCAGATTGCCTTCCTAGTCGATACATACCGCGGAATGTCCAGCGATTACGATCCTTGGCATTATTTATTGTTTGTGACTTATTTTCCCCATCTAATTGCCGGTCCGATTCTTCACCACAAACAGATGATGCCGCAGTTCTCCCGAGCCAGCACCTACCGGCTCAACCTGGATAACGTAAATTTTGGAATGACAATGTTCACCATTGGGCTTTTCAAAAAAGTTGTGCTAGCCGACCAGTTCGCCCTTGTTGTAACGCCCGTTTTCGATTCGGCTGCTCATGGCGTGAATGTCCCGCTGATAGAAGCATGGCTCGGTACGCTTGCATATTCCCTTCAGCTCTATTTCGATTTCTCCGGCTATTGCGACATGGCGATTGGTGTATCAAAGATCTTCAATATCGATCTACCTGTCAACTTCGACTCCCCTTACAAATCAAAGAGCATCATCGAGTTCTGGCGCCGGTGGCATATGACTCTCTCGGCCTTCCTTCGGGATTATCTGTATTTTCCATTGGGCGGCAACCGGAAAGGGCCGGTGCGACGGTACACAAATTTGATGACGACAATGGTGCTTGGCGGCTTGTGGCACGGTGCGAGCTGGACGTTCGTATTATGGGGCGGTTTGCACGGGTTTTACCTGATTGTCAATCACGCATGGCAGGCGTTTAAGCACCGCTGGCAACTGGACGGCATCCCATGGAGGTGGATGCCCGGGCATGCTCTTACGTTCCTTGCGATAGTTGTCGCCTGGGTGCCGTTTCGTGCCGCAGACTTTGAAGCGACTGCCTCTATGCTACGTGGGCTCGCGGGAATTAACGGAGTTGCATTGCCGAGCGCGCTAAAGAAATACGGAGAATTTCTCGCAACCGCCTTGCCTAAGCTATCCGTGCGCTTCACCAGCCAAAGCGTGATTGGCGATGCCTATTCGGCGGCCTCTTGGATTGCCATCGGCCTAGTGATAGTCATCTGGATGCCGAATTCACAGCAAATTATGAATTTTGGTTCTCAACGCGAGCGATCCAGCTCTCTTTTCTGGAAGCCCACATTGCCTTTTGCGCTAATGTCGGCATTGGGATTCCTGGTCGCAATACTCATGGTTGGATCCACCAAAGTCTCCGAGTTTCTCTACTTCCAGTTCTGAGCGCGCCAAGTGCATAAACAAGCACCACTCAATAGATTGAGACTTTCGCCGGTTCAATATTTGGCAACGTTTGTCTTTATACAGATATTACTTCTATCTTTATTTGTTGCATACGTATCGGCATTCCCGAGCCAGCTTCCTGCCCCGCGGTTTTCCTCGAGCGAATCCTTCAACGAAAAGGCGCGATGGTTGCGGAATGCCGGGACGATGAGCTGCGACATGCTGATAGCTGGATCATCCATTGCGCTTAACAATGTAGACGCTTTGGGTATCAAACGCACCCTGGGCGAGAATGCGGTTCTAAATACTGGATCATGGGGACTAACCATCCCTGAGAGTGCCGCGCTTCTCAGTATACTTGCACCAATGTGCAGGCCGCGAATTATCATCGTCGCAGCTTTTATCGGTGACTTTGGCCCAATCGGTAGGAAAGCGATCGACTGGCCTTTGTTCGCCCGGTACATCAGCGGAGCGCCGGCAGCAGAGATGTATTTGCGGACTTTCGACCCTAGCTACTACGTACGCGCACTTCTTCATCGGCGACAATACTCTACGAAGAAAGCATCTATCTACGAATCACTACAGTTCGACGAAACGGGTTCGGTATTACTCGATTGCGATCGATTTGAGGTGGATGAAGCCAGGTGGAACGGTTACAAGTCGTCTCCGGCGGCAGATCGGCGCCTGATCGGGTCGGACTTAGACGCGCTAACTGCCATTGGTCAGATTGCGCGAGAGCAGAGTGCCCAATTCATCTTTGTCGTTCCGCCATTGCGGACTGTCGCACAATCGGTTGTAAATGAGACCGACAACGCAAAGGAAATATGGCGGGAGATAACAAGAACCGTGGAAGCCGCAGGCGGCTCCATACTATCGCTGTCCGGCAGCACTTCTTTCGACGATTCAAATTTCGTCGATTACGCACATTTAAATGCTTGTGGCGCGAAGAAGGTTGCCGCATCGATTGTATTAGCAATTCGGAAGGTTGACGGCCGCCAGTGAAATGGCTTGCAGAACCGATGCCATGAGGACCGTCATCGCGGCTCGACGCACGATGTGTCGACTGTTGATTGACCACGCAGAATCGGACGGGCGCTGTTCGGCAGCCCGCTCAGTATGCCGAGGCCGACTGCTTGCGGTCGGCCGAGCGCCCTCAGCTTTCGCCCGGCTTTTCGGCAGTTATAAGATATTGTTGCGCGAGAAATCGTTCCCCGATACCCAAGCTCAGGGCATTCATGAGGCGGTCGCTCCGCAACAGTTGATGGCGGCGGAAACTAGGTTCTACGGTGCGTATTTTAAGTCCGGCGGATCGGACCAGATCGAGCATGTTCTTGCGGCAAAAGAATCGCAGGTGGGTCCGGTCGAGAACCCCGGATGGAGCGTAGCGAAAATCCCCAAGAACGATTCTTGCAAACGCACGCCAATAGAGAATATTGGGCAAGCTGATCACAAAAGTACCGCCGTGGTGAAGGAACCCGGTCAGGTACTGAAGCGCGCTCCACGGATCGCGAAGGTGCTCCAGCACGTCGCCGCAAATGATGACATCGAAGCTCTCCGGCTCGAGGTCGAGACTCTGCTGTTCGATGTCCGCGATTATGAAGCGGTCGATCTCCACGCGATTTTGCTTTCCCCCTGGGATCGCCATCAGCTCGACGCCGACCACTTCACGAGCTTTACCGGATTGCTTCAGAGCGACGAGCATGGATCCTTCGGCCGCGCCGATGTCAAGCACGCGTCCCGAACCTGAGGGAACGAGCTGAAATAGGTCGTGCCGATCTATGTTGAAGTAGCCCGATCCCTTTTCCGCGTAGTGAGCGGTTGGATTAACCGTCGCCATGGATGCGCCTCTTGTTCATTAGGCTAATGTGACCTTGCCATCAATAATTGAATTGCTAAATTCTTGCCCATCCGCTTGAGATTGCTACTTTGGTATTCTTTACCGCTCGTTCCGGAAAGACCCCGAATTCTGGGATAGACGGGCAACATCCAGCGTTGTCGGGCAACTCCAGCCAGCGAATCGAGGTATGCGTTCTCGAGATATTTGCCGTGAGCGTCATCGCATCGCGCATACGACATCAATAAATTGGCCTGATAAAAATCCCGCCGGACAATGAAAAATCGTGTGTCCACGGCGTGTACCTTCAAGAAACCAAAGTAGCTGAACGCCGCCGTTCCGTTATAAGCCTTCCTACACGACCAGTAGTTGTCGACCCACAGCTTGCCCGTGCACTTCGCAAACGAATCGGCTGATTTCAGGATCTCACTATGCTCGAGCGCGTACCTGACGATTTCGCCCTCGCCGTACCCCTTGCCTTTGATCTTCACTTGTTCACGATCGTTTTCAAAAGCGATGACTTCGATTCGGCCCGAATCGATGGTTCCGCATGTCTTCAGGTCTCGACTCAAGTCGTAGCCGGAGCCATCGCACAATACGAAATTGGTATCGCTACACAGGGCCATCCAGTTGGACAGCGCCCTGAGCGTGGCCTTCACTCTTTCGGAGGCATCCGTCATTTTCGTGAAGGGCGCGGTCGCGGTGATGGCGGACGTGAGCAGGATCGGCAGGCGTCCCTCCGTCGAAAGTCGTCGTTTGCTGAATCTGTACATGCGAGCGGCCGCCGGAATATGAACTTTTTGTTACGGATCTAGAACGGCCGCTGATGAGCGGGCCGATAGTATAGGCGGCAAGGCTTTAATTTTTGTGACAGATCGAAGTCGATGCGGGCAATCGGTAGGTAACTCGCGGGTGGCTGCAATGGCTCGGATCCATTCAGTTGCTCGGACCGCTGTCGTGCGCATGGGAATAGTCCGACTCGAAAGCGTCTGCCGCGAGTTGATGGCCCAGCGGACGCAGGTGCAGGCCATCGAAATACACGCTCTGCGCTGGGTAGAGCGAATACGCGTTCGTCAGATCGAGTATCTTCACTCCTTCCCGAGCGGCCCAGTCGTGAAGCAATAGAACGGCGTGAGCCCACTCGTCTGTTTGAACTTCGGGTTGTGCCGACGGGGAAAAAATGATTTCGAATCTTGCGCCCTGCTGCATGGCCAGGTCTCTCGCCGACTCTAAGTTTCGCAATTGTGCTCCGACCCGCTCCGTGGTCGGAACGCCATCCACCTTCGCACCGGGATCGACGACGCCGGTCATTCCCGCCAGCCTCGGTTCAATGTAATGGAGCCACAGCTCCGTTAACGCCGAGGGCGGATTCCTGGTCGGGAATTGCAATGCCTCCTTCCACACGGCCATCGGCTGGGTCAAGTCCTCGGTGTTCAAGACGAGAACTACCAGATCGGATGCGAAGACCCCTCGGGATCTCAAAAATCCCAGCTCATTGGCGGGCGCCCAGCCTCCTGCGGATGCATTGAGAATTTCGGCCGTTTGTCCGCGAGCGGCGAACCAATTCTTGATTCTCGTCGTAAATATGTCATTTTGATCCACAAAGGTGGTGCCGAAGGTCACCGAATCGCCGACGAACATGATCCTGGGTACTCCCGGAGATCTCGACGTTGCAATGGAATCCGACCGCATGCCGAAGGAATTGGTGGAAATGTGGGCGAAGAAGCGCCTGAGCGATTGACCGGGCGCGGGTAGGTACCCGGCCGACGGGTCCTCGACATAGAGCAGCGGTCGCCCGAGCCCCAATCCCCACCGCAGTCCGGCCTCCAGCAGCAGCAAAAGGACTGCGAACGCCAGAATTCCCCTCCCGATATACATGGCGGCGCGACGGCGCGCCGAGCGAGGCCGATCGCGGTCCATGGTCTCATCCGGGATCATCTTTGCCTGTGCGCCCGATCCTGCTCAAGTCGCCGGTGAAACCGCAATGCCGTGCGCGGTCATGAAAGCCTTGGTCTCGAGCCACCAGTCGGCGTGCTCGTCCCACGTCGCCGTCCATCCTCCCCAAATGACGATTCCATCCGCCATTTGGTAGCACAGCTCCAACTCCGCCCGCCAAAAACCAACCGGAAGATATTGTCCCCTTATCTTCTCGTTGCTATCGTGAAATTGCGGCCATAGAAATGCGTAGACCGGTTTCTTGAATCGCCGGGTTTCCTCCAGTGTCATGCGTGCGTAGGTTTTCCAGCCTTCGATATCGTCATAGTAGGTATAGAGGGACGGGAAGACCGCATCGACTTTCTGCGCCAGGGGCATCAAGTCCGTACTGTCCTCATCGCGCCATTGCTGCAAGCGGGCATCGCGCATCACCAACGGCCAATATGCGGTCCCGGGGAGTACCCCGTAAAAGCCGATGCGCAATTTCGGTGCGGTGCTCCGCGCCAGTGTCAGAACGCGATCCAGCTTATTGATGCTCGCCGCGCGCTCGGCCGGCGACGCAAACAAAATAGGCCATTTTTCGATATCGATGTAGTAGAGGCCGTTGCTGTTCCGATAGTGGCCGAACTCTTGACGAACTCCCTCGTCGTCGACATTGTCGGTGGAATGCCCAGGCCGCCAAAAGTTGTTGCCGGCGATGATGGGCTGCAGGCCAAACGCCATCAGATTCGGCTTGCCCTTATATAGGGTCGCGTCGAAAACGATGAAGGGTCGATTGTTGCCGGAACTCGGGCTTGCTTCAGCAAAGGCACGGCTAGCGGATTGGATAGCTGCAACAATCGCCAGGGCTGCCAACGCCACCATCTTCATCGTTGCTGCTGCTATGGTCCGGCCGTCCATACGAGGTGGTGCCTCTGACATTGTACCCATCGTATATGAACCTTTGGTGAACGGAATTCGAGAAAACCAATGGTTTGGTTCGTTCCAACCAATCATAGTTGGGCCACGTTACACTTCGGATGCCTGCGCTTTTTATGGCCTATGGAACGTCATTGATTGCTATCATCCAGCGCCGATGAAAGGCGCAATGAAACAGCCCGAAGTGAGAACTGAATGCTCGGCCTCATTACTTATGCAGGGTTACTGATCGCGCTTGCAATCGCTACGATGCTGCGTCCCGCTATCGCCGTGGCGGGAGTTCTATGCCTATTCGGCATCAAGCAATGGGGGCAGAGCTCGACGGCGGTTTTCGCCGCGCATCCGCTGGTGACGAATCTGGTCATCGGCGTGCTGGTTCTCGTTGGAATCGCTCGCCGAGCGGTCAAGCAATCCTGTGTGTTCTGCCAATTTCCCCTCTCCGCATGGCTCGTCGCTGCGATTTATGGATACGCGTTCATCACAACCTTGTGGGCGCCGGATTCTCAGTCCTCCTTGGCTGAATGGGTGAGACTGGGGCCCTACATCGTCACGGTAACCGTGTTGGCGCCCTTATTACTCAGTGACCTGGCGGACATTCGAATCGCGTTCCAGTGGACCGTCTACGTCGGCGGCGCCGTCTGCCTGCTGGCGCTGGTCTTCGGCAAATGGGGCTTCCGTGGGTTATTGTTAAATGGAGATCTTTACGAGACCGAGACCAATCCTCTGGCGCTGGCGAGCCTGGGAGGCGTGGTGCTATTGGCCGCGGCTACGTTGATGCTGCAAAAGAAGCATCTCGTGCTCAAAATCATCAACATCGCGTGCATACCGCTGGCATTGGCGGTGATTCTCAAGAGCGGCTCTCGCGGTCAATTGTTGGCCACCGGACCTGCGTTCGTCGTGGCTTGGCTGATCGCGTTCCGGCTCAAAAATGTGGGGTCGGTGGCCGCCCTCCTGCTGACCGCCTGTTTCGTCGTTGGGATCGGCGTATGGGCGGCGACGATCGTAGAAGTGGATTCCTCGCGTTGGGCGAGCAATCAAACGCACGAGGACGTTGCCGGCCGCCTGGCGATGGCGCAAACCCTCTTGGGAGCCGCATTTGCGAGCCCAGGGACGATTCTGTTCGGAATCGGCAATTCCAGCTCCTTCCAGATCCTCGGGATCTATCCGCACATCACCATACTCGAGGTGATCGCCGAAGAAGGCCTGATTGGAACCACCCTGTACCTTGCGGTGTTGGCCATAGCGTTGCGGAGCATCATTCGAATCGCTCGCTCTCTCGCGGACGATGAGACCGCCCGAAGTACCCTCGCGATTCTGGCGAGCTTGTTTTGTTTTGAATTGATCCTCACCTGGAAACAGGGCTCTCTGTTGAGCAGCTACTATGTCTTTGCGTACACGATCATACTAGGACGGATGGAGACACCGGCAGCCGTCAAGGTCTCGATCGAGCGGGTGACGAGCCCAGTAGCCGGCTTACGCTTGTTTCCGAATCTCATGCGCTGATCGATTTCGTCAATCCGATCTCCCCGCCATGTGCTCGATATCCGTCTTGATCCTGACCTTGAACGAGGAAGCTAATCTGGCGGAATGTCTCGAGTCCTGCTCTTGGTGCGACGATATCGTCGTGTTCGATTCCTTCAGTACCGATCGCACGCCTGAGATTGCACTGCTCGGCGGAGTGCGTTTTTTTCAACGTCGCTTCGACAATTACGCTGCACAGCGCAACGCCGGCATGACCGAGGTCGAGTACAAGCATCCGTGGGTACTGATGGTCGATGCGGACGAGCGGACCCCCATGGACCTCGTCGCCGAGTCGCAACGGCGGGTCGCTGGTGCGGACGACGGCACGGTGATGTTCCGCATGCGCCGCAAGGACTTTTTCCTCGGCCGCTGGCTGCGCCGCAGCAGCGGCTATCCCACGTGGTTCGGCAGACTGGTACGCGTCGGCCGTGTACGCGTCGAGCGTGAGGTCAACGAAGAATACATCGCTGACGGCGCGATCGCGTACCTCGAAGCGCACCTGCATCATTACCCGTTCAACAAGGGGATTGCCTATTGGTATGAGAGGCACAATCGGTATTCGACGATGGAGGCGCTGGCTCAAGTACAAGAAGCGCAAGCACCCTGGTCCATGAAATCGCTGATGAGCGCGGACCCCATCGAACGGCGTCGTGCACTGAAGCGTCTCGCCTACCGGCTACCGATGCGCCCGGGTCTCGTATTCCTCTACTGGTACGTCATCCGGCTGGGCTTTCTCGACGGACGTGCCGGTCTCGCCTTCAGTTCCATGCGCGCGACCTATGAACTCTTCATCGATTTGAAAGTGCTCGAGGCTGATCGCCGGCGGAGCGGCGCTCCCGTTTGACGTCGAGCACGGTGAGCCAGCGATCGACGGCGATACTTCGCGAATAGCTGCTCGTCAACACCGTGCGGGCTCGCGCCCCCATGGCGATGCGGGCATCCGGCTCACGCATCAGCCGGCGGATAACGGCTGCCAGATCGCCGCCCGCGCCCACCGGGACCGTGATGCCGCACTCGGCATTGCGGATGATGCGGGCCGTGTCGCCGTCCGAATCGCCGATGAAGATGACGGGCCGCCCGGCCGCCAGAATGCCGTAGAGTTTACTCGGCATGATAAAGCCCTCGAGCGCCGGCAACAGGCTGACGAGGTGAACGTCGGCAGCGGCGAGGCTGTCCTCGAGGTCCTCCCGCGGCTGGTAGGGCAAGAAGAGGAAATTGTCGAGGGCGCGGGCCTCGACCGCCCGTTGCAACGGCACCATCCTCGCGCCGCCGCCGATCATCAGGAATACGATCGCCTCCTCCAAGCGCAAGTCGTCCGCGGCGGCCAGGAGCGTGTCGAATTCGTGAGCTCGGCCGAGATTGCCCGAATAGCACACGACGAACCGGTCGGTGAGTCCCAGCCGCTCGCGCAGAGCGTTGGTCTCAGTGGATCTTGGCGTGATGGTCTCGTCGTCCGCCCAATTGTCGATCACGCACAGCCGGGACACGGGAATTCCGCGTTGCTGGAAGTACTCGAACATGCGCGTGCCGATGACGACATTCACCTTCGCCGCGCGCATCGACCAATCCCGCAGTCGCCGCAATATGAGATCGAGCGGTCTAGGGAACGGATTGGCGCCAAGGTGCGATGCAACCTCCGGAAAGACATCCTGCTGCCAGTTGACCAGCGAGGCTCTCTTCAAACGTGCAATGACCGCCGCGACGATGGAGATCAACGGCGGGTCCGTTTTGGCGATCAACATGTCCCCCGATTTGAGCAGCGCCATGAGGGCCATGCCGGCGCTCACGTAAAATGAGAGGTAGTCGATGGCTCGTCCGATCAGACGGGAGCGTCCAAAACGAGTGGTCGCCACACGGTGAACGGTAACTCCCGAGCGTATTTCATCTCTCGGGAGGAGCGCATCCGGATCATCGTACAGCTGCCGCGAACAGACGACGTGTATCGTGATGCCTCGAGCGGCCAGAGCCTGGGCCAGGTCGGTGAGCATTCGACTGGTTGCAGACTGGTCGGGGTCGAAATAGCGGTTAACAAAGACCAAATTGTTTGCGCAACCGGCGCTGTCGGAAGTCATTTCTTCATTTTGATGCGATCGGATGGCGTCTGCTGCTCAATTGGGGTCGGTCTCTGCGAACGGCCTTGCCAGAGGTTCCCCGATGAACAGCCCCTGGCCTGGCATGGCTACACTTTTCCAATAGGCCTCGATGAGCGTGTCGCCGCGCAGATAGTGATCCAGAAAAACGGCCGGATTGGGGAATTTCCCACGGTGGGCGCATGGCTCGGACACGGAGCCGTAGGATGCGGTCGCGCCCTGACGCAGCCATTCGAGGGCCGACATTTGCCGGGAACTATCGAGCACGCCGCCCGTCGAGGTGAGATGATCGGCGGCGGCGCCGGGAAGAAAGGCGATCTTTTGCAACTCCTCCACGCGCATCACTCCCGTGAAATAGGCGATTGCCCCGCTCGGCGGATCCAGGATGGGCGTCGTCAGCTCCCGCACCACCAAGCGCCTCGCCACCACTGCCTCGGTGTCCGCGAACCCCGCCGCTCGGACATTGCGGGCCCAGTCTTGCGTTCGAACTAAGTAGGCGGTGCCTCTGGGGCGGGAGCCGTCGGCTCGGATACCGCGATCGATAATCGCCCGCGCCAGCGCTTCATCTTGACTGGGAAGCAGCATGGCCGGCATCCAGCCGATGGTATCCGCCGGCAGCCATCCCCGGGTATCGAACAAAGGATTTCCCGTCGTGCGCTCGCACCGCGGCTCGCAAAATCCCGGTTGGTAGCCCGCTGCGAACGCCGTGGTAATCGACATGCATTCGACCGCATACGGTCTCGACCAGACCAGCAACAGCGACTGCACGTTGGAGGGCAGTTTGTCGAGCATCGTCGTCCGCAGCTGTTTGAGTTCCTCGCGACTGAGGCTGGCGTGGTCTGGAACCGCTAAGCCGACGACATTGATCGCCGGAATATGGCGACGAACAGCGTAGTATTCCGCGATTCGAGTGCTCGGCCCGTCATTCTGATTGTAAATGACGCCGAGCCGATCGGGCCCTAAGGACTCCGCACAAAGGTCCGCCGCGCAGAGCAGCAGGCCCAGCAATAGGATACGACGAATCACAAGCTCTTGATCTACGCCGCGCCGGCTTTTTTTCCGCGTCGCCCCGGCTTTTTGTCCAATGGCGACGCGGCGGGCTCGACGGCCGAGAAGGTCCGCAGTGAATACGTGGTGGTGCGGTCGCGTAGTACCTGGGCAATCAATTCCGCATCGATCGACGTGCGCTGATCCGCGAAGGCGTAAACCAAGGCAAAATCCGCCAGCTGATTGAGCAGGCGCGGCACGCCGTTGGTGTGCGCGTACAGACACTCGATCGCCTCCGGCAGAAACAGGTCCTTGCAACCGCCGGCCACTTCGAGCCGATGCTGAATATACGCATGGGTATCGGGACCCGCGAGAGGCCGTAGGTGATAATCGACGGAGATCCGCTGTGCAAATTGCACGAGCTCCGGGAGCGACAATTTCGCGCGCAATTCGGGTTGGCCCACCAGCAGTACCTGCAGGATCAAATCCTTCTCCGAGTTGACGTTCGACAGCAAGCGCAATTCCTCGAGCACCTCGATCGATAGATTCTGCGCCTCGTCGAATATCAGCAAGGTGCGCCGCCCTTTCGCGTATTCGCGCACGAAGGATTCGACCAACGCCTCGTACTTCGCAATCTCGGAGTCGTTGGCCGGCGAGATCCCGAGGGCCGAGAGTGCCCAGCCATGGATGGACTTGAAATGTCCGTGCGTGTTGCTGACGAGACCGACGGTCACCTGATCGCCGAGTTGCCGCAACAGGCGCCGCACCAACGTGGTCTTGCCCGACCCGATGTCGCCGGTCAACAAAGAAAACGCGGCCGCCGATTCCAATCCATATTCCAGCATGGTCATCGCCATCGCATGTTGCGGGGACTCATACAGGAATTCCGGATCCGGCGTGAGCGCGAACGGCTTAGTCTTGAACCCGAAGTGCCGCTCGTACACGAGGCCCTCTCAATAGCCGGAAACAGCGTCTACAGCGCGATTCAGCACCGTGCCGACGATCGGCGTCTTCTCGAGCAGCTCGACGGTGCGCACGAGATCGTCGCGGCGGGTGCGCCCTTCCGACGCGACCACGAGGCCGCACTCCACCAAAGGCGCGAACGCCAGCGCATCGTCGGCCGTCAATACGGGAGGCAGATCGTAGATGATGATCCGGTCCGGGTACCGGCTGCGCAATTCACTGACGATTTCGCGGCTGCGAGGCCCGGCAAGGAGTTCCGACGAGTGACTCAACGGTGCGCGCGCCGGGAAAAGGACCAGCCTATCGAACCCCTCCGGGTGATAGAGACAGTCTTCTACCGCGGCCCTGTGTGAGATCGCATCGTCGGAGCCCAGTACCGGCGCCAGCCCGACACGGCTCGCGACCGTCGGATGCTTGAAATCGAAATCGACGAGAACCGCCGTATGCAGATGATCGTTGGCGAGGCTCACGGCGAGATTGATCGCGGTCGTGGTCTTGCCGTCTTCAGCGCATGGACTGAAGACGGCAAGCGAACGCCAGCCGTGTGCATTCATTCTTTGCAGCACCTGGGTACGCAACATCCGGAACGCGACAGCGGCCTCCTCCCGTGAACCCGGGTTGACGATTCGGTTGCGCTCGAGAACTTCCGCCGCCGGCGAGAACACCTTGGTGCGTGTATAGGTGATCGGGGGAGGCGCCGCTCTCGGTTTCGTGAGCAACTCCGCAGGCAATTCCCGGACGTTTCCTTCATGCGATTCCACTTCACTCGGCTGGGATCGCTCCAACCGGGCCAGATCCAGCGCTTTGCGAATTCTGTCCATTCCCTAGACTCCGAAACGCCGGAGCAGCAAAGACCACACGACATCGAGCGGCTTGATGAAGAAGTGCAGACCGGCAATTGCCACCGTCGTAGCCGACACCGTCCCGCCCCACGAATACAACCTGAATCGCCTGCGGCGAGCTCGATCATCGGACGTGACGATGATGGGAATCGACGCCAGCGCGGGCACTTGCAGCAACGCGCGGATATCGCTGGGTCCGCGCACCGATCCATCCAGAGATTCGCGCGCGGCGATCGCGCCGACGCCGAGCGCCACGCTCAAAAACAGGCCGGCAGCAAGGATGAGTATCCGGTTGGGGCGAATGGGCTTTTCGGGAGGCTGAGGGGGTTCGATCATCGTGAATTTCTCGCCCTTGCGCTCGGTCTCGAGATTCTGCGATACCTGCACTTCCGCTGTTTTGGAGAGAATTTCCTGGTACTTGAACTGCGCGCTGTCGAGATCGCGCGCCATCGTACGAAACTGCCGTTCCACTTCAGGCGACCGCGCCATGCGTCTCTCGTAATCTTCCAGCTTCGCGTGCAGCCCATCGCGCTTTTTGATCTGGCTTTCCCGATCCACCAAAAGCGCATCGAGCTGGCCCTTGACTTGAATGTAGACCGGGTTGTCCGCGTGCGCGCTTTGGATCTTCGTCATGCCCGAGGCGTCGTCGCCGGCGACGGCTTTCTCCAATCGGTCGACGCTATGCTGCAGGCGTATGACGTCCGGATGATCGCCCGAATATTTCTCCCGTGCGCTCGCCAATTCTGCCTTGGCTTCGGACAGCTGACGCAGGCGATCCGCCGTACCGTCGCCGGACTTTACTTCTTTTTCGAGCCCTTCGACCTCGCGCTCCGTACTGACGATATCCGGATGGCCCGCCGCATAACGGGCCTTGTAGCTGGCAAGTTGAGATTTCAATGCCTTGAGACGGTCTTCCGCGCTGAAAACCCGTTGCCCGGTGTCGGAATATACCTGCGCGTTGGGATTGATCTCGGCGAGTTGGGCCTCGAGCAGCACGCGCTGAGAGTCCAGGGCCGCCAGACGGTTCTCGGCATCGTGTAATTCGAATTCCGTGCGATCCATCGTTTGAATATTGAATTGCGTCAATTCCGGCAATTCGTCCCGGTGCTTCTCCTTGAAGGCCGCCAACGCTTTATCCAATTCTGCGATGCGCGCCGCCTCGCGTGCGGCCTGCTCGCCGAAGAAATCCGAGGTCTGTTCCGAGGTCTGCGTTCTCTGGGTGAGGTTCTCGTTCAAATACAAACTCGCCAGTTCGTTGGCGACTTTCAAGGCCAGGTCGGCGGAGTGATTTTCGTAGGATACCGAAAATGCGATCGTCGCCTGGGTCGGGTGACCGCTGCGGGGATCGATGACGTCGGCGCTGATCATTTTCATGCCGATGTCCTCGCGCATTTTCTTGAGCAGCACTTCGCGCGGCTGCTTCAAGCGAATGTCGGGATACAAGTCGTAGCGCTCGATCAGCGGCAGAAGTTTTTGCGTGGTCATCACGCGCTGGCTGATGATCTGGATACGCTGATCCGCATACGACGTGATGACCGAGCGCACCAGCTCCTGTGGAATCTCCTGCTGCTCGATCAAAATGGTCGCCATCGACTGATAGGTGGGCGGCAGCAAGAGCGCGAGCAAGATGGTTATCAAGGCCGCGCCGCCCGCGACGGGCCAGAATATGCGACGCCGGCGCCAATACGACAACAGCTTTTCGCGCGTGTTGATGGAAGCTTTGTTGGAGTGAGGTTCCATGATTGCCTTAAAAGCTGATTCGGTTGAACTTGCGCGACAGCTTGATGCCGATGCTGCTCGACGACAATTCGAGATTCGGCGAGGGTTTGTCGATCACGTGCGAGGCGCTCAAGCCGACATTCCAGTGCTCGGTCCACTGCCAGGAGGCC
>PLAH01000112.1 GCA_003134045.1 Gammaproteobacteria bacterium
TCAGATTGGTCCGGAATACTCATCGAGACCGGCGGGGTCTTGTACGCAGGACCTTGAAGCCTGTCGTGCATCTCGAACACCCGGCCATGGGTGGCCGGGAAGCGGTGCCTACCAACGCAGCGAACCGAGCGGCGGTTCGGCAAAGGGAATCCCTTTAAAAATCGCGTTAGGGCCCGCGAAATATCCGCGGATTGCCCCGTTGTCGGTCTGGACGATCGGATCATTGGCTTCGTCAGCGATGGCGAATCTGCTGTCCACGGTAGCCAATACCAAGGCCAATGTTTCCACTGCGAGCCATAACGGTCTTTTCAAGGCCTTCTCCTTCGACCCAGCGCCCCGGAAGGATCCCAAGTTCAGTGGCTGGCCACCGCCGCGCCATTGGATTCATCACGCGTAGCAGCGGCCAAACACCTGCCCAAATCAATGATTTGCGAACCTACAACCGGTTATTGGCCGGCATATTCCTTCACCCACGGGTGAGTGTCAATTCACACGCATGTGAGTGAGAGTTGACATTCGTGATATTCGGTCGTACGTTTGACCTCAAAGCGCCGACATTGCAGTACAGGCGCGTACGGGGGGGAGTGACCATGAGAAGATTTCTTCTAGCGTCCGTCAGCACGGTAGCATTATGGAGCGCCTTCGGTTCTGCGAGAGCCGAAACAAGTGTCTCGGCCGACCCCGAGCAAAGCGCTTCACCGCCGGTGAAGAGCGATTCGAAGGTCGCGGAAGCACAGATCAGCTCGCAACTTCAAGAGATTTTAGTCACGGCGACACGCCGCCCCGAAAAGCTTCAGGATGTGCCGCTCAGCGTCACCGCCTATTCGCAGGACCAGCTGAGCCAGGAAGGCATCGTGGGCTATGAAGGGTTGGCGCTTCAAACGCCCGGAGTGGTGCTCAACAAACAAAGCGATAATTTCAATAACTTCACGGCGCGCGGCATCGCCACCAACAGCTACGGGGCGAACCTGCAGAGCACGGTCGCCGTGTACATCGACGAGCTACCCATCACGTCGATCGGCAATACGACGACGCTCAATCCCAACTTGTTCGACGTGGAGCGAGTCGAGTTTTTGCGAGGTCCGCAGGGCACTTTGTTCGGATCGGGTTCACTCTCGGGTGCATTACGAATTCTGACGAAGAGCCCGGATTTGACGAAGTTCGAGGTTTCGACGCAGGTCGATTATGGCTTCACCGGTTCAGGCTGGGACTCGCTGCGTCAGCGGTATGACGGCATGATCAACATTCCTTTGATCAATGACGAACTGGCGCTGCGCATCGTCGGCTTCTATCGGCACGAAGACGGCTGGATCGACAACATTGGCACCGGTATCAAGGACTCGAACACCCTGGAAGACGGGGGCATGCGCGCGACCTTGTTGTACAAGCCTACCGATCGGCTGTCGGCGCGTTTTCTCATCTCGTATGAGGATAGCTTCCCGAAGGATGCATCGATGACCCAGCCGTCGCTGGGAACCTACGTGCGGGACTCGAATCAGCCGGACATCTACTCGGGTGTGATGACCAATTACAACGCGACCATCAACTACCAATTTGACGGCGCCAATTTAACGAGTTCTTCTACGTACTCGATCTTCAATCAGAGATTTTTAGTCGATTTGGCGGGCACCTTTGGCGGCGCCATCGCCTTTGGCCTGGACGCCTTGGGCTTTCAGCGCACGTTTGTACAGGAAACGCGGCTGGCCTCGGATCCGGGGGGGGAACTTCGACTGGGTGGTCGGTGCCTTTTATCTGCACCGGCACCTGGGCGTAGATTACGGGTACCGTTCGTCGGACGAATTCCTTCAGTCCCACGATATCACCGGATTATCGAATGAGTACTATTCCTCGGAGGTCACTCACACGGCTTCGGACGAAGTGGCGGGTTTCGGCGACCTTACCTACCACGTCAGCGACCAGTTCTGGGTCACCGGCGGCCTGCGTTTCACCAGTGACTCCTCGACCACCGATACGCTGCCCGGTGGCTACACCAGCAATTATTTCGCGAATGCGCTGGGCGGGGTCACGGGCCCTTTGACCGTCACGCCGATTCCAGCTGCTGTTTCACCTGAGGCGCAGGCGACCAAGCCCTCCTACAAGGCGAGCGTGTCGTACAAGCCGGTCAATTCACTGACGAGCTACGCCACATTCTCGACCGGTTTCCGATCTCCGGTGGTCAACGCGTTTGCCGGCCAGGCCAGCGTCGTGAATCCGCACGACATCATCATTCCGCCGGGTGCCTCATCGGACAATCTCAAGAATTACGAGATCGGTGTCAAGAGCAACTGGTTGGATAACCGGCTGAGCGCGAATGTAGCGGTCTATTACATCGACTGGAGCAACATCCAAGTTCAGGCCAACCGCGTCTCGGACTCCGTGCAGTTCGCGACGAACATCGGGGGAGCGCACAGCAAGGGCGTCGAACTGGAGCTGGAGACGGTGCCACTCAGCGGTCTGACCATCGGGCTCAATGGATCCTACGACGAGGCGAAAGTCACGTCGCTTACCCCGGAGCAGGCGGCGATCTCCGGTGCAGTGTTGGGCGCTCGTCTGTCCGCGCCCATGTTGCAGGGTGCACTGAACGGCGACTATACGTTCAACCTGGCGTCGAACGTCAAGGCCGATGTGATTGCCTCCCTCCAGCATGTGGGCAAGTTCCCGAACGGCTTTCCCAACGTGGCCGGCGAGCCGGGAGTGCCACTGGCTCAGTATGGGTACACCGACACGTTCAACACGGTCAACGCACAATTTCGCGTGGCGATCGATAAAAACCTGAAGTTGGCGCTCTATTGCGAGAACGTGCTCGACTCCGCGGCGGTCAACTATATCCATCCGGAAGCATTCATCGCGAGCCGATATGGCAGGTTGCAGCCGCGCACCACCGGCGTTCGCCTGGGCTATGATTTTTGAAGTCGGCGGCGGCCCGGCGAGAGGCGGACTACACGCATGCGAGTGGCCGGCTTTCGCCTGAAAAGCTAGCGCTTGGCACGCTTCTTGTGCTGCCGACAGATTGACAGCACACCACCGGTCATAAAAGCGGCCATGCGCTTCTTCACGGCCAGGAAGTCTTCAGACCTGCACGCGCCTTCAGACAGCTTGTCGATGCGACCCGTACGTGCCAGGGTGTGCATGAGCGCGCCGGTGACGAAATGGTAACTCCAAAAGATGTCTTCTTTGCTCGCGTCGGGAAGCGCTTTCTTTAGGAGGTTGATCAGCCGCAGCACCACCGGATCGAAATGCTTATCCATCAACTCGGCGCCCCACTCGGGTGTGTTGGCCACTTGTGCCCCGAGCGATGCATAATTCTTCCAGCGGACACCACCCTCTATATACAGATCAAGATCGGTGTCGAGGAAGGCGTGCAATGCGCCCTCGACGGTTGGATTGCCTCCGGTGGCCGCTTCATATTCGTCGAGCGCCTTCATTCTTCGTTCGCTGGTGATCACCGCTCTGCGGGCAAACACGGCATCGAAGAGTTTCTTCTTGTCCTTGAAATAATAGTTGAGTAGCGAATGGTGGACGCCGACCGCGCCCGCGACATCTTTCAGGGTTACGCCGTAAAGACCATGCTTGGAGAACAGGGCTTCGGCGGCATCGAGGATCTGTTCCATCGTCTCTGCGCGCTGTTGTGCCTTGGAGGGGCGGCGGCGTTTGGATTGCACGTCTTTGGACTTTAAGGCTTTGGGCTTCACGTCTTTGGGCACCGGTTAACTATTCCTTCCTAAGGCTTGGCTTTCATCTGCCGGCACGATAATACCTCCATAGCGGGATGATCAGGCAGAGTTTCACGGGTGCTTGTTGCTGGGGCGCAGCCTCGGGATCGGGTGCACGTCGGCAGCAGAAGGTCTAAGATACGGGAGCCGCCCCTGATGATTCGCTTAAGTGTCGGCAATGTACCGCCGCACGCCTCGATGTGAATCTTAGCCTCACGCGCCTTCTGCGGCAGAATTATTAAAGAGACTGGAATCAGCGACAGCTCGGCGCCGGATCGAGCCGCGGCGAAATGACGCCGACATTCCACGTCCAGGCCAAGTCGTGGGCCTTGCGCCGGCAGACAGCCTCCTCGTGCAGTGCGTACATGCCCGGAAACGGGTCTGCGCTGGCGCGGCGTACATCATCGAAAAGCATGTACGCATTGGACGCTCCAAAGGCGGGCCAGTCTGGTTCGTTCGCCGCGCGTGGCCGGCCGGTTCGGGCAAAGCTGGTCCAATAGCCCACCATCGCCTCCGAGAGCGCGGTCTCCCGAGGGGTGTCTGGAATAACCGGCCACAGCGGTGGTGTACGCGTTGGCGTTCCGAATACGTAAGGCAGTTCGCTCGCATGAAATCCATGCAGTCCTTCCGCATCCGCCGCCGGGTAGCCATGATCGAAGAGATAGAGAAACGCCGGTGCTCCGAGTGCAGCTTGTTTCGTGACCAGGCGTTCCGCGGTCCAGCCGTACAGCGCGTCCCGGGTCGTGGCGAGAATGCTCTCGCGCAGGTCGGCGCTCGGATAAAGCCGCAGAAACTCACCCGCGAGATCCCCATAGCGTTCGTGGATGATCTTCTCGTATTCAGCGGCGGATGGCGGAGCAGGTGGCGCGAGCATCAGCAGCGAGCGGATTTCGCCGCTGTTGAACCCCGCGAGCAGCGGTACGGGCGCCTGCTCACCTCGATCGAATGTGTCGACCAGCTGACGTATCAAAACGTGCCCGTCGATCGCGCCGAACGGCGCGAAACCGGTCGTAGCGGCAGCATCGCTCAGCGATTGAGCATCCATCGCCCGTAGCGCCGCAACATTCGTCGCGTGCAGCGCAGTTGCCAGGAGCGTGCCGGATTCTTCCGCGGAAGGAGTGCCGTAGCGGCGTTGTTTGAGTTCGGGCGTCGAGATCATATAGGCGCTTTCGGCGATCGCCTTGGAGAAAAGTCCGCGCGCCTCGGGCGAAGCCATGAGATACATCACACTCAAGCCCCCGGCGGACTCACCCGCGATCGTCACGTTCGAGGGATTGCCCCCGAAAGCCCCGATGTTGCGTTGGATCCATCGCAGCGCGGCGATCTGATCGAGCAAACCGTAGTTGCCGGAGATGCCGAGCGACGACTCGGCCGAGAGTTCGGGCAGCGCCAGATAACCAAACACGCCAAGTCGATAGTTGATGGAGACGACGACGATGCCCTGCGCTGCGAGCTTCGAGCCATCGTAGACAGCTTCCTTACTGGCGCCCGTGACCAGGGCACCACCGTGGATCCAGACAAACACCGGTGCATTGTGAGCACCGGCCGGCACCCACGCATTCAGCGTCAGGCAATCCTCGCTCGATGGCGAAATATCACTGGCGTAGATGCTCGACGTGCGACGGGTGGGTTGTATGCAGGCGGAACCAAATTCGACCGCTGATCGGATGCCGGACCACGCCGGCAAAGCGCCCGGCGGTTTCCATCGCGCCGGTCCGACTGGCGGCAGCGCATAAGGGATGCCCTTGAAGATGTGAAGCCCGCCCTCCTTACGCCCTTGGAGTTTGCCCGCAGGGGTGGTGACGATCGGGACGGATTCAGCGGAAGACGGCATAGGGGTTCCGTGCTCGGCACAAGATAAAAGCGAGATCACGATGGATGCAATGAGGACGCGCTGAAAAAAACGCTGCGGCAGCAGTAACGTCATAAGCTTCCCTCGTCTGTGCGGCCATCGTGCGGCGACTTAGAAAAACGCAAGCGAGCATGCGCCTCCGGCTGATCGACGTCAATATTCATTATCGCGTGCGTGAAGATCTACTATGCCATCGAAGGCAATGGGAGCATGCAGACATGATTGAATTCACTGGGCGCGTGGCGACCGTCACCGGGGGGGCGGACTCCGCGGGGAATCCTACAGGCATTTTTGGCACGGAAATCAAGGGAGGTCCGAATTGCCCAGCAAGAAACTACTTCTAGGTCAGCCTCTGGACAGGGTGTTGAGTCGCGATGCCTTTCTGTATCCGTCGAGCCTCGATTGGTACGTGGCGTTCGCCGAGGCTCGAGCCAGTAACGCCTCTCGTCCCAAACACACTTTGCAGACGCTTCTGCGAAGAAAGAGCCGATCTGTTGATTCTTCAATCAAGGGGAAGCTTTTATGCATTTTTCCCCTTGAGCGCTGGCAACCTCGCGTTCTGCCTGCGCAAATCCATAGCCTGGTACGACGTCTCCTGTTCGGTCGGAAATCTCCTCCCAACAGCGAATTACTTGCTCCCCTGCATCGGGTACCGCGCCTATGTATTGGCCTCGCGAGAGCGTGACATGGGCTCGCGAGAAGTGACCAGCGCCCGCGCATAAGATCGCACGCGTGGGCGCATCCTCATGGACCAGCGCGAGGAGCCCAGGACTTACTAACGACGGATCTAGGAGCGCTAGGCTGGAATCGGGTAATACTCCGCGTGTCATCCCGGTGGCTGCCGTTGGGGCAAGACAATTTACTCGGATGTTGTATTTCTCCCCTTCGAGCGCCAGCGTCTGCATCAATCCGACGAGCGCCATCTTGGCGGCGCCATAGTTGGCCTGGCCAAAATTGCCGTAGAGACCGGAAGAGGAGGTCGTCATCACCAGTCGGCCATATCGCTGCTCGCGCATGATGTCCCACACCGCCTTGGTGCTCATCGCCGCGCCCATTAAGTGGACGTTAACGACCATCCGAAAATCGTCAAGGCTCATCTTGGTGAAGCTCTTGTCGCGCAAAATTCCGGCGTTGTTCACTAGGATATCGATCCGCCCCCAGCGGTCGATCGTCTGACGCACCATGGCCGCAATGGCTGCCTCGTCGGTGACGGACGCAGTAATGGCGATCGCCTCAAAGCCCTCCGAGACGATCTCGGTGGCGACGCGATCGGCCGCGTCCTGGGTTAGATCATTGACGACGACCTGAGCACCCTGGCGTGCAAGAAACATCGCGTGGGTGCGGCCGAGTCCGCCCCCCGCACCTGTGACGATCGCAACCCTTCCATTCAGCAACATACGGTTTCCTTCTAAATAAATCAGCGTTTCGATTGCTTTTTGTTTTTCCGGCAGATGGCCAGAAATCCCCCCGTCATGAAAGTGGCCATGCGCTTTTTCACCGCTGGGAAATCCTCGGATCTGCAAGCCCCATCGGACAGCTTGTCGATGCGCCCGGTTCGAGCGAGCGTGTGCATCAGCGCACCTGTGACAAAATGGTAGTTCCAGAAGATATCTTCTTTGCTGGCCTCGGGTAACGCCTTCTTCAAGAGGTCAATCAATCGCAGGACCACCGGATCGAAATGCTGGTCCATCAATTCAGCGCCCCACTCGGGTGTATTGGCAACCTGGGCGCCGAGCGAGGCGTAGTTCTTCCAGCGGGGACCCCCCCTCGATGTAGAGATCGAGGTCGGTGTCGAGGAACGCGCGTAATGCGCCCTCGACGGTTGGCTTGCCATTGGCCTTTCCTTCGTATTCCTCGAGGGCCTTCATGCGCCGTTCGCTGGTGATCACCGCTCTGCGGGCAAATACGGCGTCGAACAATTCTTATCTTGTCTTCGAAATAATAGTTGAGCAGTGAATGATGGACACCGACCGTGCCCGCGACGTCTTTCAGAGTTACGCCGTAAAGTCCGTGCTTGGAGAACAAGGCTTCGGCCGCATCTAGGATCTGTTCCATCGTCTCGGCGCGCTGCTCCGCCTTGGATGGGCGCCGGCGTTTGGGTTTCACGTCTTTGGGCACTAAATAACTACTCCGTCTCCGTTGGGGAAGCTGCATCGATCGCGCCAGCGGCTTCCTATTCAATTGTCACCGCCGAGGGCGCTGGCGAGACTGGGTCTGTCCATAGCCTTCGTCTTCGCCAACATCATAACTCCAAAGACCGAATGATCCGACGACGTTTTCCCGGAGGTTGCGGGTTTGGCACAGTTGATTCCAGTCTCAGGTTCCGGTGCGCCCAGCCCAACGTTATTGATGAACCAGGGCATGTCACCCGCTCGGCGTCGCCGAGCGACGACCTCTTCGTGCAAGCCAAACATGCCTGCCTCGAGGTGTGCTGACGAGACCGCGGCGCCGTCATGGAAAGCCATCTGTGCTTCCGTTTCGGCGTCGAACGGGACCCACGTCGGTTGTCCACCGGGGTCTGGTCGCCCGTTACGGGCGAACGTCACCCAGTAGTCCATGATTACCGCCGACATCTTGACATCACTGGGCCTTTGCGGCGATCCCAGAAAATTAAGCCACGATGGAGCGTGGCCACCTACATCGCCAAAGACAAACTGCAGTTCGCTGGCATGATAGGCACCCAGTTCCTTCACCGCGGCGGGCGCGGTGACATGATCGAACCGATATAACCAGGTTGGCGCCCGCTTGGAGTGTTCGCGTGCCAATTTCTCGGCGGCCCAACCATAAAAGGCGTCTCGAATGGCGGCAAAGACACTGTCTTTGGGATGCGCGGCCGGGTAAACGGTCAGATACGAGTCTGAGAGGTCGCCGTAACGGCAGCGGATCAACTTCTCGTAGGTTGCTGCATCGGGCGGAATCGGCGGCACGACGCCCGGATAGCCCACGAATGAGCGTGCCTCATCGCGATTGAAACCGATTATCAAAGGCACGTGTTGCTCACGTCCTTGTTCGAACGTCTCGAGGATTTCACGTGGTTGGACCCAGCCATCGACCACCGATTGAGTGACGAAGTGGGTCCGTTCAGAGGCCTCCAGCAACGATTGAGGATCGAGGGTACGAAGAGCGTGTAGCGTGGGGGCGTTTGCAGCGGCGGCCAATGCAGCGCCGGCCTGCTCGGCGGCCGGCAAGCCGAATCGTCCTTCACGCAGCTCCGGGATCGGAGGTAGATAGGCACTCTCCGCAATTGCCCTCTGAAACAAACCGGTGGCCAGAGGACTTGCCATCAGATGCGTGACACTGAGTGCACCCGCGGACTCGCCCATGATCGTCACGTTGGCCGGGTTGCCCCCGAAAGCGGCGATGTTACGTCGGACCCAGCGCAGCGCCTCGATCTGGTCAAGCGTACCGTAATTACCGGATGAATGATTTGCCGATTCGGCGGTCAGTTCCCGGTGAGAGAAGTAGCCAAAAATATCCATGCGATAGTTGATGGTCACGAGAACGACGCCTCGCGTCGCGAGCGCGGTTCCGTCGTACTGTGCGCCGCTTCCCTGAATCAAATTGCCACCATGTATCCACACGATTACCGGCGCGTCGGCGGCGGGCCATGGAGCCCAAACATTCAAGGATAGGCAGTCCTCGCTCTGGCTCGCAGGGGCGTTCGGGTAGAATGATCCCGGATCGCTTCGTCTTTGGATGCACGCAGGACCAAAACTGCTTGCAGGGCGCAGGCCGCGCCAAGCCGGTGCGGGCACTGGCGGCATCCAACGACGCCGACCGACCGGAGGTAGCGCGTACGGAATGTCCTTGAATGTCGCCACGGTTTTCCCACCGGTCCTACTTTCCGCACATCTCGGGGCGCATTTCGGCGTAATTTCGGGCGGCGGCGCGCGGACTTCGTGCTACTTTGGAGGCGCGAGCTCGATCAAGTTTAGAGTCTGAGCCTCCCAGACGCGCAGTAATTTCTTGGTTTTCCGGTAATTGGCGATCGCCACGCGCATGGTCTCGGCCTGAGCTGGTGTGAGTGTGCGGTGACGCAGATATCCGCCTTTCAGATAGCTCCATTCGTAGTACGGGCCGTGGCGGGCCGCCGGATCGGTCGCACAGTGGCAACGCGGATTCCCGCAGCGCT
>PLAH01000046.1 GCA_003134045.1 Gammaproteobacteria bacterium
CTTTGACGCGCCCGTGATACATAAAACCAGAACGGTCGAAAGCGACCTTCTTGATGCCCTTCGCCGTGGCGCGCTCCGCAATGGCGCGGCCGACTGCCTTGGCAGCTTCGATGTTGCCGGTCGTCTTCAACTCGCCGCGCACGTCCTTCTGCAAGGTCGATGCGGCGACCAGAACCTTGTCGCCGTCCGCGGCGAAGATCTGCGCATAGATATGCTGCGGCGTGCGATGCACCGATAGGCGCATGGCGGCCAGCTCTTTGATCTTGGCGCGGCCCCTGCGCGCACGGCGCAGGCGGGTGTCTTGTTTGGTCAGTTTCATGTGCTTACTTCTTCTTCGCCTCTTTCAGCGAAATCTTTTCGTCCGAATACTTCACGCCTTTGCCCTTGTAAGGCTCCGGCGGCCGAAAGCTCCGAATCTCGGCGGCGGTCTGGCCGATCCGCTGACGGTCGATGCCCTTGACGAGAATCTCGGTCTGCGTCGGGGTCTCGATCGTGATCCCGTCGGGGATCGCGTAGTTGATGAGATGCGAGAAGCCCAACGTCAGCGTCAGGCTCTTGGCCTGGACCGAGGCGCGATAGCCGACGCCGACCAGCTCGAGCTTCTTCTCGTAGCCCGTCGTCACCCCGGTGACCATGTTGGCCAAATGCGCGCGCGTGGAACCCGCGATGGCATTCAGACCCTCGGCCTGAGAACTCGCTTCCACCTCGAGATGCGCCTCCTGCTGCACGACTTTGATGCCGGCCTTGATTGCCAGCGTCAACGAGCCTTTCGCGCCTTTGACGGTGACGGCGTCCGCGCCGATGGTGACCGTCACGCCCTTGGGAAGATCGACCGGCTTTTTTGCAACTCGAGACATAGATAAAACCCGTGTTATCGCTTACCGAACTTAACTGACGACCCTATTGGACGACGAAGAGAACTTCGCCGCCGGTACCGGCCGCCCGCGCCTGCTTGTCGGACATGATGCCCTGCGGCGTCGATACCACCGCCACGCCCAAGCCATTGAGCACCTTGGGCAGGGCATCCTTGCCGCGATAGATGCGCAGTCCCGGGCGGCTGATCCGCTCGATGCGGTCGATCACCGGCCGGCCATCGTGATATTTCAACTCGATCGACAACGTGCTCTTCGCTCCGGCGACGTCGACGCTATAGGCACCGATATAGCCTTCATCCTTCAACACCTTGAGGATGGCCAGTTTCAACTTCGACGCACCGACGCCAACCGTGGGCTTGCCCGCGGATTGCGCATTTCGGATGCGGGTCAGAAGATCGGCAATGGGATCAGTCATGCTCATTGTGCGCGCCTCACCAGCTGGCCTTCGACAGGCCCGGAATTTCCCCACGATTGGCCGCCTCGCGCAGCTTCACGCGCGACAGGCCGAACTTGCTGTACACGCCGCGCGAACGCCCGGTGATCGAGCAACGATTGCGCTGCCGGCTCTTGCCTGCGTCTCGGGGCTGCTGCTGCAGCTCCACCTGGGCGGCAGCGCGCTCCTCCGCTCCGGTCTTCGGATCGCGGATGAGCTCCTTGAGCTCGGCGCGCCGGGGCGCGAATTTCTTCGCTACCTTGAGGCGGCGCTTCTCGCGCATGATCATGTTCGTCTTGGCCATGGGCTAATACCCTACTTACGGAACGGAAAGTTGAATGCTTCTAACAATGCGCGGCCGTGCTTGTCGTCCGCGGCCGACGTGGAGATGGTGATGTCCATCCCACGGATTTGATCGATCTGGTCGTACTGAATTTCCGGGAATATGATCTGCTCTTTGACGCCCAGGCTGTAGTTGCCGCGGCCGTCGAAGGAGCGCGTGTTGATGCCGCGGAAATCGCGGATTCGAGGAATGGCGATGCTCACCAGCCGGTCCAGGAATTCGTACATTCGATCGCCGCGCAACGTGACCTTGCAGCCGATCGCCTGGCCATCGCGCACCTTGAACGTGGCAACGGATTTCTTGGCCTTGGTCACCGCGGGCTTTTGACCCGTGATCTTCGCCATGTCCGCGGTCGCGGCGTCCATGACCTTCTTGTCGGCCACCGCCTCGCCCACGCCCATGTTGATCGTGATCTTGAGGATGCGCGGAACCTGCATCGTGTTCTCGAGCTCGAGTTTTGCCTTGAGCTCCGGCACGATCTTCTCTTTGTATATCTGTTTTAATCTTGCTGCCATGTTTTAGTGCTGACGCACCCTCTCAACGGGGGTGTAAGACACCCCCGCCTGATAGCACTCGCGGAGCGAGCGTGAAAAAAGATTCAACGTTAGCCGCGCGTTACTCGCCTTGTGCTGGTTAATCACTTGGCGTCGACCATTTCTTTGTTCGACTTGAACACGCGGACCTTGCGTCCGTCCTCGAGCGCCTTGAATCCCACCCGATCGCCCTTCTGGGTCGCCGGATTGAAGATCAACACGTTCGAGACGTGCAACGGCGCTTCGCGCTCGATGATGCCGCCCTGCACGCCCATCTGCGGATTCGGCCGCTGGTGCTTCTTGGACATGTTGAGCCCTTCGACGCGCACGCGATCGTCCGCCAGCACTTCGATGACGGCGCCCTTGCGGCCCTTGTCTCGACCGGTGATGAGGACCACCGTGTCGCCCTTGCGAATCTTCTTCATTACAGCACCTCGGGTGCCAGCGAAATGATCTTCATGAACTGCACGTTGCGCAGCTCGCGGGTCACGGGCCCGAAAATACGGGTACCGATCGGCTCGAGCTTGTTCGTCAGCAAAACGGCCGCATTGGTGTCGAAACGGATCAGCGATCCGTCGGCACGGCGCACGCCGCTCTTGGTTCGAACGACGACCGCGTCGTATACCTCGCCTTTCTTGACCTTGCCGCGCGGGATCGCGTCCTTGACGCTCACCTTGATGACATCGCCCACGGCTGCGTACCGGCGCTTGGAGCCGCCCAGGACCTTGATGCACATGCAGCGCTTGGCGCCGCTGTTGTCGGCCACGTTCAAAATCGTTCGCATCTGAATCATGTCGGTCCTTTATTCGGCTCGCGCACGTTCGACGACGCGCACCAGCAGCCACGATTTACGACGCGACATCGGCCGGCACGGTTTGATCGATACCGTGTCGCCTTCCTTGCACTCATTGTTCTCGTCATGCGCGAGCAACTTGGTCGTGCGCCTGATGTACTTGCCGTACATCGGATGCTTGACCAGGCGCTCGACGGAGACGGCAATGGTCTTGTCCATCTTGTTGCTGACGACCTTGCCCGTGAGCAGACGCTGTCCGGGTACGGGGGCTTCGCCCGCCACGTGGGCCGGCTCCGCTACCGCGATATTTTCTGGGGTCGTAGACATCAAAATATTCCTCAGGCGCTTCGCGCCGAAATTACGGGTGAGACGCATGCGTCGAACGGGTGGCCGAGGATGGCCACCCCGGGCTTGCGCGTAGCAGGGACTGCGAAGCGCAATGCGATGCGACCCCGACCGTTAGCGCTCGCTGCGCGAGCGATAAAGCATCCGAAAATCATTGGCCGGCCTTGGATTGGGCAAGCACCGTCTTCACGCGCGCAATGTTCTTGCGCACCTTGGCGAACTGGTCCGGCTTCGCCGCCTGACCGGTCGCGCGCGCCATGCGCAGGTTGAACTGTTCACGGCGCAGCTTCAGCAGCTCCTCGCCGAGATCGTTGGGCGCCTTACCGCGCAATTCTTTAGCCTTCATGTCAGCACCTTCACGTTCGGACCTGGCGCTTCACGAACGCCGTAGATACGGACAGCTTCGCGGACGCCAGACGAAACGCCTCGCGTGCGATCTCTTCGCTCATGCCCTCGATCTCGAACAGCACCTTGCCGGGAAGCACCTTGGCAACCCAGTACTCGACGTTGCCCTTGCCGGAACCCATGCGCACTTCGAGAGGCTTCTGGGTGATCGGCACGTCCGGGAACACGCGGATCCAAATGCGTCCGCCGCGTTTCACATGGCGGGAGATCGCGCGGCGTGCCGCCTCGATCTCTCGCGCCGTCATGCGGCACCGGTCGGTGGCTTTCAGGCCGAACTCGCCGAATGCGACGAAGTTGCCGCGCTGCGCGCTGCCCGAAATCTTGCCCTTGAACTGTTTGCGGAATTTTGTCCGCTTCGGCTGCATCATGTCTCGTTACCTATTCTTCAACCGGCGGCCGGCACGGCGGCCTCGGGCTTCGCAGCGGCTTCCGCATCGGCCTCGGGCGCCTCGACCTCGGGCGCGTCGAACACCTCGCCCTTGAATATCCAAACCTTGATGCCGATGACGCCGTACGTGGTCTGCGCTTCGGCCAGACCGTAGTCGATGTCGGCACGGAAGGTGTGCAGCGGCACCCGCCCTTCCCGATTGGTCTCCGTTCGCGCGATTTCCGAGCCGTTCAAGCGGCCCGAAATTCGCACTTTGATCCCGAGCGCGCCGGAACGCATGGTATTGGTCACCGCGCGCTTCATGGCACGGCGGAACATCACGCGCTTCTCGAGCTGCTGTGAGATGCCCTCTGCCACCAGCTTCGCATCCAGTTCGGGCTTGCGGATCTCGGCGATGTTGAGCCGCACGTCCTGCATGGTCATGCCCAGAATCTTGGCCACGGCGGTGCGGAGTTTCTCGATGTCCTCGCCCTTCTTGCCGATCACGATTCCCGGCCGGGCCGTGTGAATGGTGATGTTGGCGCGGCGCGCGGCGCGCTCGATATGAATGCGGCTCACCGACGCGTCGGCGAGCTTCTTCATCAAATACTCCCGCACCAGATGATCGGTGTGAATATTCGACGCAAACGTCTTGGATCCGGCATACCACTTCGACGTCCAGTCGCGCGTGATGCCGAGACGAATGCCAATCGGATTTACTTTTTGACCCATTAGGCGTCTCGCTTACCGTCGGACACTTGAACCAGGATGTGGCTGTTGCGCTTGGCGATACGTACGCCGCGACCCTTCGCGCGCGCATGGAACCGCTTGAGCACCGGCGCCGGATCCACTTCGATCCGGGTCACCTTCAAATCATCCACATCAGCATTGAAATTGTTGTAGGCGTTGGCGATCGCCGAATCCAACACCTTGAGGACGATCTTGGCGCCCTTTTTCGGCATGAATTTCAGCGTGTTCACCGCGAGCGTCGCCGACTTGCCGCGGATGGTATCGACCACCAACCGGCACTTCTGCGGCGAGATCCGCGCGTAACGCAAGATTGCTTTTGTTTCCATGCCCTACTCCGCCGACGACACTTTTTTGTCGCCTGAATGCGCTTTGAACGTGCGCGTGGGCGCGAACTCGCCGAGCTTGTGTCCGACCATGTTTTCCGACACCAGCACCGGCACGTGCAGCCGGCCGTTGTGCACGGCAATGGTCAGTCCGACCATGTCGGGAATGACCATGGATCGGCGCGACCAAGTCTTGATCGGACGGCGATCGTTTTTCTGACTGGCCGTTTGCACTTTCTTGGCCAAGTGCAAATCAACGAAGGGGCCTTTCTTTAGCGAACGAGGCACTGAGTATTCTCCAATTTCTTAGGCTCCAATTTCTTCTGCCAGTCTCTTAGAGTCGTTTGTTCTTGCGGCGCTGAAGGATCATGCCGTCAGTGCGCTTGTTTGCACGCGTCTTCTTGCCCTTGGTCTGAAGACCCCACGGGCTCACGGGATGCGGATTGCCCTGACCGGACTTACCCTCGCCGCCGCCGTGCGGGTGATCGACCGGGTTCATCACGACACCGCGGACCGTCGGGCGTACGCCGAGCCAACGCACGGCGCCGGCCTTGCCGAACACCCGCAGGTTGTGCTCATCGTTGCCCACCTCGCCGATGGTGGCCCGGCAATCGACGTGAATCTTGCGCATTTCGCCCGACTTCAGGCGAACGCTGGCATACACACCGTCGCGCGCCGCAAACTGGGCCGACGTGCCGGCACTGCGCGCCAGCTGACCGCCCTTGCCGGCCTTGAGTTCGATGTTGTGCACCGTGCTGCCGACCGGGATATGCCGGAAAGACAGCGTATTGCCCGGCTTGATCGGCGCATCGGCACCCGAGCGGATTTCGTCGCCGGCCTTCACGCCCTTGGGCGCGAGGATGTAGCGGCGCTCGCCATCCTTGTAGAGAACCAGGGCGAGGTGCGAGGTGCGGTTCGGATCGTACTCGAGGCGCTCGACGACGCCCGGGATGCCGTCCTTGTCGCGCTTGAAGTCGACGATACGATAACGCTGCTTATGGCCGCCGCCGATATGCCGCGTGGTCTGGCGGCCGGAGTGGTTGCGAGCGCCGGTGCGATTCTTCTTCGTCGTCAGGGATGCGAGCGGGCCGCCCTTGTGCAGGTGCGAGCGATCGACCTTGACCACGAAGCGCGTACCCGGCGAGGTCGGCTTCATTTTAATGAGTGCCATGCGCCTTAATCCTTAACTAACGGTGCCGGTGAAGTCGATCGACTGGCCGGCTTCCAAGCGAACATAGGCCTTCTTGTAGCCATTGCGCTTGCCGGCGACATTCTTGAAGCGGCGCGTCTTGCCCGGCTTGTTGAGCAGGTTGACGCCTTCGACCTTGACTTCGAACATGAGCTCGACCGCACTCTTCACTTCCGCCTTGGACGCATCGTCGCGCACGCGAAACACGTACTGATTCGCCTTCTCCGTGACGTTCGCGGCCTTTTCGGACACGTGCGGCTGAATCAGCACGGTCATCAATCGTTCTTTATTCATTTGCGCCTCCGAGACGCTGCTCGAGCAACTTCAACGCGCCGACGGTCGCCAGCACCTTGTCGTGCTTGATGAGACTCAAGGGATCCAGGGACGACACCGCCATCACATCCACATAAGGGACGTTGCCGGCCGCCAAAAAAAGCTTCTCTTCGTACGCCTCGACCAGGATCAAGGCACGCTTCAGACCGAATTCGGCCAGCTTGCTGATGAGCAGCTTGGTCTTGGGAGCGGTGATTTCGAGGCTCTCGATGGCGACCAGGCGATCCTGACGCACCAACTCCGACACCATGCATTGCATGGCGGCGCGGTACATCTTGCGGTTCACCTTTTGCGAGAAATCACGCGGCCGCGCGGCGAAAGCCCGGCCGCCGCCCACCCAGATCGGGCTGCGGATCGAACCGGCGCGCGCCTGGCCCGTGCCCTTCTGGCTCCACGGCTTCTTGCCGCCGCCACGCACTTCGGCGCGCGACTTCTGCCGCTTGGTGCCGGCACGGCCGGCCGCCATGTAGGCCGTGACCACCTGGTGCACCAACGCTTCGTTGTACTTGCGGCCGAATGCCTCGTCGGACAATTCCATTTCGCTGGCGGGGCTCGAATGCTTGAGCTGAACTTTCATGGCGTTTACTTCTTATCCGATTTGGAAGCGCCCTTGCCCGCTCCGCCCTTGGCGGCAACGGGGGCCTTGTTCGGCGCCAGCCGCTTGCGGCGTGCCTGCGAAGCGGACTTCAACGACGGCCGCACGATCACGCGACCGCCCTCCGCGCCCGGCACCGCGCCGCTGATGAGCAGCAAATTGCGGGTGAGGTCGACTTCGACGATGCGCAGATTCTCGATGGTGCGATTCTTCACGCCCATGTGGCCCGACATGCGCTTGCCTTTGAATACGCGGCCCGGCGTTTGGCGCTGGCCGATGGAACCCGGGGCGCGGTGCGACAGCGAGTTGCCGTGCGTTTTCATGCCGCCGGCGAAGTTGTGACGCTTCATCGTGCCGGCAAAGCCCTTACCGACCGTGGTTCCGGTCACGTCCACGATTTGACCCACGGTGAACATATCGACTTTCAGCTCGCCGCCGGCCGCCAGCGATTCGCCTTCGTCTTTGTTCAATCGGAATTCCTGGGAGGTATAACCCGCGGCCACATTTGCCTTGGCGAAGTGCCCGGCGAGCGCCTTCGACACACGCGAAGGACGGCGAACGCCCAGTGTTATTTGCACTGCACGATAGCCGTCGTTGGCGGCGCTCTTGATTTGCGAGATGCGATTCGGCAACGCCTCGACGACCGTCACGGGAACAGTCACACCGGCGTTGGTGAATACACGGGTCATGCCGCATTTACGGCCAACCAGACCAATGGTCATTGTCAAATCCTCATACCGCACGAGCTTCGATTGGCTCGCGCTTCGTTGCAACAGGTCAGCGGTTTGGGAACTCGAGACCCCAGGCCCCTTGAGCTGCACGGCTCTTGGAATACTGGCGTCGGCACCCACGCGCTCCGACCCTCTAAATTGGACGGCGAATTCTACAGGAATCCACGAACTTATCAATGCGCTTACGCGCAACTCGCCAAGCGCTTCGCGCTGAACCTACGGGGTCGCCGCGACCCCGACAGCTTGGCGCTCGCTCTGCGAGCGTGGGAAACCCCTCAATTCAACTTGATTTGGACGTCGACGCCGGCGGGCAATTCCAGCTTCATGAGCGCGTCGACGGTCTTGTCCGTCGGGTTCAGGATGTCCATCAACCGCTTATGGGTTCGGATTTCGAACTGGTCGCGGGCATCCTTGTCGCCATGCGGCGAGACCAATACGGTGAAACGCTCCATTTTGATGGGGAGCGGGACGGGACCCTTGACGGTCGCCCCCGTGCGCTTCGCGGTATCGACGATTTCGCGGGCCGACTTGTCGATCAAGCGATGATCGAAAGCCTTCAGGCGAATTCTGATGTTCTGATTAGCCATAACTGTCCTATGCGCTTCGCGCAGAATTAACGAGGCCGCTGCGGCCTCGACCTAAATGTCGGGGTCGCTGCGACCCCGTTGAACGTTGCGCGAAGCGCATTTTAGAGGGTGCGGAATTCTACGCTAGTTCATGCGCTCACGCGCAACTTCCAACGGGGCCCGAGCGCCCCGAATTACTTCCCATGCGCTTGCGCGCAAATTCCCATGCGCTTGCGCGCAACTGCTACGGGGCCGAAACGGCCCCGTCCGTTAGGCCCGCTT
>PLAH01000102.1 GCA_003134045.1 Gammaproteobacteria bacterium
TGTTATTGAGCACCTCATCGTCGGCACTCTCAAAGCTCGCGCCCGCCAGCCTGAACACTTGCACGTACTCGCCGGACTCCGTGCGGACGACATTCCGTGACACGTGCGACCGATAAGGAATGCGGATGGCGGATGGCAGCTCCCGCCGCAGGGCCGTGGCCCGCTTCACGCGACGCGCACCGTGACAGCCGCCTTGCGCCTGCCGGCCAGCGTCGGCAGATCGAAAGTAAGCGGGCTATAGCTCGCGCCTTTCCAGAAGCGCAAGGTGCAGAAGTAGGATACCAGCCGGGTCTTGGCCCATACGAGCAGCAGGTCGAAGTACCGCGCATCGCGGGCACAGAGCAACATGCAAACGCCATGGATGGGGAGCGCGATTAGAAGAACCAACAGGTTCTTGGTCAGGATGAAGATTTCCATGGTAAATACGGCGTTGAAGACCAGCGCCATGTAGGTCACGCCAAAGCGCATCGGTGGCCGCGTGACTCCGAGAAACACAGGATCGGCGGTGACCCCGGCGTTGCGTTCACTCATGAGCCCTACTCCCTTACACGCCGAACATGCTCCTGATCCAACTCACGATAGTCGGAGCGCCAAACAGTGCAGCAATCCCGACGATAGCGCCGACCACCCAGCCCCAAGAAACCTTGCCAACCGCCGCCGCAATGGCGAGCCCGATGACGACGAGGGCCGCTATCGGCGTTCCGATGGTCTGTGCGAAGGTGACCAAGGAATTCGCCCCGGTCTCGAAGGGCGACCCCGCAGCCTGGGCGAAGACGACGACCGGGGCCATGAGCCCTGCTGTTGTCCATAGCGGCACCCGGGATCGGGCGAGTTTGCGGCCGTGGCGACATTTGATGAGCTGATCCACGATGGCTCCTCTCGGTTTGGAAGGGATATGGGAACCGAAAGGGGGAAGTTAAGGAATGTGGAGTTTCCCGGGAGTTATGGGGGAAACTCGGTTAACGAACAACGAGAGGCTCGGGAGGCCGCTGTGGCCCGCGGCCTACTTAGACTTGCTGAAGATCGATAATATTGAATAACGTACCTTCGAGGCGAAGGATAATAGATGTCGTCAATGTAGACGCCCACTGCGCGTTCGGAACCATTGCCGGCGAATTCTTGGCCCGTGCGGATTTTCACGGTTTTTTGAGTTTTTGCCCGTCGACGTTTAGACGAAGTGGACTGAACTGGAGTCGTCCTTCGCATCAATGGCACCGAGCCCGTATGCGGTTATGCCGCCCAGTATTGGGATGACCGCGGTAATGATCATCAGGAGCACAATCGCGGCGTGGGAGGCGAGCAACAGCCCCATTGCCCCCGGTAGCAATATCTGACCAATCCTGACCGCCGCCATGGCAAATCCGAGCCCACCACAGCGAACATCAGCGGGAAAGAGCGTGCCGGCCAAGGCCACTGCGCCAGAGCAACTGAATCCGAGCGTGAACCCCACAAACACCATGATGACGGAGGCAGTGACGAGCGCCTCAACAAGCAGGGCAAGCGCTATGAGTAGAAGTGCACCAAGCGACAATGAAACCGTCAGCAATCGGGCGCTAAAGCGGCTTATCGCTGCGCCGGCGATGCTCATGCCGACCAGGGCGCCGATCGCCTGGAAAGACAGCATTCGTCCCCCCTTCCGAAGGGCTGGCGCCGACCGTCGCGACGATCGACGGAATCCAGAGGATAACACCTGCAAGCGTGGCGAACGACCCGACGAGCACGACGGTAACCCGGACGAACCGTCCCCTCAATACCTGATCGTTGAGCAGTGATTGGACTTGACCCGCCTATGCGGAGATCTGCATAGGCGGGTCAAGTCCAGCTGGTGAGGCGCGGCCAAACGCGTTCGGACGGCGCCTAGGACCCTATCGGCGAGCGAAGACCATGCCGCAGCCCAGCTATCGACATTAACTCTTGCACGTGGCGGTCGCCGATGTACTTTAATCAGTAACGCGCGCCTCTAGTTTGCCTGACATACGGCGGTCAACGTGCAACATCCACCCGCTACAGGTCAAAATGGAACAACGCACTGATGGAACGACTGCGGCGAATGGACCCGCGAAGCCCCTACCCGCATCAAGATGCACCCACGGCGCCCGCATCGATCGCTTTTTTAACGGTATCACCGAACGGTCGCGAGCGCCGATGCCGGTGGCGAAGCACGTCACGAAGGCGTTCGAGCGCTGGTATCACGACAGCCCGATCGGTCTCGATCAGCAGGTGATGTTCCTGCTTCTGATAAAGTCGGAGTAAATCGACGCTCAGTTCGTCGACTAGTTTCGCAACCGCGTGATCGAGAGTGCGGACTTCCGGAGCAGTCGCCCTTTCAATCGAGGTCAGGAGAACTGCGAGTCGGGCGCGATAGGAGGCAAGCGCTCGCGCGGCAGGGGTTGCCGACTCGGGCGCGATTTTCTCGCTGCGCCAACTCGTCATGCGCGGGGATTCGTTTCCGGGGCGCTCGTCAATACGGTGGCCATGGCGCTCGATCTGCGCGCAGCGCTTGCCGGCGGCTTTGAATTTCCACCAAAGGGCGAGGGTCACGGCAGCGAGTACCGACGTGCAACCGCAGCAGCTGTACCAATTCCCGTCGGATCGGCACCTCACGGCGCTCGGCGCCCTTTCCACGCCGGATCGTGACGACACGCTCTGCTAGGCTGATGTCTTCGACCCGCAGTTGTACCGATTCGGATGCCCGGAGCCCTATACCTGCTTTATCCTCCACCACTTCTGCCAACAACTTCAACAGTCCACCCCGGGAAAGATACCCTGTTTTTACCAGCACTCTTTCTGCGAGAATTGAGCAAACCACACGGACACTTGTTGGCGAATCCTGATCATGGCTGCTGGTCCACCATGAAGGGATAACGATAGTCGTGCGGCGGCTCGGAAGTCTCCTTTATCGTACGCGGCGACATCCACCGCATGAGGTTCCACATGGACCCCGCCTTGTCGTTGGTACCTGAGGCACGGGTGCCGCCGAACGGCTGCTGTCCGACCACGGCGCCAGTTGGCTTGTCATTGACATAAAAGTTGCCGGCCGCATAGCGCAGGCCGGCGGAGGCCTGCGCGATCGCATCCCGATCTGTCGAAAACACCGCGCCCGTGAGACCGTAAATACTGGACTCATCAATGTCCGCAATGGCTTTACGGTAGTCTGAGTCTGGGTACACATAGGCGCAAACAATCGGCCCGAAGAGTTCCTCTGTCATGTAGCGCACATGCGGATCTGTGGTGCTGAGCAGCGTCGGATGTACAAAGTAGCCTTCTCTCATATCGGTGCGACCCCCCGCTTCTAGCTTGACGCTCACGTGCGAGCGTGCCTCTCCAATTGCGCTGTCGTGCTTGCGCCACGCGCGCTCGTCGATCACAGCGCCCATATAATTCCGTAGGTCACGCACATCGCCGACCCGGATCGTCGCGATTTCGTCGCCGAGTCGCTCGCGCAATGGCTGCCAGAGGGACTGGGGGATAAACAGTCGCGACGCCGCAGAACACTTCTGGCCTTGGTATTCGTATCCACCACGTAGAATCGCCGTTGCAAGCCCCTCTACATCCGCGCTCGAATGAGCGAGGATGAAGTTCTTTCCACCCGTCTCTCCGACGATGCGAGGATAGGATCGATAGGTACGTTCCCCCACCGTACGCAGCAGCTCGTTGAAGACTCCCGTAGACCCAGTGAAATGGACGCCCGCGAGATGCGGGCTCGCCAGACAAGCGTTACTCACGGCCTTCGGATCTCCGTTTACCAGATTGATGACGCCGGGTGGAAGACCGGCCGCCATCAGCAGCCTCATCAGGTAGTGCGCGCTAAAGCGCGCAGTCGCAGAGGGCTTCCAAACGATAGTGTTGCCGAGTAACGCCGGAGCACAGGAGAGATTGCCCGCAATCGCTGTGAAATTGAATGGCGTGACGGAGTAGACAAATCCCTCAAGCGGTCGATAGTCAACGCGATTCCACACGCCGAGGCTTGACTGTGGCTGTTCCGAGTAGACCCGCAGCATGAATTGCACATTGAAGCGGAGGAAGTCAATGAGCTCCGCCGCGGAATCTATCTCTGCCTGATGCGCGGTTTTCGACTGGCCGAGCATTGTAGCGGCGTTGAGAATGACCCGCCAACTACCTGACAGAAGATCCGCCGCCCTCAAAAATACTCCCGCGCG
>PLAH01000073.1 GCA_003134045.1 Gammaproteobacteria bacterium
TCGAAGATCACCACGTTGTTGCGCAGGACGCGAATCGGGAAATTGCGCCGCACATAGCCGTCGATCACCATGCAACCCGCCACGGTGCCGAACTTGCTCGAGCGGAAGACGCTGCGCACGGTCGCGAGTCCCACGATCTGTTCCTTGACTTCGGGCGAGAGCATGCCCGTGAGCACGGCGCGAATATCGTCGATCGCCTCGTAGATGATGCTGTAGTAACGCACATCGACGCCGTGATCCTTGATCGCCGCCCGCGCGGCCGCATCGCCGCGCACGTTGAACGCGATGATCCGGGCTTTGGACGCCGCAGCCAGCGTGATATCGGACTCGGTGAGGCCCCCGACGCCGGAGGAGACGATGTTGACCGCGACTTCGCTGGTCGACAATGCGTTCAGCGCATCGCGCAGCGCTTCGACGCTGCCCTGGACGTCCGCCTTGATCAGCAGCTGTACCAGGTCGGCCTTGCTCTCGCCCATGGTCGAGAACACGTCCTGCATGTTGGCGCTCTTGAGGGCCAGTTTCACGTCGCGCGATTTCGACTGGCGATGCATCGCCACTTCGCGCGCCTTGCGTTCGCTCTCGACCACGAGCAGCTCATCGCCGGCATTCGGCGCGCCCGACAGGCCCAACACCACCACGGGAATGGAAGGACCGGCGGAGTCCACCGCCTTGCCCGCCTCGTCGAACAAGGCGCGCACGCGGCCGAATTCCTGGCCGATCAAGAGCGGATCGCCGAGCTTCAGCGTGCCGCGCAATACCAGCACGGTGGCGACGGCGCCGCGTCCCTTCTCCAGACTCGATTCGATCACATAGCCCGCGGCCAGACCCGTGGTCGGCGCCTTGAGTTCGAGTACTTCGGCCTGCAGCAAGATGCTGTCGAGCAGCTGATCGACGCCCATGCCGGTTTTCGCCGAGACCGGCACGAAGATGTTCTCGCCGCCCCACTCTTCGGGAATGACGCCGTATTTGGTGAGCTCCTGCCTGACCTTCTCCGCATCGGCTTCGGGCTTGTCCATCTTGTTGAGCGCCACGACGATGGGCACTTTGGCCGCCTGCGCGTGCTTGATGGCTTCGATGGTCTGCGGCATGACGCNNGTGATGCCGCCGGCCTCGCCCGCCGCCACCTTGGTGCGCCGGATGTAATCGAGCAGCGAGGTCTTGCCGTGATCGACGTGACCCATGACGGTCACCACCGGCGGACGGGGCAACACCTCGAGAGTCGAGTCGGTCTCGCCCTGCAGATCGTCCTCGATGATATTTTCCTTGCGCAGCACGGCGGTATGGCCCATCTCCTCGACCACCAGCACCGCGGTGTCTTGTTCGATCATTTGATTGATGGTCGCCATGACGCCCATGTTCATCATGACCTTGATGACTTCGGTGGCCTTGACCGCCATTTTCTGCGCCAGTTCGCCCACCGTCATCGCCTCGGGGATCGCGACTTCGCGAATCACGCGGGCGGTCGGCATCTCGAAGCCATGCTTGGTGTCGGAATCCCCGCCCATCGAGCGGCGGCGGCCGTCCCGCGATTTCTTCTTTTTGTGCCTTGAACTCACGTCGCCGACGATGTGCAGTTCCTGACGGCCATAACGGGTGGCCTTGTCGTCCACGACTTCGCGCACTGCCTTGCCCGGCTTGACGGCGGCGGCCTTGCGCTCGCGCTCGGCCACTTCGCGCGCCTGCACCTCGGCCACGCGCCGCGCTTCTTCCTCGGCGGTGCGCTTGCGCACTTCCTCGTCGGTGCGCCGGCGGCTTTCCTCTTCGAGGCGCTCGCGGTCGAGACGCTCCTTCTCCAGCCGCTCGTTCTCGGCACGCTCGAGCGCGGCTTTCGCCTGCTCCTCGGTCTCGCGCACCTTGTCGACCTCTTCCTGCTGCAGGCGAGCCTGGTCCTCGAGAACCTCGCGCTTGACGTAGGTGCGTTTGCTGCGCACCTCGACGTTGACGGTGCGGGCGCGGCCCTGCGGGCTCGCGAGCTTGAGTTCGGACTGCGACTTGCGCCGCAACGTGATCTTGCGCGGCGCCGCGTCGGCCTGCACGTCATCGCGCCCGTGGCTGCGGCGCAGATGCGTCAGCAGTTCATGCTTCGCGTCCTCGCTGATCATGTCCTCCGCACTGTCGACCCGAATGCCTGCTTGATCGAGCTGCTGCAGCAGCCGATCGACGGGCACCTTGAGCACCTCGGCGAATTGCGCGACGGTTACATCTGCCATACTTGCTCCTAAACCTTAGCTTCTTCCGCGAACCAGTGTTTGCGGGCATCCATGATCAATTCAGCGGCCTTCTTTTCATCGATGCCGCCCATTTCCACGAGCTCATCGACGGCGAGATCGGCCAGATCCTCGCGGGTCTTCACACCTTTGCGCGCCAGCGCCTTGCCCAACGCGTCGCCGGCCACTTCGATCAGATCGGCGGCCGGTTCGGCGCCGTCCATCGACTCTTCGCTCGCGATCGCCTGCGTCAACAGCACGTCGCGGGCCCGGGTGCGCAGTTCCTTGACGATCTCCTCGTCGAACTCCTCGATGCCGTTCAATTCGCTCGCCGGCACGTAGGCGATTTCCTCGATGGTGGAGAAACCCTCCTGCACCAGGATGCTCGCCACGTCGGCGTCGACATCGAGCTGCTTCATGAACGTCTCGCGCAGCGCCAGCGATTCGGTCTCGCTCTTCGCCTCCGCCTGCGACTCGCTCATGACGTTCAATTCCCAGCCGGTCAATTCGCTGGCCAAGCGGATGTTCTGGCCGCCGCGGCCGATCGCCTGCGAGAGCTTGTCCTCCGACACGGCGATATCCATCGAATGGGAATCTTCGTCGACGACGATCGAGGTCACTTCGGCCGGCGCCATCGCGTTGATGACGAACTGCGCGTTGTTCTCATCGAACGGAATGATGTCCACGCGCTCGCCGGCGATTTCATTCGACACGGCCTGGACGCGCGAGCCGCGCATGCCGACGCAGGCGCCCACCGGATCGACGCGCGGATCGTTGCTGCGCACGGCGATCTTGGCGCGCACGCCGGCATCGCGGGCCGCTGCGAGGATGTTGATGAGGCCCTGACCGACTTCCGGGACTTCCAGCTTGAACAATTCGATCAGGAATTCGGGCGCGGTGCGCGACAGGAACAGTTGCGGTCCGCGCGGTTCGGTGCGCACTTCTTTCAGGTAGGCCTTGATGCGATCCTGCGAGCGCACGGGTTCGCGCGGAATCATCTCTTCGCGGGCGATGAAGCCTTCGGCGTTGGCGCCCAGATCGACGTACACCCCGTTGCGGTCGACGCGTTTCACGATGCCGCTGACGAGCGTGCCGGCGCGATCCTTGTAGGCATCGACGACCTGCGCGCGCTCGGCCTCGCGCACTTTCTGCACGATGACCTGCTTGGCGGGCTGGGCCAGAATGCGGCCGAACGGCACCGACTCCATCGGCTCCTCCACGAAGCCGCCCTCTTCCACGTCCTTGTCGATGTCGCGCGCATCGTCCATGCGCAGCTCGCGCTCGGGCACTTCCAACTCGGTGGAGTCGTCGGCGAATACCTTCCAGCGGCGGAACGTGTCGTAGCCGCCGGTCTTGCGGTTGATGGACACCCGCACGTCCAGCTCCTCGCCGTGTTTCTTACGGGTGGCGGACGCAAGCGCGGCCTCGAGCGCGTCGAAGATGATTTCCTTGTCGACACCCTTCTCGTTCGAGACCGCGTCAACCGCCATCAAAATTTCTTTGTTCATTGCCCTTAAGACTCCTGGTCACTCCGGCCTTAATCTCGCCTTCTGAATTCGCTCGAGCGGCAGGCTATGCGCCTGCCCGTCCACTTCCACTACAATCGAGTCGTCCGCCATCGATTTCAATACGCCGACGAAGCGCCGCCGGCCGTCCATCGGTAGGTTCAACTCGGCGACAATACGCTCCCCCATGAACCGCTCGAAATGCTCGCGCTTGCGCAAGATCCGATCGAAACCCGGCGAGGAAACTTCCAGCGTGTAATGGCCCTTGATCGGATCTTCGATCTCGAGCAGTTCGCTCGCCGCGTGGCTCACACGCGCGCAGTCATCGACCGTTATATTCCCTTGCCGCTCGCTGACGCCCGTCTCTTCATCGACGAGTTGCGGCTCCCGCGGGCCCTGCGGATCGCCCGCGGGCCGGTCGATGAAAATCCGCAAGATCCCGCCCCGGCCTTCGCGCGCAAACTCGATATCGACCAATTCATAACCCAACGCCTCGATCGGCGGCTCTAATAAGCGCATCAAGGCGTCACGCATTCTTCTGAACCCTTGGCGAGCGACTGCGCCGCCCAAACAAAAAAGGGGACCATCGGCCCCCTCCTAATCATCGTCAAAAAATAGACCGCAACGAAAAAGACCCCGTCCGGGGCCTTCTCTACATCGCCTGGGCGGCACCCCCGCCGAGGGGCGCGATTATAGGCAAAGCCGACTTGGGCGTAAACCCTGATCGAAAGAAACTTCGCGGTCCGCCGGCACGCCAGGCCGACCTTCGCAAACGACCGGGGCCGCATCGCTGCGGCCCCGGTATTCACTCAATCCGAACAGCTGTTACCAGCGCTTCGGACCGCGCGATCCACCACCACCGCCGCCGCCGCCGCCACCGCCGCCGGTGCGCTCCTGCGCCTCGTTCACCTTCAGCGCTCGCCCGTCGACATCGTGGCCATTCAAGGCCTGCATGGCACGCGCAGCGTCTGCGCTCGCCATTTCAACGAAGCCGAAGCCGCGGGGCCGACCGGTGTCGCGATCGTTGATCAGCGCAACCGACTGTACGGGACCATGCTTTTCAAACAGGGCACGTACCGCGGACTCGTCCATTGAGAACGGGAGATTGCCAACATACATTTTCGTCATGTGAAGAATACCTACTACAAAAGA
>PLAH01000085.1 GCA_003134045.1 Gammaproteobacteria bacterium
GCTCGTCGAAGCCGGGAAATGCACGCATGTTCTTGCGGTCGAAGGTGGTGATTGCAAACAGGGGAATCAGCCCGGCGATGGTGTGCGCCGCAATGGGCAAGCGTCGCCCGTCGGCGAGTTTGAGAGCATCGAAGTAGAACCCCTCGGCTTCGTCCCACAGGCCCATTTCCTGTTGACCGACGCGATTCACCGCCGCACCGATGTAGACGAAGTGCTCGAAGAACTTGGTGGCAAGGTCCTGGTAGGCGGGATTGTCGAGCCCCAGTTCGACGGAAATCGACAGCATGTTCAAGCAGTACATGGCCATCCAACTGGTGCCGTCGGCCTGCTCGAGGATGCTGCCCGCGGGCAATCCCGACGTTCGATCGAATACGCCGATGTTGTCGAGGCCGAGAAATCCGCCCTCGAACAAGTTGTTGCCGCGCGTGTCCTTGCGATTGACCCACCAGGTGAAGTTCATCAGGAGCTTCTGGAATATCCGCTCCAGGAATGCCGTGTCGGCGCGACCGTAAATCTTGTGCTCGATCTGATAGACGCGGATTGCCGCCCAGGCATGGACCGGCGGATTCACGTCGCCGAACGCCCATTCGTAGGCCGGTATCTGGCCATTGGGGTGCATGTACCATTCGCGCGTCAGCAGCAGCAATTGCTCCTTCGCGAAGTCCGGATCGATCATCGCGAACGCGATCACGTGGAATGCCGTGTCCCAGGCAGCGAACCAGGGATACTCCCATTTGTCCGGCATCGACAATACGTCGGCGCCGGACAAGTGCCACCATTCGCGATTGCGGCCGTGTTTACGCGCTTCGGGCGGCGGCGGGGCGCTCGCGTCGCCTTCGAGCCACCGGTACACGAGGTAGCGATAGTATTGCTTGGTCCACAGCATGCCGGCGAATGCCTGGCGCTGCACGTTGCGCATGTCGTCGGACATGTCGAAAGGCGTGACGCGGCGGTAGAAATCATCGGCTTCGCGTCGTCGCCGATCGAACAGCGCATCGATGCAGGCGGCGGCGGGAAACGGCGTATCGCCGCGGTCGGTCAGCCGCAGCCGGATGACCGCGGATTCGCCGGGTGGGATGTCCCGCACGTAAAGGACGGCGGATTTCGACCCGACCTGGTCGGGATTCACGGCGCCGGTCGCTCCGTGCACGATGAACTCGTTGATGCCGTCCTTCACGAACGGCGTGCGGTTCGGTACGCCGTAGAGCCGCTCGAGATTGGTTTCGTTTTCGGTGAACAGGACGTTGTCGGGAGCGTCGCAAAACAACCAGTACGGCTCCATTTTCCGGTGGGTGGTCTCGAGCGCCAGATAATCGTCATGGCATCGGCCGATCGAAATTTGCGGCTTCGTATTGCTGGGAAACCAGGTCCAGTCGTCCTTGAACCACAGCGTCGGCAGCAGATGAACGGTTGCCGCATGGGCGCTGCGGTTGGCCACCTCGATCCTGATATGGATGTCTTGCGGCGACTCTTTGGCGTACTCGATGAACACATCGAAGTAGTCGTTGTCCTTGAACGCATCCGTATCGAGCAGTTCGTATTCCGGGTCGTCGCGGCTGCGGCGGCGGTTCTCCGCGGTCAGTTCCGCGTAGGGGAAAGGCCGCTGCGTGTACTTGTAGAGATACTTCATGTAGGCGTGGCTGGGCACGTTGTCCAGATAGAAGTAGCACTCCTTGACGTCTTCGCCGTGGTTGCCCTCGGTGCCGGTCAGTCCGAACATCCGTTCCTTCAGGATGGGATCTTTGCCGTTCCACAGCGACAGCGCGAAACACAGCTGTTGCCGGTCGTCGCAGATGCCGGCGATACCGTCCTCACCCCACCGGTAGGCGTAGGAGCGGGATTGGTCGTGCGTGAGGTATTCCCAAGGAGTGCCGTCGGGGCTGTAATCTTCGCGGACCGTGCCCCACTGTCGTTCGGCAAGGTAGGGTCCCCAGCGACGCCACGTCGCTTTGCCCGTGCGAGCGGCGTCAAGCCTTTCTTCTTCTGCGGTGCGCAACGCCAGCGGGGTCCGGTTCGTCCTAGGTCAAGCGACTGTAGTCGCAAAAGATGGGGTGGGCAATCGGGGGGGTGGCCAATCGGGCGTTCCAGGGGCAATCCATTTCAGGGAGTCGCCATCCCCGAACCATTCAGCTGCGCCAGAAGTTGCTGGCGAGCGGATTCGGGGATGAGAATGCGAATGGCAATGCCTTGCCGGATGGGAAAGGTCAGCAACACCCCTTCCGGCAGCAAGCTCGCGTGTGCATCGGTTGCGGTAAAGAATTTCTTTAAGTTGGCGGGCTCGCTTGCCAGGAGGGCGGGGAGCAGTTGTTCCTGGGCTTTTCGCGCCAATTCCAGCGTATGGTTATCCGTGGCGCTGCGGAACCCAATGCGCAGCGATCCTTCCGCGTCGATTGCAGCACTACCGATTTCCGCGGCACGCATTTTCATGACCGTTCTCCCGTGGGTGAAACAACGAAAGTATCGCCTGGCTGGTCGCCCGGTCCAGCGGTGCGTTACTTGGAATCCTCGATGAAGCGCCGGAAGGCGTCGGCATACTCCGGATGCCAGCGCGACAGCGGCGGCCTATTCTCAATCAGATCGCCGGCGGCCCATGCGATACGCAGCTCGTCCAGCTTGCGGTCGACATCGTTGTCGGGGCATAGGATATAAAAATCCCCGGCCTCGAGCCGCTGCAACATGAAATCCACCGTTTGCTCGGCGGTCCACGCGCCGCTCGGTTTGCCGGCGGCGGTGCCGGTCGTCAAACCGGTGAACACGAATCCGGGGATGAGCAGGTGCGCGGTGAGCAGACAACCCGGTGTATTGCGCAGCTCGTCCTGCAACGCTTCCGTGTAAGTCTTCACTCCCGCCTTGGTGACGTTATAGGCAGGATTTCCGGGCGGCGTCGTAATCCCTTGCTTGGAACACGTGTTGATCACGAGTCCCGGCCGATGCTGCTGCAACATGGCGGGAACGAATACTTGCGTTCCCAGAATGACGCCCCACAGATTGACGGAGAATATGCGCTGCCACTGTTCGAGCGGTCCGAGCGCACGGGTGGCGGGAGCAATGCCGGCGTTGTTCATCAGCACCTGGGTGCCGCCGAAGCGGACGCGTACGATCTCCTCCAGACGCTGCAGGTCGTCGAGCCGCGAAACATCGGTCTCAACGCTCGAGACGCTCGCGGGATTGCCGGCCATCTGCCGGCGAACGGCATCCTCGGCGCGGGCGAGCCGGTCGGCTCCAAGATCGGCAATACACACCGTCATTCCGAGTCGGGCGAAGCGTCCCGCCGCGGCGAGGCCAATGCCCGACGCGCCTCCGGTCACCACGGCGACATTTCCGGCAGTCAATGCGGCATGTGTCATGCGAGTGAGTCTAGTCCAGGGGGATGCGCGGGGCGAGGGTTCCCGCGATCGCATCGTCGTCGACTTCCCGCATGTCGGGCGTGAATGAGCCGACGAGATCCAGGTGCTGGCCGGGCCTCAACCAGGCCCCCAGAACCAGCGGCTGCCGCGACAGCGTTGCGCAGCTCACGATGTCGGCCCACCGCGTGGCCGCCTCGAGATCCGCGACCGGCTCGACGGACAAGGCGCCTCCCGCCAGCGATGCCGCGAGATCTCGAGCGCGGCCAAAGTCCCGGCCCCAGATGCGAACCTCCCGTATCGGACGCACCAAGGCATGGCTCGCGATGAGGTGGGGCGCGAGCCTGCCGCTGCCAACCATGAGCAAGCGCGAGGCCTGGGGCGGCGATAAATGGCGCGAAGCAAGCGCCGATGCAGCGCTGGTACGCCGCAGCGTGAGTTCGCTGCCATCGAGAAAGGCGCGCGGCTGTCCGCTGCTGGCGTCGAGCAGCAGATAGCTCGCGCAGACTGCCGGAAGACTCCGCTGGGCGTTGTCCGGAAATACCGTAACAATCTTGATTCCGAGGCCGCCGGCCGCGTTCCACGCCGGCATCACGAGCAGCATCCCGCCACGTTGGCCTTCGAGGCCCGGCGGCAATGAATATTGCTCGCGCGCGGGTACGGAATAGGGCGTCCGAAACGCACTATCGAGCGCTTCGATGAGCGCTCGCCGGTCCAGGCAGGCGGCTATGGCGGCGGCATCGAGCTGCAGCATCACGATTTGGCGAGCTCCACCCAGGTTGGCGCATGATCGCTCGACTTCTCCCACCCGCGAACGTGCCGATCGACGCCGGCGCCATGGAGGCGCGGCCGCGCGGCAGGATTGAGGAGCAAGTGATCGATGCGCAAGCCCGCATCGCGGATCGCCTGTTCGGGGAATTTCTCCTGTGGGGCCTTCAGTTCTTGCAGGCAGGCGACGCAGGGCTGTGCCTCCGCCAGCCACCTCAGCAACACCGGTAGCCGGCCAGTGACCCCGTTGACGTTATAAGTCGCGACCTTCATTTGTTCCTTGGATTCGATAGGTGACAGAATACCAAGTTCGAGTTCGGGTCGCGGCAGGACTCGCTTAATACTGTAGTCACTTCGGGCGCGATGGTGCGCAGGGAAAATGCAACATGGCAAGCAAGGTTTGGTTCATCACCGGTACATCGAAGGGCTTCGGCCGGGTTTGGGCGGAGGCTGCGCTGGCGCGGGGCGATCGCGTGGCCGCCACCGCGCGAAACGTCGCGACGCTCGCACCGCTGGTTGCGCAGTATGGCGACCGTGTCGCCGCGATTTCCTTGGACGTGACCGACAAGGCGGCGGTAAACGCCGCGATCGCCGAGGCGCATGCGCGCTTCGGACGTCTCGACGTGGTCATCAACAACGCGGGCTACGGTCTTTTTGGAACGATCGAGGAAGTCAGCGAGACCGAGGCGCGGGCGCAACTCGAAACCAATCTGTTTGGCGCGCTGTGGGTGACGCAAGCGGCGTTGCCCATCATGCGCGCGCAGAAGTCGGGCCATATCATCCAGGTGTCCTCCATCGGTGGAGTCAATGCCTTCCCGACCGTCGGCCTCTACCATGCCTCGAAATGGGGACTGGAAGGCTTCAGCCAATCCCTCGCGACGGAGGTCGCGGGATTTGGCATCAAGGTGACCCTGGTCGAGCCCGGCGGCTACGCGACGGAATGGGGGGGCGCCTCGGCCAAACATGCCGGGCAGATGCCGGAGTACGACGGAGCCCGAGCCGCAATCGCCTCGTTTCGCGGCAAAAACATCCCCGGCGACCCCGACGCGACAGGTCCCGCGATTCTCAAAGTCGTCGATGCCCGGGATCCGCCGCTGCGCATCTTCTTTGGCTCGAGCGGCCTGCCGATGACGCGTGCGGAGTACGCCAAGCGGATCGAGACCTGGGAGAAGTGGAACGACGTCTCGTTGGAAGCGCAGGGGGATTTGGCGGCCACGCAGCCATCACGCTAGCGGTTCATCGAGTATACTTGCGGGCACACATGACCGACCCGATCCGTTGCCGCATTTGCATTACCGGCCCGGCTTTCGCTGAAAGCCGGGTTTCCTGTGCATTTGTGCAAGGGTAATCGAATGAGGTGTCGCTTTCATGTGTTCCACGGTATTTTCGCTGTTCCGGCTTCAGGTCGTCGCTGACGCAGACCCCCACGCGCTTGCGCGTGTTCTGGAGCGTTTTCAAAATTCGAACGTGTTGCCGCGCAGGGTCAGCGCCGAAGTGGGCACGAACGATATTCTGCATATTCAGGTCGACGTCTGCGGCCTTGCGGACGAACAGCTCGCGTTGATCGCAGCGCTGGTGCGCCGTGCGCCCAGCATCGTCAATGCTTATTGGCATCGAGTGTAACGACGGGCGGGTCATCAGCACGCGTTGCCTGCCGACGCAGGCTAATGAGCATCGAGACGGAAGCCGGCTTGCCGAAAACCGCTGCTTCTCCCGATTTCGCCGCCGAAAAGTTCCGCGCCCCCGACGGTGCCGTGGAAGTCCGCCGCCAGGAGACGCTGCTCAAGACGAGCGCCCTGCAGGACGCCATTTTCAAGAGCGCCTACTTTTCCAGCATCGCAACCGACGAAAAAGGCGTCATCCAGATTTTCAACGTCGGCGCGGAGCGGATGCTGGGTTATACGGCCGCCGAGGTCATGAACAAGATCACACCCGCGGACATCTCCGATCCGGGCGAAGTGATTGCCCGCGCCGCGGCCCTCAGCCTGGAATTGAACACCCTGATTACGCCGGGATTCGAAGCGCTGGTATTCAAAGCCTCGAGAGGCATCGAAGATATTTACGAGCTGACTTATATCCGCAAGGATGGCAGCCGCTTTCCCGCTATCGTCTCGGTGACCGCATTGCGGGACGAGCAGGGCGACATCATTGGCTACCTGCTGATCGGAACGGACAATACGGCCCGCAAGGAGGTCGAAGCCGCCCAGGCGCTGCTCGATCAGCGGCTGCGCGACCAGCAGTTCTACACGCGATCGCTGATCGAATCGAATATCGACGCCCTCATGACCACCGATCCCCAGGGTGTGATCTCGGACGTGAACCAACAAATGATCGCATTGACGGGACGCACCCGGGACGAGTTGATCGGTGCGCCGTGCCGGGATTTCTTTACCGATCCGGTGGGCGCCGCCGCTGTGGCGAAGGCGTCGACCGTTCTCATCGTCGATGATGAGGCTCGCAATCGAAAACTGCTCGAGGCGCTGCTGCAGGCGGATGGCTACCTCACCGTCAGCGCGGGCGATGCGGAGCAGGCGTTGAAGGCGATCGCGCATGCGACGGACGTTCGCTTCGGAAGTGCGGATTCGCTCACGAGCGACTAGAATCTTCGCGGCCAATAAAGCAAACAGATCGGTTGGGGGGGATACTTGAGCACCTTGCAACGAATTCCGTACGCTTCGCAGGCTGTCGCCTGGACCCTCCTGCTATGCGCCGGCGGCGCCAGTGCCGGCCCGGCCGAACCGCCGCCAAGCGCGCAGATCGGCACCCCCGCAAGCGCTGCCTCGAACGATGCTCCGGCGCCTGCTCCCCAGGAGAGCTTTTTCTCGTCGGTAAAGCAAGCGTTCAAAGAAGACGTCGAGCGCGAGGTCGTGCGCGGGCATTTCGACGTGGGATCGCCACCGGACACTCGTCGATACTATTGTCTGGTCGACGCGAAGACCGGTAAGAGCGAGCCCAACGGCGTGGCGGGTGAGCCCGTGGCGCGGAAGGATGGAATGACCGGCATCAAGGGCAGCGCCGTCTCGCTCTTCAGCTGCGCCAGTGCGGAACAGCAAGGCCTCCTGGTCACGAGCGGATACGTGTTGCACGGGGCTGCCAGCCACGTCGTCCCGGCGGCGCGACCCCAGCCGCAACTCCCCGTCCCGGCGCAGGCCGAAGCGCCCGCGCCGGCGCAAGCAGCCCTGCCGGCGCCGCCCCTTGCCGATGGTTCACCCGGCAAGGTCGATGTCGCCGGCGTGAGACTGGGCATGTCGGTCGATGAGGTGCGCGCCGTCCTGCGCTCCAAGAAGCTGCACGACTACTATGAGTCGGGCGAGACCCTGGGCCACGGCGATTCGCCGAAAGCCGCGCCGACGGCCGGCGGGCGTTTTGTAAACATCGTCGCTGCGTGGACCGCGCCGTCCGTTGCCGCCGGAGACAGCGCGGGCGCAGACGGGGAGGCTTTCGAGGTCATGTTCACGCCGGTGCCCGGCAGGGAACGGGCGATGGCGATCATCCATTCGGTGAGTTATGCACCCATGAATGCCCTGCACGAAAGCACGCTCGACCAGGGCCTCGTCAGAAAATACGGCGGTTATACCGGTTCCGGCGACCTGCCGGTGTCGCCCACGTGGCGTATTCAGAACGACGGCGGCGTGCAGGTCGGCGATCCGTGCAATCGCCGCGGAACGCTGGGCTGGGGAGAGTTGAAAATCGGGAATGGCGGCCGGCCGAATCTGGCGCTGAAGACGACGCTCGACGAGTTTCAATTTCAGATCGACCACTGCGGTGTCGCCATCGTGACCGAAGACCATTCAACGGTGAATGGCGCTGGGTCCAAAGACGACCGCCTGGTCGTGCGATTCACGGTCACTGCCTATAGCCCGTCGATCGGCCTGCAGGGCGCCACCATGGCAGCACAGTGGATCCAGCCGACTGCGGATGCGTCCAACGGTTCCCGCGGGACGCGGCCCCGGGAGCAGCCTGCGCCGGCGCTCTAGTCGCGGCGAGTTGCGCATGCGATGAGCCGGCGGCGCCCGCCTCGGGTCAGTTCCGCGCCGTCCTGGCGGCGGCGATAGCTCGCCGGGGCAACTCACGGACACTCCAGGCGACGTATCAGCCCATATTGCCGGCGGGCTTGCCGAACCAAAAAAACGCGATTTTCCAACGACGTTTATGCGGTGTTGTCTGACATTGGATCGCCAATCCCCCATTGCATACTGCGGCACCCTCATCCGGGCGCCCGCGGCCGGTGTCCGGGGCGGAGCGCGATTCGGTCATTTCAGTGGAGCATCGATATGAATAACGCAAAAAAGATTGTGCTGGGCGGCATGGCGCTGGCTCTGTTCATGGCGTCAGGCTGTGTCGTGGAGCCGCGCAACGATTACTACGACCGTGACCATCATCGGTACTATCACGAACACGCGTGGCATGAGTGCGGCGAACACGACGACCATTGCCACTGAGCGCGCTCATCGGCGCTTTGCGTCCCAGGTCGTCGGTGGCCCGCACCGCATAAGGATGGCAAAATGATGTGCCATCAGGAGCGCGTCGACGAGCATCGTAGACAATCAAACAGATAGCCGGCTACGTCAGGCACAGCTAGAAGAGCTGCACGACAAGGGTTTCGTCGTCGTACCGCAGATGGTCGCTGCCGAGGGATTGGCGCCGCTCAACCGCATCGCAAGGGCGCAGCTCGCTGCCCGCGCAGAACCGCTCGAATTCGAAGCGGACCTGCAGTATCCGGGCGCGCCGTCGTCGCGCGCGGCCCCGGGCGGCGAGACGGTGCGTCGGCTGCTGGATGCTTACGCTCGCGACCCCGTGTTCGCGGCTCATGCCACGGCCCCCGGTGTGCGCGACTGGATGGAAGCCTACTTCGGTGAACGGGTACTCATGTCGCGGGCGCATCACAATTGCGTGATGACCAAGCACCCGCGTTACGGGAGCCTCACCGGCTGGCATCGCGACCTGCGTTATTGGTCGTTCGAGCGCGACGACTTGGTCTCCGTCTGGCTGGCGCTCGGCACGGAGGAGAACGATAACGGGGCTTTACGGTTCGCGCCGGGCTCACACCGAATGGCGTTCGACGCCGCCAGTTTCGACGAGGCAAAGTTCTTTCGAGCCGATCGGGCGGACAATGCCGGCATTCTTCGGACCATCGAATCGCCGCGATTGGCGCCGGGGGACGCGGTGTTCTTCCATGCCAATACGTTGCACTCGGCCGGCAGGAACCTGAGCGATGCAGTGAAGTTCTCGCTGGTATTCACGTATCACGGATGCAGCAACTCGCCGCTGCACGGGTCGCGCTCGAGCTCGAAACCCGAAGTCCCCCTGCGCTGAAGACGGCGGCTTGGCGGCGGGGCCGCTTGGCTGCACGCTGGCGATTTGCCGCCGGCGCCGCTATTCTGCTGGACCGCGCCACCCTGGCTCATTCAGGGTCAAGACAGGTTCTTCTCTTTCCGTGTCAACTGTTAAATTCCTCGAGATCTCGACTGTGCGCCGCGCTCGCGGTCTGCTGCCATGAGCGTTGCGGCGATGACGATGACGGTCGTTCGCAACGCCGGTCGGCGCTGGCAATGGCTGCGAGATTCCCTTGCGCTCGCATGCTGCATGTGGGCGATCGCCGCCGTATGCGCCGTCCTGATCCGTGCCTCCGGCGAGCAGTGGCCGCTCCACGCCACGCGGTTGCCGGTGCCGTGGGTGCCTTTGGGCATCGCGGTCGGCGTGCTGTATTCACGAGGGGCCAATCGCTGGCCTGGAGTCCTTTTCGGCAGTCTTTGCGCGGGCCTCACGGTCGGCGGCATCCCGCCGCTGGCGGCGCTGGTGCAGGCATCGTCGACCACGCTCTTTGCGCTCGGAATTCGCGCGCTGCTGCGGGCCTGGCGGGTGAACTGCGCCCTCGAGCGGTGGCAAGATCCCCTGCTTCTCTCCTGCTGGGGGATCGCGGCATTCCTGCCTCTACCGTGGGTTGCGATCCTGCCGCTGTGCCTGGTTGGCCTCATCCTCGTCATCTGGGCGGCCATGCGGCTCGGCGCCGCCGTCGCGTCCTTCATTCCGTTTGCGTTGGCCCTCATCGAAAGCGCCGCGTTCATCGCGGCGCGGGGCCCATTACAGGCGCGGCCGGAAGATGCCCTCATGACGATCTGGACCTCCATCCTGGTCATTTCCGTGCTCGGGATGCTGATCACCTCGCTGCTCGCGGAGCGAGATGCCGCATTCCGGCGGCAGGCCATTTCCGAGACGCGCTACCGGGTGCTGTTCGAGGCCAGTCCCCGGCCGCAATGGGTGTACGACCCGGCTACTTTACGCATCGTGATGGTCAACGAGGCGGCGCTGCGGCTCTACGGCTACACGCGGGAGGAGTTCACCGAACTCGGTATTCAAGCTCTGGAAGCGAAACAGGTCTCCGGCGCGGCGGGACCGCTGGCCGCCGAACTCGACACCGGCGAGCGCAGACACCGCACGCGCGACGGCACGACCATCGAGGTGGATCTGCACGCCAAACCCATCGAGTTCGACGGACGTTCTGCAAGACTGGTTTTCAGCGACGATCTGACCGACCGTAATCGCCTGCGCGGCGCGCTCTTGGACGCCTCGGACCGCGCGGGCCGAAGGTTGGGCCGGGAATTGCACGATGGATTGGGGCAGGATCTGGTCGCTCTGTCGCTCATCGCCCGGGCGGAAACCGTCCGGCTCAACAAGGGAGGATCGATCGATCCGCAGACGCTGGCGTTCATCGAGAACGTGGCGCTGCGAGCGGCCGAGAACTGCCGCGGCATTGCGCGAGGGCTGTCGGCGTTCGCCGGGACGGGCGGCGATCTGAGCGCTGCGATCCGGCAGTTTTCCGATCGATTCGGGCACGACGGGCCGCCGGCCATCACGGTGACCGTCGATGGCGGCGCGCCGCTGGTGCTCGACGAGGGCGGGCAGGACCATTTGTTTCGCATCGCCCAGGAAGCCGTGACGAACGCCGTAAGGCATGCGTGCGCGCGCAAAATCGACGTGGTTCTCACCGCCGGGGAGAAGGGCGTGAGCCTGACGGTCCGCGACGATGGAATCGGTCTCCCCGCGCATTCGTCCCGTGCCGGCGGCCTCGGCAGGGCGTCGATGCGGCATCGGGCCTCGGCGATCGGCGCCAACTTTTACGCGGCGAATGCGGCGGGCGGCGGTACGGAAGTGCGCGTCGAGTACGTGCCGCATGCGCAGGCCGTCGACGAACAGCCGGCCCGTTGAGGCAGCCGCACGCCGCAGGACTTGGCCGCGGAATATGGCGTCTAGCGGCGTACGTTGGCCATGGGGCTGGGAACGTGCGTGTCGTTCTCGCGATCGTGACGATGCTGCCGGGGAGGATGATCGCGTCTTCTGTGCGCGTTGTTCACATTCACTTGCCCGGTGACATAGACGTTGTCGACCAGATCCGACGGATTTTCCTCCGCGGCGGGCGGCGCGTATACGGCGTCCGGCGGCGGGTAGCTGGGATCGGGCGCCGGGTACGACCACACCGGCCGCAGGGGCGCCGCATCCATTCTATTGACCGGGTTCAGTTGGCGGACGGAAGCGCCGGCGCCGCACGGGGAGTCGGAAAAGGTCCGTTGGCCATTCACCACGCATTGCCAAACTTGGCCGGCCGGGAGTGCAGGCCGCATGGCGGGGTGGATCGCGGCCGCCGGTCCCGGCATCCCGTCACGCGGGGCCTGGTCACGCGGGGTCTGGGTGGGGGCGGCAACCGGGCGGGAGGCCGCAACGACCTGGGGCGGTGGCGTGACAGGGGGTGCTTTGGCCGCAAGGATGGCAATCGCCCCGGCGGCTATCAGAATGCCGCCCAAAATCCACGGCACGAGGTCGGTATCCGTATCCTTCCACATAGGTTTTAGTGTGCTCCGCTTGCGGCTTCCAGGCCACCAACATAGTCACAGTTCTCAGCCGGCCGCGAGTTACTTGAGTTTGCGGTTTGCCCGCTTGCGCTTCGAGGCTTTCTCTTTCGCCTGACGCCGCATGTTCACCAGCGCGTCGATGAGTTCATCGACCGGCTCGTGTTTTTTTGCCTTGCGCCGCATCCAGATCAGGGAATCCAAGAGATCGTCGACGGGTTCGCGCTTTTTCGCCATGGGATCCAGCATGAACGATGGCTTTGACCATCGTCAAGCGACGCCGTGGCGACATAACGGTCATCCTCGCCCATCGCCGGAGCGAGCCGGCCCGACCAATTGAACGACTGTTTGGCGGCGGTGGACGGCGCATCGATATCGCACCCGACGTCCCGGCCTTCCACGCTCGACCAGCCGCGGGATAAATACGCCGGGCACGCTCTCGCCCTCGATGACGCCGCGGATGGGCGGCCGATTAGGACGTTGTCCAGATCGACGCGATCCACTGCGCCGAGTGGCGCCGAAATTGTATTTTTTACAGAGCCGGCGGCAGCTTGTCGGGTGGACTTTGGCCGGCGTCTTTGCCACCATCGCGCAGCGATTGGCGTCATTCCCGGGGAATTGAATAACTAGAGTTTGACAGTGTGCCTGTGCGGTCAGACGGCGCGGTTCGCGCCCGCTGCAACGGTAGGAGGCGTCATGGAATCTCGTTCGAGCGTCGCGCGCAAGAAAACTACGAACGGCCACGCCGTCCCCGCACCCGTCCGCGATCTCGACCTGACCGAGTTGCTCGGTGCGCTGCACGCCATGCAAGCCGGGGACTTTTCCATTCGTCTGCCGGGTTCGCAGACCGGCGTCGCCGGAAAGATTTGCGACGCGTTCAATACCATCGTGGCGGCCAATCAGCGAATCGCGCAACAGCTGGAGCACGTCGGCGAGGTGGTGGGCAGACAGGGCAAAACACGCACCCGCGTGCGTTTTGGCCTCTCGGACGGCGCATGGGCGGACATGGAGGGCTCGGTCAACGATCTGATCGACGATCTGCTGTGGCCGACCACGGCGGTCACTCGCACGGTGACGGCGGTGGCGCGCGGCGATCTGCTGCAGACCGTGCCGCTGGACGTCGACGGACGCGCGCTCAAAGGCGAATTCCTGCGCTCCGCCAACATCGTCAACACCATGATCAAGCAATTGAGCGTATTCACCTCGGAAGTGACGCGCGTGGCACGCGAGGTGGGCACGGAGGGCAAGCTCGGCGGCCAGGCGCAGGTGCCGGGCGTCGCGGGCACCTGGAAGGATCTCACGGACAACGTGAATTCCATGGCCGGCAACTTGACCGCGCAGGTGCGCAACATCGCCGAGGTGGCGACCGCCATCGCGACCGGCGATTTATCGCGCAAGATCACGGTGGACGTGCGCGGCGAGATCCTGCTGTTGAAGGAAACACTGAACACCATGGTGGACCAGCTGCGCTCGTTCGCCGGCGAAGTGACGCGCGTGGCGCGCGAAGTGGGCACGGATGGCCGCTTGGGCGGCCAGGCGGTGGTACCGGGCGTCGCGGGAACGTGGAAGGATTTGACCGACAACGTGAATCTGCTGGCGGCGAATCTCACCACGTAGGTACGCAACATCGCCGAAGTGACCACGGCGGTGGCGCGCGGCGATTTGTCGCGCAAGATCACGGTGGACGTGAAGGGCGAGATCCTCGAGCTCAAGAACACCATCAACACCATGGTCGACCAGCTCAACGGTTTTGCCGGCGAGGTCACGCGCGTGGCGCGCGAAGTCGGCACCGAGGGTCGCCTGGGCGGTCAAGCACAGGTGCCCGGGGTCGCCGGCACCTGGAAGGACCTCACCGACACCGTCAACGTCATGGCCGCCAATCTCACCGAACAGGTGCGCGGCATCGTGAAGGTGGTGACGGCGCTGGCCAACGGGGACCTGAAACAGAATCTGACGGTGGCCTCCAAGGGCGAGGTTGCGGCGCTGGCCGAGACCATCAACAACATGACCAACACGCTCGCCACCTTCGCGGATCAGGTGACCACGGTGGCCCGCGAGGTCGGCGTGGAGGGCCGCCTGGGTGGTCAGGCGAACGTGCCGGGTGCGGCGGGAACCTGGAAGGACTTGACCGGCAACGTGAACCTGTTGGCGGCGAATCTGACCACCCAGGTGCGCGCCATCGCCGAGGTGGCGACCGCGGTGACCAAGGGCGATTTGACCCGGTCGGTACAGGTCGAGGCGCGCGGCGAGGTCGCGGAGCTCAAGGACAACATCAACACCATGATCGGCAATCTGCGCCTCACGACCGATCGCAACACCGAGCAAGACTGGCTCAAGACCAACCTCGCCCGTTTCACGAACATGCTGCAGGGGCAGCGCGATCTGGCGACCGTGGGCCGCATGCTGCTCTCCGAATTGGCGCCGCTGGTCGAGGCGCAGCATGGCGTCATCTACCAGGTCGAAGGCGACGGGCCGGCCGACGGTCTGAAGCTGTTGTCGGCATATGCGGATGGGGCCGCCAACGGCCATGCCGACCGGTTGAGGCTCGGCGAAGGCCTGATCGGGCAATGCGCGCGCGACGCTCGTCTGCTGTTCATCACCGAGATACCGAGCGACGTCGCGCCCATCACCTCGGGTCTGTTCCGGGCGCCGCCCCGGCATGTGATCGTGCTGCCGGTGCTGTTCGAGGGGCAGGTCAAGGCGGTCATCGAACTGGCCTCCCTCGGCGCGTTCACCGACCTGCAGATGTCGTTCCTCGAACAGCTCACCAATTCCATCGGCATCGTGCTCAACTCCATCGAAGCGACCATGCAGACCGAAGGCCTGCTGAAGCAGTCGCAGCAGCTCGCGACCGAGCTGCAGACCCAGCAGCGCGAACTGCAGCAGACCAACGAGCAGCTCGAGCAGAAGGCCCAGCAGCTGGCCGACCGCAACGTCGAGGTCGAGGCCAAGAATCAGGAGATCGAGCAGGCGCGCCGCGCGGTGGAAGAAAAGGCCACCGAGCTTGCGCTCACGTCGAAATACAAGTCGGAGTTCCTGGCCAATATGTCGCATGAGCTGCGCACGCCGCTCAACAGCATTCTCATTCTGGGTCAGCAATTGACCGAGAATCCGGACGGCAATCTGTCGAACAAACAAGTGGAATTCGCGCGCACCATTCACGGTGCGGGCACCGATCTTCTGAACCTCATCAGCGACATTCTCGACCTGTCGAAGATCGAGTCGGGCACCGTCTCCGTGGATGCCGAGGAAGTGTACTTCAGCAACCTTCTGGAAATGATCGCGCGTCCGTTCCGCCACGAAGCGGAGAACCGCGGGTTGCAATTCGAGGTGGCGATTTCCGGCGATCTCGAGCGCAGCATCATCACGGATTCGAAGCGGTTGCAGCAAGTGCTGAAGAATCTGCTGTCGAACGCGTTCAAGTTCACGGCGGAGGGCGGTGTGAAGCTCGCGGTGTCGCCGGCCGCGAGCGGCTGGAACGCCGACCATCCGACGCTGCGCAATGCCGCATCGGTCGTCTCGTTCGAAGTGACCGACACCGGCATCGGCATACCGCCGGAAAAACAGCGCATCATTTTCGAGGCGTTCCAGCAGGCGGACGCCGGCACCAGCCGCAAGTATGGCGGCACCGGCTTGGGTCTCGCGATCAGCCGCGAACTCGCGAACCTGCTGGGCGGCGAGATTCAATTGCGCAGTGCGCCCGGCGTCGGCAGCGTGTTCACCCTCTATCTGCCGCTCGCGTACGCCGGCGGCGTGTCCTCGAAGCTGAAGAGCGCGCCGAGCGAGGCGAGGCCGGCGACCGCGAACGGTGCGGCCGGGTCGGCGCGCGCGCCGGAACATCCGTCCGGGGAGCTGCTGGACGATCGCCACGAGATCGTCCCGGGCGACAGCGTCGTGCTCATCGTCGAGGATGACGCGCATTACGCGCGCATCATGGTGGCGGCCGCCAAGGATGAGGGCTTCAAGGTGCTGGTCGCGCATCGCGGCTCGGATGCGCTGGCGCTCGCTCGCGAACATTACCCGACCGCGATTTCGCTCGATATTTTCCTGCCCGATATGCTGGGCTGGACGGTCTTGAGCCAGCTGAAGCAGGATCCGGCGACGCGCCACATTCCGGTCCAGATCGTGACCTTGGACGAGGACCGCAATCACGGACTGGCGCGGGGCGCATTCGCCTTCGTGCAGAAGCCTACGACACCCAAGGGGCTGGAAGGCGCCTTTGCACGGCTCAAGAGTTACGCGGCTCCGCGCCGCAAGCGTCTGCTCCTGGTGGAGGACGACGAGGCCGAGCGCAAGGGCGTTGCCGAGCTCTTGAGCCACCGGGACATCGAAATCACGGTGGCCGATACGGGTGCGAACGCCCTGGCCCAGCTGCGCGAGGATCCCGTGGATTGCGTGGTACTCGATCTGAAACTGCCGGATATGTTGGGGTTCGATGTGCTGGAGCGAATTCGCGATGACGCGAGTCTGTGCGACATACCGGTCGTCGTCTTCACCGGCCGGGAATTGTCGGCCGACGAAGATGCGAAGCTGCATACCATGGCACGCAGCGTCGTGGTGAAGGGCGTCGAGTCGCCCGAGCGGCTGCTGGATGAGACCGCGCTGTTCCTGCACCGGGTGGTCGCCGATCTTCCGCCCGCCAAGCAAGCCATGTTGCAGCGGCTGCACAGTTCCGATGAGGACCTGATGCAACGGACCGTCCTCTTGGTCGACGACGATGCGCGCAATATTTTCGCGTTGAGCCGCGTCTTGGAAAGACGCGGCATGGAGGTACTGACGGCGACCACCGGCAGCGAGGCGATCGCGGTGCTCGAGTCGCGAGCCGACGTGGCCATCGTGTTGATGGACATCATGATGCCGGGCATGGACGGCTACGA
>PLAH01000055.1 GCA_003134045.1 Gammaproteobacteria bacterium
CGGGCGCACACCCGCCGCAGTTGCAGTTGGGCGCGCAATGACTGACGTGGGGGGTCCGACATGCACCGTCGAAAAGTGATGGTTGCGGCGGCGGCGATTTTCGCCATTGGCGTCGCGTTTGCAGCTCAGCCCATATCTGAGAGTGCCGACCGGGGAAACGAGGCCATGCAGGAGCGTGATCCCTGGGTTCCCGGGACCAATATGCTGATGTCCGCACACGACTCCGGCCTCGTGTCTTTGGCACCACCGCGGTAGCGGCCCACCGGCGACGAGTCGAGGCCTGCCATGGGGCAGCCTCGACTTGACGTTGCTGCGCTAGACTATCCTTCCATTTTCCCCGGGGAGTCCCGTGTCCAACGTGGTTGTCATTGCGCATCGAGGTGCGAGTGGAGAGCGTCCGGAACATACGCTGGAGAGCTACAAGCTCGCCATCGATCAGGGCGCGGATTACATCGAACCGGATCTGGTGATGACCCGGGACGGCGTGCTGATCGCTCGTCACGAAAATGAAATCGGGGCTACCACCGACGTGGCGGATCGTCCGGAGTTTGCCGCTCGACGGCGTTCCCAGACGGTCGACGGCGAGATCATGACCGGGTGGTTCACCGAAGACTTCACCCTGGCGGAGATCAAGGGCCTTCGTGCCCGCGAGCGGCTGCCGGAGTTACGCCCGCGCAACCGCGATTTCGACGGGAGGTTCTTGGTTCCCACCTTCGATGAGATTCTCGAACTGGCGACCGAGGCGAACAAGCATCGAGGCGGCCTACCCAGGATAGGCGTGTATCCGGAAACCAAGCATCCGGCCCACTTTGCCGGCATCGGATTGCCGCAGGAGCGTGCCGTTCTCGATGCGCTGGAACGTTTCGGCTATGGCCGGGAAGGCTCGCCGGTGTTCATCCAGTCCTTCGATCGCAATAATCTGATGCAGTTGCGCGGCATGACCCATCTGCCGCTGGTGCAGTTGCTCGAACACGAATTGGGAGACCTGCGGCGCATCGCCGACTACGCGGATGCCATCGGCATCGCCAAGGTCTTGGCGACGCCTGACGGTGTTGCCAACGCCCACGCCGTGAATCTGGCGGTCCACGTGTGGACTTTTCGGGCGGAAAACGAGTTCTTGCCCGACGACCTCAAGCGGGGCGCCAGCCCTGCCGCGCACGGCGATCTGCGCGGCGAGATCGAACGCTACCTGGCGCGCGGCATCGACGGATTCTTCACGGATTTTCCGGCGATCGGCGTGCTGGCCCGGGATGCGGCCGCCGACCCGGCCGGCCGGAATCGCAGTACGAGGAGCCCCCGCGAAAATCCTACATCTCCGCGGTCCAGCCCGAGCACCAGCCGCTGACGGCGACCAGCTTGCCCGGGAAAAGGCTGCAAGGGCGATAGTTGTCACCGGCGTTGCCCTGCAGTTGCAGGCAATTGTCGCAATTGGAGCCTTTGACATAGGACGGATATTTCTTGGCGTCCACTTGCGCTGCATTTTCGACGTAGCCGAGCGCACGCGCGGCCGGATCGCCGACTTGAAGCTTTTGCGGCGCGTCGGCGCGTGCGAGCGGCGCCAGCGTGCCGGCGGTGCCCAGGGTGAGGGCTTCCAGGAAGGAGCGGCGGGAGAGCGGGGGTATGGTCATGGGGGCGTCCGGAGAGTGGGGTGGCAACCATACTGCAGAATGGTGCCGTCACAGTCACGCAGATTCGCGCAACGACACTTTGCTATGCTGAGATCTTTTGGATGAATCGTGCCCAACATATCGCTGCTCGTTGCATTGGCGAAGGCCGCCTTCTTCGCCGCTCTGGTTTTCACGTTCTACAGTGCCGTCATCCCTCCGCAACACGCGGTGCAGCTCGTTCCGTGGGATAAGGCGGAACACTTCATCGCGTTCTATGCATTGACGGGCTTGGCCGCCGCGGCATTCCCGAAACGTTCGCTGGTCGTGATCGCGGTGCTGCTCTCGGGTTTCGGCGCGCTCATCGAGTATGTGCAAGGTCTGCCCATCGTGCATCGCGATCGGGACTTCTGGGACTGGGTCGCGGATACGATCGCCATCGCCGCGGCCTTGAGTCCCATGATCCTGGTGTGGTGGCGGCGCGCAGCTCGGACCAAGTAAACGCGCAAACCCGCGCCTGCAGGACCGCTCCGAGCCGTCACCGGCAGGCCATCAAAAGAACATCGATATGTAGATCTGGTACACGGTGGCATTGAATTCGTAGTTGGGCTCCGTGCCCGCGATTCCGGTGAAGTCGCCGTCGAGGGCCCGCAGATCGGTGAAGTCGTTGTACTTGAAATGGATGTGGCTGACATCGCCGGTCACGGTGCCGCGCTTGAATATCTTCCAGCCCTCGGGCAGGAAGGCATAGGTGGCCTTCAACCCGACGGTGGTATTGGTCGAGCCCGCGAGATTCTGGTCGCGCGCCTCGAAATTCTGAGAGTTCGCGAAGGGAAACAGGTCGCTGTAGAAGGTCGCGTGATTCTGATCGTAGTAGCGCACGCGCGCTTCGAGGATCCAGAGATTCGATAGGGGCTGCGTGTACCCCACCTCGACGGTGTTGGCTTTGATGCCCCAGGTGTCCGAGAAGTACCGATACGACACCGAGGCCGCCGCACGATAGGGCAGGTAGTATTTCGCGCGCGTCTCGACCGCCGTGCTCGTGTGGGTGTTGGGATACACCTGAGAACCCAAGGTAAAGCCGCCGGCGCAGGGGACGCTGCCGGTGGGATTGCTGCAGAAACGAATCGAGCGGTACGGATTGCTCAACAGGCCCTGATCGGTAATGACTTCCAGGGTGACGCCGGTGATGAGGTTCTTGGTCACGACTTGCGAGATCCCGCCCTCGAAGCTGCGGCTTTCGGAGTGGCCCAACCATTGAACGACGGGCTTGAAGGCGGTGCCGTTGTTTTCGCCGATGCTGTTGCGGCTGTTCGTGAAGCCGAGCGAGACGGTGGTCAAGTCGCCGAACATGTCCTGGCTCAGGGAGAAGTGAGTGGTGTTGGAAATGTAGTCCCTCTCCGTGCTGTTCGTGTAGGCGAGGTTGTAGGACGTCTTGTCGTGGATGTACTCGAGCGACAGACTCTTCTGCTTGCGCTCATCCTTGATGACGCTCGCGTTGCTCAATACGTCGACCGAGGCGCCGCTCACGGTGTCGACGAAGTAGTTTCCCTCGACCGCAAATGCTTCCGAGAACTTCTTGCGCACGAGCACGGATTTGCCCGTGATATCCATGCCGCCGCCCTTGTAGTCGCTGTAGAAAATGTCGGCACGGTCGTCCGGCAGCACCGCCGCCCCGGCGACGCCGACGATGACGAGGGCCGCACAGGCGGCCAAGCGGGCAATGCGGCGATAGGAGCGCTTCATTGACTTGCAGGACTGCGTCAATTGCAGCCGCAACCGCCGCCCGCCGTGCCCGTAGCGCCCCGCGAACCCTCGCGCGAGTCGTAGATATGGTCGATGTAGGCGCCCGAGAGGGCGTCGCGATCCCAGGACATGATGGGATCGGCCAAGCGATCGCGCTCGTAGGGTTTGACCCAGGGCTGGATGCTGCAGGCGCCCTGCAGCAGCGCCAGTCCGATCAGTGCAGTACGGAACACGCGGTGCATGGCTACTCTTTGATCAACTGGCGGATTCGATCCTGATATTCATTCTCATCGCCCGGCCGGTAGCCGCGATGGATGTAGCGAATGTCGCCCTTGCGGTCGATGATGACGGAACTCGGCATTTCATCGACGTGATAGGCCTTGCTCACCTGGTTCGCCGGGTCGAGCAGGACGGGAAAGCTCACGGGCTTGCGCGCCATCAGGTCCTTGACGGGGAGAGCCTCTTTGTCGACATTGACGCCGATCAGCGTGAAGCCGGCCGGCTTGTACTTCTTGTACATTTGGTCCAGGAGCGGCATCTCTTGCTGGCAGGGGCCGCACCAGGTAGCCCAAAAATTCACCATGACGACCTGGCCCTTGTACTGGCTCAAAGCGGCGGGCTGGCCGGTGAGCGCCGTCAGGGTAAACGCGGGCGCCGGTCCACCCGCATCGGCGGCGAACGCGGTGCCGGTCAGCACGATCGCCGCCATGACGCAGCGTTTGAACAATCTTGGCGTAGAGCCTTGCATGGATTTCTCCTAGAAAAAAGTGGTCAAGCCGATGGTTGCTTCGATGTTGTCGACGTTCTTGGTTCGTCCGGTCAGGTCGGTCTCGAAAATATGGTCCCGGACATCGACGTGAAGGGCCAGCCAATCCGTGATTACGATCCGCTCGCCGACTCCAAAATTCAACGCAAATTGATCCTTTTGCGCGAACTTCACATCGCCCAAGCCCACGGTGACGTAGAGCTGCGAGTTGAATGCCCGGCCGCGGCCCAGAAATATCTCGCCCGGCAGGACGTTGTAGCCCAAGTCCAGGTCGTAATACGTGAAGTGCCTCCCAGCATCGCTGACTACCGTGATATCCGGAATTTCGTCCTCGAGGCTGGTGGTGCCGGCCTTGGAGCGCGCCACGAAGCCTTCGAAGAAAATGTCCTCCGACACGTGATAGGCCGCGCGCACGCCATAGACCGGATTGACACCGAAATCCTGGATGCTCAGCGCGCCGAAATAGGCGCCCAGTTCGAAGTCCTTGGCCTTGATCTTCGGTACCTTGATTTCCCGGCGGTTGACCTGGGGTTCGACGATCGACGGTTCTCCCGCCGGCTCGTCGACCACGACCTGGTTCGAGGGCTTCTCGCCGCGATGGAACCAGCCGCAGCCGGACAGCAGCGCCGACGCTAGAAGAACACTGCTAAGGCGACTTTCCATTCTTCCGGTTCCTCGTTCTGATTCTGGTTGGTGAAGACGTCATATTTGCGCCAGTCGGCGCGCCACATGAAGCGCCTCGTAATGAATCCCCGTACCCCCAGCGAGACATAGGCCATCTGATTGCGATTCTGCAAGGGCTGCGGGGGCACTTTGTTGTCGATGTATTGATAGCCGGTACCGATGCCCGCGGTGGGCGAGAACCACTTCCATTCGGGAATGAAGGTGTGGCGCAGCCCGATCGTGGTCATGTACCGGTTGTCGATGGTGCCGAGCGCTTGTTGCACCACAAATTCCGCATCCAGGCTCTCCGTAATCCCGAAGTCGACGTAGCCGGTGACCAGGTTCTGCCGATTGAAGACGCCATAGCCCGCACCCACCTCCCAGCGGTGAGTCGCGAACTCCGGGTAGGGCGGGATCGGCGCGGGCTCGCCCGAGGGCAGCACGGTGAGCGCGAGGTCGGCGCGGCGCACCCAGCCTTCCTGACCGCGCGGCGCGCGCACTTTGTACCAGTCGGTACGGCTGAAGAGTATGGTGACGGTGTCGTCGCGCCCCACGACGTACACCACGGGATAGCCCCGGCCCGGGCCGCTGTGCATTTCCAGGTACGGCTCGGTGACCACCACCTCCACCAGCTGCTCCTTTGCGTGGACCAGCCCATTGAACGCTTGCAGCAACAACAGCAGCGCGAGCAGGCGTGGCATCAAGTCAGTTCGCAACCGGCGCAACGAAGGGATCGTTGTAGTACTGGGCGCCAATGTCTAGCCATTCCGAGATCAAGCGCAACTCCGCCGCTGTTAAGAAGCCTCGATGGTCAACCTCGTTTGGCTGGCCAGCGTTGGGGTCCTGATAGTTCGGGTCAAATATCCCCAGGAATTTCATCGAATCGATCGCGCTGCCGGCAGTCATCGGCGGCGCCAATGACACCGGAACCATGACCGTCGTCGGTTGACCCGCGGCGTTCGGAGGACCGGGCGCTGCGACCAACAGATCTTGCAACACGCCCATATTAAGCGTCTGTTCGTCACGTGCAAACAACAGTTGCTCATACGAGGTCAGGACCGTGGTGTCGACGGTCGACGTGCTGGCGGTCAAATCGAGAGATCCTCCGGGTAATTGGGGGGTGTTGGCATTGTTCACAGGGTTGTGGCAGTTCGTGCAGGTATTGTCGGTTTGCACGGTGACGCCGTCGGCCGCGAAGGTCTGGCGCTTGAAACTCCACAGCGGCTGCAGGTGCAGCGGGTAGTGGATGGTGCTGCGGCACAGGGGATCCCACGGCAAACAGTGCGTATTGTTGGGCTTCGCGGTGGACAATGCGCTATATAAATAGGCAAAGCTCGCGTCCGGCGTACGAACGGCCGGGTCCGTCCATTCATCGGCGTAGATGACATCGATGGCGGGCACTTCGGAACAGGTCACGGCCGATCCGCTGGCGCAGGTGTTCGTTGCCAGCGCGTCGGCCATGGTGTCGCCTGCATTGGCCGGCGCCAAGGCCGCCATCGTGTCCGGGAATGCCATGCCGGCCGCCGGCGCTCCGGGGTAAGCCGATGCGGTGAGCCCCGCACGACCGTGGGACGGAGTTGCGCCGTTGCCCGCGGTATGGCAGCCATTGCAGGTCTTGGTTTCGCCGGGCATCAATTGCAGCCAGCTCGTATGCTTGGCCGTGATGCGTCGCGCATTCTTGTCGAGAATGTCGACGGTGAAGGGGACATTGGCGGGCACTTCGATTTTCACGGAACCATCGGGCTCGACGGGCGCATAGGCCAGGATTTCGCGCATCCCCATGTTGGCGGGGCCGAAGGCTGAATCGTCGATCTTGCGAACCGTGCGGTCGGGAATCTCGACCGCTTTTTCGATGCGGATGAAGCGCGCCGGCCGTTGATCCGCCGTCGCCTGCTTGGGATCCGCCAATGCCGCGATGTTGGGCAGCGCGTTGGCGGTTTGCGCGGCCACGGTGTCGATGCCGTCGAAATCGTAAACGCTGCGTATTTCCAGCAGGCCCAAGCCGCCGTTGGAGTTATCGGCCAAGGTCGCGGCAGCGCCGGTCGGGACGGTATCGTGAATGGGGGTGGGCAGCGGGGTCCGCGCCTGAAGGATCACCGGTTCCACGATGGTCAGCCCCGATTCGGCGGCCAGGATGGGACTCAAGGTTCCCGCGGCGATATCGTAGACCCAGAGGGTGTACTGCGGCGGTGCCGGGGTCACGTTCGCGCCGCTGGTGTTCCCGGAGGTGCAAATGCTGGTGACTCCGGAGTTCACCACGAGGCAGGGTGCCCAGCTCACCAGCATGCGCTGGGTGCCGTCATAGAGCGGATAGGCCGAGGCAAAGCGGCCGCCCAAGGATGGCAGGTTGGCATCGGTGGTCACGCCCAGCGTGGTCGCACTGCTTTGCGCGACGCCGGCGGCGCCGGTGGGGGTTGCCGGCTGGTGGATCTCGACGAAATTGTCCGCGGCGATCTGCAGCAGATCGCCGCCCAGCTGAGTGCCCAAGAAGGGCCGTGCGATGGCGATCAATTTGCCGTCGGGGCGTTGCCGCGCGTTCAAGAACTGGATGACGTTGTCGTTCGTGCCGGCGATGTTGACGCCGGTGGCGTGGCTGTTCTCGCCGTAATAGAGTTCGAGGCCGGTGCCATCCGGGTTGGTGCGATATAGGCTGATCTGGTCGCCGTTGACGGTGTCGTAGCGGGAAAAGACGATCTGGCCGTTGTTGAGCACCGAGGGCGCGAAATCGTGGTTGGTATTGAAGCTGATCTGATGGATGTCGGTGCCGTCGCCGTTCATCACATGCAGCAGGAAAATAGCCTGCTTGCGATCGTCGGTCTGCGCGGGGTACTGGGGCCGATTCTCGTCGATGAGGATGGACTGGGTCGCGACTTGCCGCGTCGATGAGAAGACGATGCGGCCGTCGGGCAGGTAGTGGGCGCCCACGTCGTGACCCGCGGTCGTATTGTCGTTGGTGAGCTGGGTGACGGCTTTGGTCACCGCGTCGTATTGATAGATCTTCCAATTCGGCTGCGTCGGGTCGGTGTTGGGCTTGTTGGGGTTGAGCGGCAGGCGCAGTGAGAGCAGCAGCTTCTTGCCGTCCGGCGATACATCCAGGTCGCGCACGTCGCCCATCCCGTTGGTGATCGATTTCGTGACGTTGGTCTCCGCGGCGCCGGCGCTGGCCTGTTCACGCACATACAGATCGCCGCCCGTGGTCGAGGTGATGAGATCGCGCACGTCGATGTCCGTGGCCGGCGGCGGGCGCTTGATATAGGCGAGCGGAAAGGTAAACGTGCCGGGATCGACACCTTGGGTGCCGGCGAGGCCCGGCGCGTGACCGCTGACGCCGCTGCTGCAGCCGGCGGCGAGCAGCGGCAGCAGGAGGGCGGCCAGCCGGAGCAAAGTGTGATGCAGGTCACGGTGTCGAACGATAGTCATGGTTTTCGGTCTCGGGGCTTCAATCGTCGGTTCGGCATCGAGTGCATCCGCGCTACGGCAAACGCGCAGCTTACGACGCAATTGAACTTAATGGGTCTCATAAATGCATCTTCGTTCCGATATGCATGCGAGTTCTGTTAACACACTCACAGAAGAACTTCGCCACATTCGCTTCTCTGCTCGCCCGGGGAAGACATGAGCGGGTTGCGACGCGGAATATAAACCGGAAACGAGCCCTCGGTACTGTCGCGGATCGCCGACGTCGGCCGAATGAGACATTACTTTCAAGCGTTTCGGCTGCGTATATTCGCGCCACGTCGAAATCACAACTCACGCGAGTGGATGTGCACATGAAGAATGGGATTGCAGAAACGCAGCAGAATCACGCACGGCGCGCCCCGGGTGCACGGCGCGCCTCGACATTGTCGGCCGGCGCGATCGCCGGTCTCGGTGCGCTGGCGCTGATGAGCGCGGCGCTCGCCGCCAATCCCAACAAGGACCAGGCCAAGCGGATGTACGACCGCATCGCCGGGGTGCCGGCATCCGACGCGGTGCTCACGCAAATGACCCAGACCGACGCCACCAGCGCAGCCTTGATGGCCACCCAGGATCCCGCCTTCTACAACAACACCATCCGCAACCTCGCGGCGCCTTGGACCAATCGCGATCAGACGGTGTTCGTGCCGCTCAACGACTACACCGCCACGGTGGTCGGCATGGTGCGCGACAACGTGCCTTTCAACACCTTGTTGAGCGCGGATCTGGTGTACGTCGCGGATGCGGCATCCAACGTGCCGGCCTACTCGCCCGCCAACAACGACATGTACGACGCGATGGACACCGATGGGCTGGATCTCAAGGCGCATTTGGTGACGAGTACGCAGTCGGCGGTGAGCGGCCTGGCGGCGGCGGCGACGGCGGGCGTCATGACGACGCGCGGCGCCGCGATGGCGTTCTTCGTCAACGGCACCAACCGCGCGATGTTCCGCTTCACGATGATGAATCATCTGTGCTCGGATCTGCAGACCATCCCGGACACCACCCGTCCGCCGGATCGCATTCGCCAGGACGTGACGCGCAGTCCCGGCGGCGACAGCAGCCTGTTCCTGAACAATTGCATCGAGTGTCACAGCGGCATGGATCCGATGGCGCAGGCCTTTGCCTACTACAACTTCGACAACACGGCCCTGAAGATCGTCTACACGGCGGGCCAGGTGCAGCCGAAATACTTCATCAACAGCACCAATTTTCCCCAAGGCTACGTGACGCCGGACGACCACTGGGACAATCGTTTTCGCACGGGAGTCAATTCCCTGCTGGGATGGAACGCGGCGCTCAATCCGACCGGCGGCGGCGCGGGAGCCAAGTCCTTGGGTTCCGAACTCGAGAACAGCGCGGCCTTCGCCAACTGCCAGGTCACCCGGGTATTCAAGTACGTGTGCTTCAGGGCGCCCAGCGGCACGGCCGACCAGAGCCAGGTCGCCACCATGGTCGCCTCGTTCAAATCCAACAATTATTCGCTGCGCCAGGTATTCGCCGACGCCGCCGTCTACTGCATGGGGACCTCACCATGAACGTCAAACGCATCGTGGGCTCGAGCCTCCTCGCAGCGACCATCGTCTTGTCGGCGTGCGGCGGCGGCGCGCCCACCACGGCCACCCCCGCGGCGGCGCCCACCAGCGCCGCCGACGCTTACACGGGGCCCGCCCCGGCGACGGCCGACGTGCAAGCCTTTGCGGTGAGCTTCTGGAACAACGTGCGCGTGCAGAATCGTTGCGGTCAATGCCACAATGCGACCTCGCCCGCGCAGATGCCGAACTTCGCGCGCAGCGACGATGTGAACCTCGCCTACGCGCAGGCCAATACCGTCGTCAATCTGCAGCAGCCCTCGACGTCGCTGATCGTGACCAAGGTCAGCGGCGGCCACAACTGCTGGCTCGCCGATCCGAGCGCCTGCGGTGAGATCCTGACCACCTGGATCACCAATTGGGCGGGCGCGGCGGTGGGCACGGGCACCCAGATTCAGCTGACGGCGCCGCCGCTGCAAACGGTGGGGCAGAGCAAGAACTTTCCGGCGGCCCCCACCGATTTCCAAGCCACGGTGTACCCGCTGCTGACGGCGTATTGCTCCAAGTGCCACGCCCCGGACGCAGCCACGCCGCAATCGCCGTACTTCGCCTCCTCCGACGTGGGCCAGGCGTATCAGTTCGCCATTCCGAAGATCGACCTCAACACGCCCACGAATTCACGCTTCTATACGCGGCTGTTGGTCGACCAGCACAATTGCTGGAGCGTCTGCGCGGATAACGCGGCAACCATGCTGGCGGCCATCCAGGCATTCGCGAACAAGGAGCCGCTGACCAGCGTCGATCCGTCGCTGGTGGTGAGCAAGGCGCTCACCATGAGCCAGGGCACCGTGGCGAGCGGTGCCAATCGCTACGACGCCAACGTGATCGCCAAGTACGAATTCCAAACGGGTACGGGACTCACGGCCTACGACACCAGCGGCGTCGACCCCTCCGCGGACCTGACCATCTCCGGCAGCGTGACGTGGGCCGGCGGCTGGGGCATCAATGTCGGCGCCGGCGGCAAGGCTCAGGCATCGACGTCCTCGAGCAAGAAGGTGCATGACCTGATCGCCGCCACCGGCGAATTCACCATCGAGGCCTGGGTCGCGCCGGCGCTGGTCGCGGCCGACAAGTCCTACATGGTGAGCTACTCGGGCGGCGATACGGTGCGTAATTTCACGCTCGGTCAGACCAACCAGAGCTACGACTTTCTGATGCGCAGCAGCAACTCGGACTTGAACGGGATGGCGCAACTGCAGACCGCGACCGCCGCCATGGTGCTGCAGGCGACGCTGCAGCACGTGGTGCTCACCTACGATCCCATCAACGGCCGTCAGATTTTCGTCAACGGCCAAAACACCGGTGCGATCGATCCAGAGAAGGGCGGCACGATTTCCAACTGGGACGACACCTTCGCCGTGGTGCTGGGCAACGAGGTGTCGGGCGACCGGTCGTGGCAGGGACTCATCAAGTTCGTGGCCATCCATGACCGTGCCCTGACCGCCCCCCAGGTACTGCAGAATTACAACGCGGGCGTGGGCCAGCGGTTCTATTTGTTATTCAACGTGGCCGACGTGACCGGCGTCTCCAAGGGCTACATCCTGCTGACGGCCAGCCAGTACGACAGCGCAAGCTACCTGTTCACCAACCCCGCGTTCATTTCGCTGGATCCGACGGTGACGCCCGACGGCGTGGTGGTGAAGGGCATGCGCATCGGTATCAACGGCACCCTCCCGGCGGTCGGCCAGGCGTACAGCACGCTCAACACCACGGTCACGGCGGCGAACTACAAGTCGACCGGCGAGCCTTTGTCCGCGGTGGGGACGGTGATCGCCCTGCAGAATGGGCCGCTCACCGATCAGTTCTTCCTGTCGTTCGATCAGCTCGGCAGCAAGACCCACGTCACCGTCGAGCAGACGTTCACGGCGTCGGCGCCGGCGGTGCTGCCGCCGGTGGCATCCATCGGTGTGCGCACCTTTGCCCAGATCAATTCCAGCCTGTCGGCGCTCACCGGCGTGCCCACCAATCAGACCGATGTCGCGGCCACCTACGCGCTGGTGACGCAGCAGTTGCCGGCCACCTCCACCCTGGAGAGCTTCTCCTCGGCGAATCAAGTGGGCATCGCGCAGCTGGCGGTCCAATACTGCAACGTGGCCGTCAACACGCCGGCCTACCAGGCGGCGCTGTTTCCGGGCGTGACCTTCTCGAGTTCGCAGTTTGCGACCGCAGGCGGCACCAGCCAGGTGACCAGCGCACTCGCGGCGCGGGTGCTCGGCACGGGACTCGCGAGCCAGCCGGCGGCGTCGACCGTGACCAACGAGCTCGGGACCTTGATCGGCAATCTCTGCGCGACCACCGCTTGCAACACCCAGGCGCGGGTGCTGGCGGTGACCAGCGCCGCGTGTGCGGCCGCGTTCGGCAGCGCCGACATGTTGATCGACTAAGCCCGTCCGCAGCCAACGAATCGAAGAGGACCATCATGAAGAAACCCAAATCTCTCGGCCTGCGCGAACCGCTGCGGCATCAGGATCATTCACGGCCGCGCACGCGCCGCGAGTTCGTCGCCCAGGGCTTCATGACGGGAGCGGCCACCATTCTCGGCCCTTCGTTGCTCGGACTGCTGGCCGACCCGAAGATGGCGCGGGCGGCATCGAATCTCAGTCAAGACATGCTGAACGCGGTTGCGGCGTGCAATATCAGCACGGGCGCCGGCAAGATTCCGTTCATCTGTTTCGACCTGGCGGGCGGCGGCAATATCGCCGGCTCCAACGTGCTGGTGGGCGGCCCCAAAGGGCAGCTCGACTTCCTGTCGGTCGCGGGCTACAGCAAACTGGGGCTTCCCGGCACCATGGTGCCGAATCCCAGCGCCAGCGGGAATTTCATCGACAGCAGCTTCGGATTGCGCTTCCATGCCGACAGCGCACACCTGCGCGGCATCAAGGCGCGGGCCACCAGCGCGAGCGTGATGGCGAACACCACGGGCACCGTGATTCCGGCGTTGTCGCAAAACGACACCAATGTGAATCCGCACAATCCCATGTATGGGGTGTACAGCTTCGGCGCGCGCGGCGGTTTGCTCGACCTCATCGGTTCGGTCAGTTCGATCTCCGGCGGCAACTCCATGGCGCCGCCCAATTGGATCATTCCGAGCGCGGCGCCGGTCAAGATTTCCAGTTCCAACGACAGCAAGGGCCTGGTGAGCACCGGCCAGCTGAGCACATTGCTGCCGAATCCCGTCGACGTAACCAACGTCATGGAATCGATGAAGCGCATCAGCGATGCCAAGTACGCGACGGTGCAGGCCTATCAGGACACGGCCAGCAACACGGCCGTGCTGGGCCCGGCGGGGACGCAGGCGTGCGGCTACACCAAGGCGGCCTACATCGTCGACAAGTACAACAGCCCCTCGGCGGTGAATCCGGATGTGGATCCGAACATCGTGGGCGGCATCTTCACGGCGGCGGAATACCAGAGCAACAGCGACTATCAGAAGACCGCCGCGGTCATGAAATTGGTGATCGACGGCAATGCCGCGGCCGGCACCATCGAAATGGACGGTTTCGATTATCACACGGGCGATCGCGCCACCGGCGAAGCGCGCGACTTCAACGTGGGCAATTGCATCGGCGCGTGTCTGCAATACGCCGCGCTGGTCAAGAAACCGGTCATGATCTACGTTTTCAGCGACGGCTCCCTCGCCAGCAACGGCATGATCGACAATTCGGCAGGCGGTCGCGGCAAGGGCGTGTGGACGGGCGACAACCAGAACGTGGCGGCCACCTACTTCCTGGTGTACAACCCCGCCGGCAGGCCGGCCTCGGCCCAAAGCAACCCGGAGCTGAGCCTGCAAATGGGAAGCTTCAACCCCGACGGTTCGCTCAATACCAACGGCAGCCCGGCCGCGAACAACGTATTCCAGCTGGCCCAGCTGGTCGTGCTCAACTACATGGCCCTGCACAGTTCGGGGGCCGCGGCGGCGTTTCCGAGCCTGTATCCGCCATCGGCGTTGGCGAACACCCTGGGCAGCGGTTCCGCATTGGACTCGCTGATTGCGTACCAACCACTGCCCGGCCTCACCAACGGAACGGTCACGGGTTGACGGCGGGCGCCCGCCGCGCGGCAGGACGCCGCGCGGCATGGTTTTGCTCGCGCGCCGACGAAATTGCAGGACTGTGCGCTACGTCATACCGGAAACTAGTGACGCGCGCGCCCGTTGCGTTGACACTGCGGCTCTCATTGTGCGATTTTGCATAACGTCTGATCAGGGTAATCACCGCGTGCGTAAACACCTTATTGTCTGCGGGATCGCCCTGGTTGGCCTGTTGGCCGGGCCATTGGCCGGGGTTTCGATCGCGGCCGCGCCGACACTCGTGGGCAAGGACGCTCCGGATTTCGTCCTGAAGGGCACAGATGGCAAGAACCTGCGGCTTTCGGAATATCGCGGCCAGGTGGTGCTCATCAATTTCTGGGCACGTTGGGCGGGCGACTCACGACAGGAAATGCCGGCGCTGGATCGGATCAATTCTACTTACAACCGGGCGGGACTCGTCGTTCTGGGCGTTTCGGTCGACGAGGATTCACGGCGGGCACGCGAGTTTGCCGATGCGATGAAAGTGAAATATCCGATTTTGCTCGATACCAGCCCGGAGGTCGGGCGGAACTACCTGCTCGAGAAAATGCCGGTGACCCTACTCGTGGATCGGTCGGGCGTGGTGCGTTATTCGAACGTCGGCTTCAAGCGCGGCGACGAGCACATATATCTGGATCAAATACGCGAATTGCTGCGCGAATAAACGATGGGCCTGTTATGAATTTGAAGTCTCGACTTGTTTCGATCGTGTGGCGCGGCGGCATCTTAGGCGTAGCCTGGGCGATCGGCGCCGGCATGCCGGTGCTGGCCGCCAACGCCAACGCCAACGCCAACGCCCCGGCAGCGGCGCCTGCGCGAGCGCCGGCCGCCGCGGTATCGACCGCCGCACCAACCGCCGTGGCCCCTGCGGTACCGGCCGCCGCGCCCGATCCGGCGGCGACCGTGGGCGCCGCGGCCCCCGGGACGCCCGTATCCGACGCGCCGCCCGGCGACTTCAAGACCCTCGATCAGGAAGTTCAGGGCATGAAGAAAGACGTGATCGATTTGAACAAGGACCTGTTCGTGCTGCAGGAGGAACTGCTGTTTCCCGCCAATACCCAGGTGGCCGTGTACGTCTCGATGGACGTGGGCTCATTCTTCGCCCTGGACTCCGTCACGCTCAAGATCGACAACAAGGAAGTCAAGAACTACCTCTACACGGCGCGCGAGGCGGAAGCCTTGCTGAAGGGCGGCGTGCAGGAGATTTATCTCGGCAACTTGAAAGTCGGCAAGCATGAACTCGTCGCGTTCTTCACCGGCAAGGGCCCGATGGAACGCGACTACAAGCGCGGCGCGACGGTGAATTTCGACAAAGGCGTGGGCGCCAAGTATTTGGAACTCAAGATTACGGATCGCGTTTCGAAGCACCAGCCAGAGTTCAAGATCAAAGACTGGGAATGAGGATCCCCGGAGTGACGCACGGACCAGTGCAGCGCGCGATTCACGTGCTTCGGCCGCTGTTGTGCGGCGTGCTGCTGTTGGCGTTGCCGTGGGCGCACGCCTCGGGAAAGAACGTGAAGCCCGACCCCGACGGCCTGCCGCCGCAGGACGTGAAGGATCTGCACTACGGCGACGTGCTGTTCTACTTCTACCAGGACGATTACTTCGACTCGATCACGCGGTTGCTGGCCGCGATGGAATTGAACCGTCTGCCGAACACCCAGGGCGAAGCGGAACTGCTGCTCGGCGGCTTGTACCTGTCCTTGGGCGAACACGTCGAGGCCGGCAGGATCTTCGAGAAACTCCTGGCCGGCAATGCGTCCGAGAACGTGCGCAACAAGGCGTGGTTCTACCTCGGCAAGGTATGGTATCAGCGCGGTTATCTCGAGGAGTCGGAACGCGCCTTGCGGCAGGTCTCCGACAAGATCCAGCCGCGCATCAGCGCGGAGCGCTACATGCTGCTCGCGCAATTGATGCTGCGGCAGCAGCGCTACGATGACGCCATCGCCGCGTTGAGCGCCTGGCACGGTGCGCCGGACTGGACGGCGTACGCGCAGTTCAACCTGGGCGTGGCCCTGGTGCGCACCGGGCGGCTTCCCGAGGCCATCTCCCATCTCGACCAGGTCGGCCGGATGGAGACATCCAGCGAGGAACTGCTGGCCCTGCGCGACAAGGCGAATCTTGCCTTGGGTTTCGCGCTGCTGCAGGCGGAGCGCGCCGCCGATGCGCGGCCCATACTGCAGCGGGTGCGTCTCGATGGGCCGTATTCCAGCAAGGCGCTGTTGGGCGTGGGCTGGGCGGATTCGGCTCTCGGCGAATTCAAGCGGGCCTTGGTGCCATGGCTCGCGCTGCGCAAACGCAATCTGCTCGATTCCGCCGTGCAGGAGTCCTACCTCACGGTTCCCTATGCTTACAACCAATTGGGCGCGACGGGGCAAGCGGCCGATTTCTACAATTCGGCCATCGAGTCCTTCGACGCGGAGATGAAGCGCATCGACGGCTCCATCGAGCAGATTCGCGCCGGCAATCTGCTGGACCGCTTGTTGAACGACGACAAGAAGGACACGCTCACCTGGTATTGGCAGCTGAAGACGCTGCCGGATGCGCCGGAGTCGCGCTATTTGTACCAGCTGCTCGCCGGCAACGAGTTCCAGGAGGGATTGAAGAACTATCGCGAGCTTGAGTTCATGAGCCGCAATCTGGACGATTGGCGCGAGGATCTTTCCGCGTTCAACGACATGTTGGACACGCGGCAGCAGGCTTACAACGAGGAGCTGCCGAAGGCCGATGCGGTGATGGCGGCGACCGACCTCGACGCCCTCACGCAAAAGCGCGTCGATTTCGAATCGCGCATCAATCAGATCGAAAAATCCAACGACTTCGCGGCGCTCGGTACGGCGGAGGAGCAGCAGAATTGGGCGCGGCTGAAGCGCATCGACGAATATCTCAGCTTGCATCCGAACGATACGGAGCTCGACGAGATGCGCGACCGCCTGCGGCTGCTCAAGGGCGTCATGTACTGGAGGCTTTCGCAGAGTTTCAAGGCCAGACTGTGGAATGAGCGGCGCACCGTGAAGGAACTCGAGGCGTCGTTGGCCGACACGCAGACGCGCACCATTCTGGTCAAGCAGGCGCGGCAGAACATGCCCAACAATACCGGCGCATTTGCCGTGCAGGTCGGCGCGGTGAGCGCGCGGATCGAGGGGTTGCAGCAGCGCTTGACGGCGCTGTCCGAACGGCAGAACCGCTTCCTGCAGACCCTCGCCATTCGCGAACTGGAGCTGCAGAAACAGCGCATCGAGGTCTATCAGGTCCAGGCCCGGTACGAACTGGCGGCCATCTACGACAAGGCCTCGGACAAGCCTGCCACGGACAAATCGAAGGTCCGGCCGTGACGCGCTCGCTCGCCGGGTTCGGTCTGTATGCCGGCCTAGCGGCCGCCCTTGCCTTCGCGGCGGCGGCCGCGGATGCGGCCTCGAAGCCGCCGCCGACCATCAAGGATCTCGAGGCGGATCAGGTCGACGTGAGCACGGCACCGCCGCAGGGCGTCGATGCGAACAAGGCGATGGACAGCTACCGCCGCTTTCTGGATCTGAACGCCGGCGATGCCGGCTTGCGTGCGGAAGCGCTGCGTCGGCTCGGCGATTTGAATCTCGAAAGCTCGGAGTCCGAACGCATCGAACGCGAACTCGTCACCAACGAGGGATTGCGGGCGACCGAAGCCATCCATCTGTACTCGGCGCTGCTCAAGACTTACCCGAAGTACGAGCGCAACGATGCGGTGCTGTATCAGCTGGCACGCGCCTATGAACTCAACGCACAACCCGACAAGGCGCTGGCTGCGCTCGATCAGCTGGTGGCCAACTATCCCAAGAGCCGCTACCTGGATGAGGCGCAATTTCGGCGCGGTGAGATCCTGTTCTCATCGAAATCGTATCCGGCGGCGCAGGCGGCCTACGAGGCCGTGGTCAAAGTCGGCCCGACCTCGGCGTACTACAACCAGAGCCTGTACAAACACGGTTGGTCGCTGTTCAAGCAGGGCGAGAACGAACGCAGCTTGGAGTCGTTCGCCGGAGTTCTCGATTCGGTGCTGGTGTCGAAGCGCGATCCGTCCGCCTTGATCGAGCTCGAGACCTTGAGCCGCCCCAATCGCGAACTCATCGAGGATACGTTCCGGGTGATGGCGATCACGTTCTCGTATCTGGAGGGACCGAAAACCATCGACGACTTCGTGAAGCATCGCACGCCGCCGCGGCCGTATTCCTACCTGCTGTACGCACGCCTCGGCGACTTGTATATCGAGAAAGAGCGCTATACGGATGCTGCCGACGCGTACCGCGCCTTCGTCTCGCAAGACCGGGACAACGAGAAAGCCCCGCAGCTGCAGATGCAGGCGATCGAGGCCTACTCGAAAGGCGGCTTTCCGCAACTCGTGCTGCAGGGCAAGAAGGAGTTCGTCGAGAACTATAGCTATGGCACGGCGTTCTGGCAGAACCGCACCCCGCAGGGCGAGCCGGGCGTCGTGGCCGAACTCAAAACGAATCTCAAAGACGTTGCGCAGTACTACCATGCGCAAGCGCAACGCACCAAGAGCCTGTCCGATTATCAGGAAGCCGCGAAGTGGTACCGTAGTTTCATCACGTCGTTTCCGGAAGAACCGGAAACGGCGGCCACCAATTTTCTCCTGGCCGATACCCTGTTCGAGAGCAAACAGTATCTCGATGCCGCGCAGGAATACGAGAAGACCGCGTATGCGTACGGCAGCCATGACAAGGCCGGTGCGGCCGGCTATGCCGCGATCGTGGCCTACGGCAAGCAAGAGGATGGCTTGTCCGGCGAGGCGAAGGCAGCCATGCACGCGCGCGGCGTCGAGAGTTCGCTGAAGTTTGCGCAGACCTTTCCGCTGCATCCGGAGAGCGCGCAGGTGCTGACGCGCGCCGCAACCGATTTGTATGCGGCCAACGATTATCCGCGCGCCATCGCCGCGGCACAGACGATTTTGGCGCGCCAGCCACCGGCGGATGCCGCCAAGCAACGCATCGCGTGGACGGTGATCGCGAATTCCAATTTCGAGCAGGGCTCCTTCGACAAGGCCGAAGCCGGCTACGCCAGCGCGCGGGCATTGATGCCGGCCAACGACCCGGAGCGTCCGGCGATCGTCGAGCGGCTGGCTGCCGCGATTTACAAGCAAGGCGAGCAGAAGAACAAGGCGGGCGACAGCACGGGGGCCGTGAACGACTTCCTGCGGGTATCGAAGGAGGCGCCGACCTCGAAAGTCCGGACGAACGCGGATTTCGATGCCGCGGCGCTGCTCATCACGGAGAAGCAGTGGGATCAGGCAATCGTCGTGCTGGAAGGTTTCCGCCGCAATTTTCCGCAGAGCCCGCTGCAGGAGGACGTCACGCGCAAGCTCGCGGTGGCCTATACGGAGTCGAACCATCCCGGCCAGGCGGCGCTGGAGTTCGAGCGGATCGCGCAGGCCCCGGCCGAAGCGCCCGAGGTGCAGCGGGAGGCAACGCTGCAGGCGGCCGAGCTCTACGACAAGGCGGGCAATACGGCCAAGTCGCGCGCCATGCTGGAAGCCTTCGTGAAGCACTTTCCGCAGCCGTTGAATCCGGCCATGGAGGCGCGCAACAAATTGAGCGCGCTTGCCGGCGACGCCGGCGATGCCAGCGGCCGCGATTTTTGGCTCAAGGAAATGGTCGCCGCCGATCGCTCGGCCGGCGCGGCGCGCACGGACCGCAGCCGGGCGTTGGCCGCCAAGGCGACGTTGATACTGGCCGCGCCCGCCCGCGAGGAGTTCGTGCGAATCAAGCTGGTCGCGCCTCTCAAGAAATCGCTGGCGGAAAAACGCAAGGCGATGGAAACGGCGCTGAAGGCCTATACCCAGGCGGCCGACTACCAGGTCGCCGACGTGACCACGGCGGCGACGTTCGAGAGTGCCGAACTTTATCGGCAGCTGGGCAAGGATCTCATGAGCTCCGAGCGCCCGAAGAATCTATCCAAGGACGAATTGGAACAGTACAACGTGCTGCTCGAGGAGCAGGCGTTCCCGTTCGAGGAGGATGCGATCAAATTGCACGAGGTGAACATTGCGCGCGCCAAGACCGGTACCTATGACGAATGGGTGCAGAAGAGCTTCGCCGCGCTGGCACAACTCAATCCAGGCCGTTACGGCAAGGTGGAACTCGGTGAGCCGCTGGTCGAATCCATTCGTTAACGTGGGCGCCCTGCTGCTGCTTGCGGCCTGCCAGAGCGCGCCGCACGGCGAGCCGCGCCCGGCGGCGCAAGAAGTCGCCTCGCCCGATGCCGCCAAGAGTGCAGGCGGTGCGCCGGCCGCGAGCGTGGCGCCGGTTCCCGAGCGGGCGACGCAGCAATATACCGATGCCTTGCAACTGATGAAGGCCGGGCGGGCGAGCGACGCCGAACTTGCATTCAAGAAGCTGGCGTCGGCCTATCCCGAGCTCGCCGGACCCGAAGTGAATCTGGGACTCTTGTACGCCCAGAGCGGCAAGCTCAACGACGCGGAGACGGCGTTCAAAGCGGCGCTCGAACGCAATCCGGGCAATGCCGCCGCCGGCAACGAACTGGGCATCGTGGAGCGCAAGCTCGGTAAGTTTGCAGAAGCCGAAGCGGCGTATCAGCGTACGATAGCCGCTGCACCTGATTACGCGCCCGCCTATCTGAATCTGGGCGTGCTCTACGATCTGTACCTTGCCGAGCCGCAAAAAGCGCTCGAACAATTCGAACACTACATTCAAATTGCGGGCGACAACAAGCAAGTCGCCGGCTGGATGGTGGAATTGCGCAAACGCGTGGGCGCACCCGCACCGGCCGCGAAAAAGGAGCCAGCATGAACACTGCGTTCAAGTCTTTAGGTTGGGGCCTGGTCTTGTCGATGACCGCCGGCGTGGCGCTGGCGCAGGACTCGCCGCCGGCCGCCCCTGCGGCTGTGCCGGCCAAGACCCCGGTGAAATCCAGTGCGCAGATCGATGCGGGCGAGCCGCGCGCCAATACCTCCGCGCCTACCGGCGATGTGCCGGCCGCCGGAACGCCCGGGCCGGCCCCCGCGGCGCCTGCCGCTGGGCCACCGCCGGCGGGTACCGCCCCCGCGTCGACCTCCCCGCGCGGCGCGTCCAAGACCGCCGCCCGCCCGGCTGCCAAGGGCGGTGCGGATCGCCTCGATCTGGGTACCGCGACGGTAACCGGCGACCGCGAACAGCCCAAGGTCATGTACATCGTGCCGTGGAAGCGATCCGATATCGGGGACGCATCCGGCAAGCCGATGAACAGTTTGTTGGACGAAGCGTTGGCGCCCGTCGATCGCGACGAATTCAAGCGTGAAGTCGTTTATTACAACGCCATCGAGGCCGCTGCGCCACAAAATGGTGCATCGAATCCGGCGGCGAAGCAGGGTGAGAAGTGAGTCATTGCCGATTTTACGGAATCTGATTGAATCCCATAGTCAGGGCGGATGAGTATTTTTTAGGAGCGCGCAGATGAATTTCTTCAATTCGGTCATCAATTTCTTCAAGGACGGCGGGTTCTTCCTGTACCCGTTGGCCTTGATCTTCGTGGTGGGTGTGGCGATCGCCATCGAGCGGTATGTCTACCTGTCCCGCGAAACCATCCGCAACCGCAGCCTGTGGGATGAACTCGTCCCGGCCTTGAGTTCGGGAAACTTCAAACAGGTGGTGGCCTTGACGCAGAACTCGAAAGCGTCGATCGCCACCATCTTGAATTATGGGGTGGCGCGGGTTGCGAGCGCTCGGCGGCGCGACGACATCGAGAAGGCCATGGACGAGAGCCTGCTCGAGGTCATTCCGCGCATCGAGAAGCGCACGCACTTCTTGTCGTCGCTCGCCAACATCGGCCTGCTCATCGGGTTGCTCGGCACCATCACCGGCCTCATCGGCGCTTTCAGCGCCGTCGCGACGGCGAACCCGGCCGAGAAGGCCAGCCTGCTCGCTGCCGCCATTTCGGTCGCCATGAACAATACGGCATCGGGTTTGGGCGTTGCGATCACGCTGCTGCTCTCGCACATGTTTCTGGAGGCGAAGACCACGGCGCTGATCGACAGCCTGGAGATCGCGTCGGTGAAATTCCTGAATTCCATTACCGAACGTCAGAACGAGACCGCGGCGGCTGCGCCCGCGGTCCCACCCGCGGTGCGCACCCCGGCCGCCGCTGCGCGAAGCACCATCTAGGGCCCTCAAGGATACCGCTCCGCTAGGGTGCTGAACTCATGAAGTCAAAGTCCATTGGCCGCGTCCGACGCAACCACGATCGCTACCATCACGGCCGCGACGACCTGAACATCGTGCCGATGATCGACATGATGGTGATCTTGGTGTTCTTTTTGATATTCACCGCCGTGTTCTCGAAGACGAACATTTTGCAGCTCAATCTACCCGCGAGCAGCACTGCGGCGCCGCTCGATCTGCCCAAGGGTCTGAAGCTCGAAGTGATCATTCGTCCGGACGATCTGGTCATCAACGACCGCAATTCGGGGCCGTTGAAGACGCTGCCCAATACCGCCGCCGGCCTCGACCTGGATGGTTTGTCGGAATTCATCCGGCGCGTGAAATCGCAGTTTCCGGACATGACCGACGCCACGATCCTGCCCAGCCCCGCGACATCGTACGACACCCTGATCCAGGTCATGGATACGGTCCGCGTCTATCAATTGCCGGTGGCGCCGTTCTCCAAAGCGGAGCTGTTCCCGGACATCGCCATCGCGGACGCGCCCACATGAGCGCGTATCGGGACCGACGACGCAAGCGGCGCCATCATGGCGCGAGCCACTTCGCGCTGATACCGTTCATCGACATGATGACCATCCTGGTGGTGTTCTTGCTGGCGCACACCGCCGAGGTGGATATCCTGCCCAACACCAAGAACATTTCCATTCCGCAGTCGCTGTCGGACCGCAAACCCAGCGCCGCGGTGGTGGTCATGGTCACCAAGGACACGGTGTTCGTCGACGGCACGCCGGTCGGCTCCGTCGCCGCCGTCGCGGCGGACACCGAGCCGGTGTTCGAGCCGCTGAAGAATGCCTTGATGGCGCAGAACAAGCTGCTGCTGAATGGGGCGGTGCAGGCCGACATCGCCAAACGCGAGGTCACCATCATGGGTGACAAAAACACTCCGTACAGCGTGCTGAAGAAAATCATGGTGACCTGCAGCCAGGCGGAATACGGCAAGGTGTCCTTCGCCGTGGTCGAACGCGAGCGGGCGGCGACTTAGATGGCAGCGGTCAACCCCACTCCACGCATGCCGACCGGACTGCCTCCGTACTTCCGGCGCTACGAACTGCCTTGGTCGCCCGCCGAGGACATGGAGCGGCGCTTTCGCGCCATCCTGCGCTACCTGGTCATTGCGTTCGCCATCATTGCCATCGTCCTGCCGTTCATACCGCGCCGTGAGCGCGTGGTGAACATGGAGTCGCTGCCGGAGCGGGTGGTGCAATTGGTGATGGAACCGCCGCCGCCACCACCCCCGCCGCCGCCGCCCAAACCGGAGAAGCCGCTGCAGAAGGCTCCGGTCAGCGCCAAACCGACGCCGGCCGTACCGGTCGATCCGCGCGTCAAGGCGTCGAAGAGCGGCCTGCTCGCGAACATGGACGATCTGGCGGCGCTGCGGGATCAAGTCGACCTCGACAAATTCGCGAAGAATCAAGCCAAGACCAACGATCCGGGCGATGTCAGCGTAGTGCAGCGGAATGTCATCAGTTCCAAAGTGGGCGGCACCAGCGGCGGCATCAGCGCGCCGACCAGCAGCGGTCTTGCGGCCGGATCGGGCTCGCTCAACGGCATTCGCACGGCTCAAGTGAAGGATCCGACGTTGGCCTCGGGCGGTCCGGCGACGCGGTCCGGCGGCAGCGGCAAGGCGTCGCGCGGATCCGAAGAGATAGCGCTGGTATTCACCAAGAACAAGGGCGCCATCGATGCGATGTATGCGCGGGCGTTGCGCGACAACCCGGCGTTGCAGGGCAAGGTGGTGATCGAGATGACCATCGCGCCGTCGGGCGAGATCACTGCCGCGCGCATCGTCTCCAGCGAGTTGAAGGATCCTGAATTCGAGGCCAAACTGCTGGCCCGAATCAGGCTTTTCCGGTTCGAGGCCAAGGATGTTGCGACCTTGACGGCCACCAAACCCATCGACTTCTTCCCTGCCGGATGAACATTCAATCTGAAATCGAGTTCTTCAGCGACTTGGGGTTGGTCGACAAGGCGCGCTTCATCACGCGCCTGCTGATCGAGGTGGCTGAGGAAGCCAAGGTGGGCGCGGGCGACGGCCGGGATTTGAGCCGCCTCAAGTTTGCCAACGAGATCAGCCAGCGGCTCGCGCGCTTCAGCTATCAGCTGTTGAGCGAGGATAGCGCTCGGCCGCAGGATGACGTGATGATCCGCATGCTGCTGGGCACGCGGGCCGACAAGAATGCCGAGCGCATCATGCAGAACGCGTACCGGCGCGTGTTGATGGGTTTCGAGAGCTTCGATACTACCGTGTTGCTGAACCCGCACTAATTCGGGCGTCCGGCCGGATTGAACGCCGCTCCGCGGCGCATTGCGCTGTGCAATCCCTNNCCCGTGCGACGCATGCGTCGCACCCTAAGGGGCGAGGCTACCGAGTACTAGCGATCGGTGCCGGTGCGCGCCCGGCGGGCTTCTGTGCGATCGTCGTCGGTTTCGAATAGATGCAGCAGCTGCTCGGCGGATTCGCGGCCGGATTGAATCAGCTTCTGGTCGTCGTCCTTGACGGCATATTGCCGCAGCAGCGACGCTGCATCGTGGCCGCGGAATCGCTGCACGGTTTCGAGCGCTCGAAGCTTCGACAGCCCCAGGGCCTCCAGCACTTCGGCCGACATTTCCAAGCTCGAGACCAACGTTTCGCGGATGTTGTAGTGCACGCCCACGTCCATCAGCCGAAAGGCATGCTGGCGATTGCGCGCGCGCGCAAAGATCTTCAAATGAGGAAAATGTTTGCGAATCAATTCGGCGGTGCGTATCGATGCTTCGACGTCGTCGATGGCGAGCACGAAGATCTCGGCATTCTCCGCATGGGCGGCCCGCAGCAATTCGAGCCGGGACGCGTCGCCGTAAAAAATCTGGTTGCCGAAACGGCGCAGGAAATCCACTTGCGTCTGACTGGCCTCCAGCGCGGTGAACGGGATTTTTCTCGCCCGTAAGATGCGGCCGACGATTTGGCCGAAGCGGCCGAACCCGGCGATGATCACCTTTGGATACAGTTCGCTGGGGGTATCGAAGGGTCGGTCGTCCGTCTCGGTCGAATTGAACAGGGCGTCGTGGAGTATCAGGAACACGGGACTCAAGATCATGGATGCCGTGACCACCAACACCAGCAGTTCCGCGGTTTCCGTGTCCATGACGCCGAGGCTCGCGGCGAGCCCGAACAATACGAAGGCGAATTCGCCGCCCGAAGGCAGGCTGAAGGCCAGTCCATGGCTTGCGATGGTCGAGTGGCGCGACAGGCGGCCGATGAGCCAGAGTATGGCGACCTTCAACGCCATGAACCCCAGCGTGAGTCCGAGTATCAGGAACGGCTTGTCGCGCACCAGCCCCAGGTTTGCCGACATGCCGACGGTGATGAAGAACAGGCCGAGCAACAGCCCCTTGAACGGCTCGATGTTCGCTTCCAATTCGTGACGAAACTCGCTGTCCGCCAGCAACACGCCCGCGAGAAACGCTCCCAACGACATCGACAAGCCCACTTGACTCACCAGCAATGCGGTTCCGATGACCACCAACAGACCGGCCGCGGTGAACGCTTCGGTGACGCGCGTTGCCGCCACGATCCGCAGCATGGGGCGAAGAATGTAGCGGCCGCCGACGACGACGGCGGCGAGTACGGCCGCGAGCTTCAACACCAGCCACAATCCGGACGGCGCCGAGGGTCGTGCGGCGGCGACGGCCAAGAGCGGCAACAACGCCAGCGCCGGCATCACGGCGATATCCTGAAACAGAAGGATGCTGAATGCCGAGCGCCCGTACTGGGAATTCAGCTGGCCGCGTTCGGCCAGCAGCTGCAACGCCAGCGCGGTGGAGGACATCGACAAGCCGAAGCCGATCACCAGGGAGGACTGCCAGGTTTCTCCAAAACCGAAATACGCGGCCGCGCCGAGGGCGGCGGTCGTGAGGAGCACCTGGCCGGTTCCAAGGCCGAAAATAGGTTTGCGCAGGACCCATAACCGTGAGGGTTGAAGTTCCAGGCCAATGACGAACATCAGGAGTACGATGCCGAATTCCGCGATGTGCAAGGTGGTATCGATGCGGCTGATGAGGCCGAAACACGCGGGGCCGATGATGATTCCCGCGGCCAGGTAGCCGAGAACGGAGCCCAGCTTGAAGTGTCGGAATACCGGTATCGCTATGACCGCCGCGGCGAGAAATATAGCGATCTGCGCCAACAAGCTCATACTATTTCACCCTGCATATTCAAGAGCCTAGCATTATGTATCGTCAAAGCATTCAATTTCCCGCGAAGGATGCGGGGCTGCGCGAGGACGTCCACGACCTCGGCACCCTGATCGGGGAAACATTGCGCGACCAGGGCGGGGAGGAGTTTTTTCAGCTGGTGGAAGGAGATCGCATCGCGGCGTTGGAGCGGCGTGATGGGCGTGCTGCGGGCGCGCGCGCTACGGATGGACGTGTCCTGGGCGAATCCGCACCGGGCGAGCGTGCCCCTGGCAAGTCCGGAGGAGCCGGGTCCGGTGTCGACGAACTGCAGCGCCGTACCGAGGATCGGACACCGGCCTCCGCCACGGATCTGACGCGGGCCTTCTCCATCTGGTTCCAGGCCGTCAATACGGCCGAAAAGGTGCATCGCGTGCGCCGCCGCCGACAGTATTTGAACGATGCCAAGCACGTGCAGCCGGGCGGCATCGCGGATTGCATCGCACGGCTGCAGGCCGACGGCGCGACACTCGAGAAGACGCTGCAGTTGATCGCCTCCATGAGCATCGAGCCGGTGTTCACGGCGCATCCCACGGAGTCGACCCGGCGCACCATCCTGCGCAAGCAGCAACGGATCGCGCAGGATCTGCTCGACCGGCTCAACCCCGGGCTGACTCGCGGCGAATACGAGACGTTATGGGCACGCGTACGGCTGGAGATTACCAGCATCTGGCAGACGGAAGATCATCCCCGCGAGGGACTGACCGTCGCCGACGAGCGGGAACACGTGCTCTTCTATCTGCTCGAGATCCTGTATCGCGTGGTGCCGCTGTTCTACGAGGAAGTGGAAGCCGCCTTGGCGCATGCATTCTCGGTGCCGGTCGAGACCCTCGATGTGCCCAGCATCCTGCACTTCGGCTCGTGGGTGGGCGGCGACATGGACGGCAACGCCGACGTGCATGGCAAGACGATTCGCGAGACGCTGCATCGCCATCAACAGCTGATCGTCTCGACCTATTTCAAGGAATGCGGACTGCTCGCCGAAACCCTGAGCCAGAGCGCGAATCGCGTCGGCGTGAGCGCGGCGCTCGCCAGACGCATCGATACCTACGGCGCTTTATTGCCGGGGGCGCAGGAATTGGCGCCGGCGCGGCACGACCGCCAGCCCTATCGCATATTCTTCGGACAGATCCGCGAACGGCTCAAGGCCACGTACGACGGGCGGCCCAACGGCTACCCCAATTCGGACGAGCTGCTCGCCGACATTCAACTCGCGGCCGACAGTCTCACGGAGAATCGGGGCCGGCACGCCGGCTATTTCCTCGTACGGCGCTTCATGCGCCGGGTGCGCACTTTCGGCTTTCACCTGGCGACCCTGGATGTCACGCAGCATGCCCAGGTCCATGACGATGTCATAGGTCAGGGCCTTGGCGTGCCGGACTGGCCGGCGCTGCCCGCAGAGGAGCGCTTACGGCAGCTTCGCGATCTGTTGGCGCGCGACCAGGGCCCGACCGGCACGCTCGATGCGATCGGCCGGCGCAGCTTGTGGGTGTTCGAAGCCATCGCCCAGGCGCGGCACAAATTCGGCGCACGCGCCATCGGCGAGTACATCGTGAGCGGCGCCCAAGGCCCGGAGGATGTTCTCGCGGTGCTGCTGCTCGCGCGCTGGGCCGACATCACCGACAAGCGAACCGGGGAATGTCCGCTCGATGTGGCGCCGTTGCTCGAATCGATCGCCTCGCTGGAGACGGCCGGTCAGGTTTTGCGGCGGCTGCACGCCGAGCCCGCCTATCGACAGCATCTGGCGGCGCGCGGCAATCGGCAGCTGGTGGTCATCGGATATTCGGACCCCAACAAGGAAGGTGGCATCGCAGCCTCCCGTTGGGCGCTGCAGATGGCACAGACCCAGCTGCTTAGGGCGGCGCGCGAGGCGGGTATCACGGTGGGTATTTTCCACGGACGCGGCGGCACGCCCTCGCGCGGGGGTGGCCGTACCGAAGATCTCGTGGAAGCCGCGCCCACGGGGTCGATCCGCGGAGTGCTGCGTCTGACCGAGCAGGGCGAGGTCGTGAATCAGAGTTATGGCCTGCGTCCCATCGCCATGCGCACGCTCGAGCGCACGTTCGCCGCGGTCGCCTTGGCGACCGCACACAGCGATAGGCCGCCGACGCCCCCGGCGCAGGTCGCCGCCATGCAGACCATCGCGGCGCGCAGCCTCGAGGCGTTCCGGGGCTTGGTCTATGGCAGCGACCGATTCTTCGAGTATTTTCGCGTCGCGACGCCGCTCGACGTCATCGAGCGCATGCACATCGGATCGCGCCCGGCCTTCCGCGCGGTCGGCGAGGGCATCGGTGCGTTGCGGGCCATCCCCTGGGTGTTCGCATGGACTCAAAGCCGGCACATGTTGCCCGGCTGGTTCGGCTTCGGCAGCGGGCTCGAGGCGGCGCTGCGGCAACACGGCGCAACCGTCATCGGCGACATGATGGTCGAATGGCCTTTCTTTGGTCACCTGCTGGACGATGTGGAAGCGATGCTGGCGCGCACCGATCTCGATATCGCGGCGCATTACGACGCGTTGGCGAGCGAGGCGCTGCGCTCCCACGTGGAGATCATCCACCAGGAGTTCGCATTGACGGTGAACAATGTCCTGAAGCTGCGGGGTGCGGCCAATTTACTGGATGGTGAGCCCACGCTGCAGCGCTCCATCACCTTGCGCAATCCTTACATCGATCCCATGCACCTCATGCAGGTGGACCTGCTGCAGCGCTGGCGCGCGACGGGGCGGCGGGATGAGGCGTTGTTCGGTGCACTGCGCGCCACCATCAGCGGCATCGCCCAGGGATTGCAGGCGACGGGCTAGCAGCGCGGCAGCTCAGCACTCGGGGACATTGACGGCCAGGCCGCCTTGGGATGTTTCCTTGTAGATGGTCGACATGTCCAGGCCGGTCTGGCGCATGGTGGCGATGACTTGATCCAGGGACACCTTGTGCGAACCGTCGCCGCGCAGCGCGAGGCGGGCGGCGTTGATGGCCTTGACCGATCCCATGGCGTTGCGTTCGATGCAGGGAATCTGCACCAAACCGGCCACGGGATCGCAGGTCAAACCGAGATTGTGTTCCATGCCGATTTCCGCGGCGTTTTCGATCTGCTCGTTGCTGCCGTTCAGGGCCGACACCAGACCGGCGGCTGCCATCGAGCAGGCGACGCCGACCTCGCCCTGGCACCCCATTTCGGCGCCGGAGATCGACGCATTTTGCTTGTAGAGCATCCCCATGGCCGCGGCCGTCAGCAGAAACCGCATCACGCCGTCGTCGTCGGCGCCGGGTTCGAAGCGCCGATAGTAATGCAACACCGCCGGCACGATGCCCGCCGCGCCATTGGTGGGCGCGGTGACCACTTGGCCGCCGGCAGCGTTTTCCTCGTTCACCGCCAATGCAAACACGTTCACCCAATCGAGCGCATGCATGGGGCTCATGGTGTCGGTCATCAGCTGGCGGTAGAGCTTCGGCGCGCGCCGGCGCACGCCCAATACGCCGGGCAGGAGCCCCTGAGCCTCGAAACCGCGCCGCACGCAATCCTGCATCACCTGCCAGATGCGCATGAGCCGCGAGCGTATTTCCGCATCGCCGTACCAGGTACGCTCGCGCGCGAGCATCAGTTCGTGAATCTCCAACCCTTGGCTGCGTCCGTGCTCGAGCAGGCGGGCGCCGGAGTTGAATTCGAAGGGCGGCTCCGCGCGAGCGGAGCCGGAACTTGCTTGCGTGCCGGCTTGGATGATGAAGCCGCCGCCGATACTGTAGTACTCCTCGTGTGCGAGTACGCCGAGCGACGCGTCATGCGCCGTGAACCGCATGCCGTTGGTATGCCCCGGCAGCACCTGATCGATGTGGAACAGCAAATTCAGGGGCTCGTCGAATGCGATGTCGTGCCGGCCCAGCAGATTGATGCGGCCGCTGCTGCGAATGCGTCGCAGCGTGGGCTCGATCACGGCCGGATCGATGGTGTCCGGACTCAGGCCTTCCAGGCCGAGCAGTATGGCGCGATCGGTGCAGTGGCCGCGCCCGGTCAGAGCCAACGAGCCGTAGAGCTGCGCCGACACCTGGGCCGTGCGCTCGAGCAGTCCGCGCGCCGACAACAGCTCGGCGAAGGTGCGCGCCGCGTTCATGGGTCCCATGGTGTGCGAACTCGACGGGCCGATGCCGATTTTGAAGATATCGAAAACGCTCAAACTCATGGGAAACCCTTGCAAAGTCGTATGGCGCCGATCATACGCTGCCGCGTGCGGATGCGCTGACGCGGCGGCTCCGCGCAGGCTCGGACACAAGTGTTAGAATGCGATGCCGATTCGGCGGGCGTGGCTACACATAGGGGAAACTGCATGATTCGGTACTCATTTGTCCTTGCACTGGCGTTATCCCTATGTACGCTGATCGCGCCGGCTGTGCAGGCCGCCAAGGCGCCGGATCCGATCGCCGCAGCGGTCGCGGATGCGCACCGCCCGGACAGCGAAAAGCAGCGAGACGCGAATCGCAAACCCGTCGAGACCCTGACGTTCACCGGCATCAAGCCCGGCGAGGACGTCGCCGAACTGCTGCCCGGCGCGGGCTACTTCACGCGTATTTTCAGCAAGGTGGTGGGTGCCGGCGGCCATGTGTACGCGCTGGTTCCCGCGCCGTCGCCGGACGCGCCGGCGGACATGCCGGACTTTGCGGCACGCGTCAAAGCCATCGCCGCCGATCCCAATTATTCGAATGTCACCGTCGTGGTCGAACCTTTCAGCCAGCTGAAGGCGCCGGTTCCCGTCGATCTGGTGTGGACGTCGCAGAACTATCACGACCTGCACAATTTCCCCGGCCTCGATGTGGCCATCTTCAATCAGATGGTTTTCGAGACATTGAAGCCCGGCGGCATCTACTTGATCCTGGATCACGAGGCCGAGCCGGGATCGGGAGCCAGGGACACGGCGACTTTACATAGAATCGATGCGGAGACCGTCAAGAAGGAAGTGCTGGCCGCGGGATTCGTGTTCGTCGGCGGCAGCGATGTGTTGCGTCAGCCGGGCGATTCGCATGCCGTGAAGGTGTTCGATCCGAGCGTCCGCGGCAAGACCGACCAGTTCATATTAAAGTTTCGTAAGCCCAAGAAGTGACCGGCGCGCGGCGTGCATCATCTGGCCGGGCGGAGCGGCGCGTCACGCGCAAAGCGAACTCTGGGTCGCCTTTGCTGTCAACCCATACATGACTTTGGCGTTGATCAGCAAAGAACGGGAGGTTCTTAAGTTTATGAAACTAGCATCATTTTCGGGCATTACTCGTACGACCCTGCGGTGCGTGCTGCCGTTCGCGGTTGCCGCGGGTCTGGCCGCTTGCGTAACGCCGCCGCCCCGTACCGTGGCCGTGCCGGCGCCGCCGCCGCAGAAGATCTTCGTCTACCCCTCGAACGGTCAAAGTCCGGAGCAAGCCGACCGCGACCGCTACGAATGTCACGTGTGGGCGGTCCAGCAGACTGGCGTCGATCCGAGCCGTGCGGACGCGAATCCCTATGAGCGGGTCGTGGTCCAGCCGGCAAATCCGCCGGGCTCGGGCACCGCGGTGGGCGCGATCGGTGGGGCGATTTTAGGAGCGCTGATCGCGGGACCGCGCAATGCCGGCGCAGGATTGGTCATCGGCGGCGCCACCGGCGCGATCGTCGGCACGGCGGCGGACGCCAGCGCACAGCAACAGGCGCGGATGACTCAGCAGCAGATCAACCAGAGCATGGCGACCGGACGCGCACGAGCGGACTCCTATCGGCGTGCCCTCGGCGCGTGCCTGCAGGGCCGCGGCTACACAATCAGTTAGGCGAGTTGGGGAAATGAACCAGACGACAAAAGCCGCGTTGCTCGTTGTATCGGTGCTCATGCTGGGCGGAGGTGCCGCACTCGCCGGCGGTGCCGATGAGCATGGCCACCCGGAAGGTCGGCCGGAAGGCCGGCCGGCTGCGGGCGTCCGACCGGCCGCGGGTCCGCGGCCGGGAGTGGGCGGCCCACGTCCGGCATTCGACGGACGTGGGCAGGTTCTGGACCAGCGCTACAACCATGGTCACTACTACCCGCCCATGGGTACCGTGATGCCGTCGTTGCCCAGCGGCTACCGGCCGTACTATCGGGGCCGCGATCGATATTATTTCAACGGTGGGATCTGGTATGCGCCGCGCGGTCCGGGATTCGTCGTGGTGCGCCCCCCGTCGGGGTTGGTCATTTCGGTGCTGCCTCCCTACTACACGACCGTGTGGCTCGGCGGCAATCCCTACTATTACGCCGACAACGTATACTACACGTGGCAGCCCGACCAGAACGGTTACGCCGTCGTCGACCCGCCGGACGATGCGGATCAACCGTCGGCGCCGCCGGATAGCCCGCAGAGCGCTCCGGACGATCTCATCATTTATCCGAAAAACGGTCAGTCGAAGGACCAACAAGCCGCGGATCAGTTCGAATGTCATAGCTGGGCAAAGAACCAGACCGGATTCGATCCCACCCAGCCCGCGGGTGGAGTGCCGCCCGGCGACGCCGACCGCAGTCGAAACAACTACAACCGCGCGATGTCCGCGTGTTTGCAGGGTCGGGGTTACCAGGTGAATTGAATTTGCGCGGGCCGCAAGTCGCGGCCGGCAGCTGTCGGTTCGGCTGATTCTGCGGTGGTCGCCACTCTGCGACAGTTTCGCAATTCGTTGGGCTTGTCATAATCACGGCGAGTGAGTGAATTCCTACGTCTGTCGATACTGCGCACCGACTGCGTGAAAGACGATGCCGACGGCATAGTTCGCAACGTACCGATGCAACGTTGTTGATGCTTTTTCAAGGAAACCGCGATGTCAAACGACAACGAATCGAAAAGCACTTTCCTCAACCGCCGCGATTGGGGCAGTTATCTTGGCGCTCTGCAAGGAGCGGCGACCTACCCCAAAGTGATGGAAGCGGTGAAATCGAGTCGTGCCTGGTTTAGCGACGGCGCGACTCAGGCGTCGAATTGGTTGGTGGGCAGCGCCCCGTTGAACGACAAGTTGAGCGTCGGCTAAAGCCCCGGCCATTGCGGCCACCCGCACGCAGGGCCGTTGGACCGGCTCGATACTCGCCGACCGCGCGGCAGGACGGGCGGTTGTCGAGCGGCAAGCGCCCCGCCAGGGGATTCTCACCCGAAATTTGCTAAGATACGGCAGGTCCCGTTCGCGCGGCGCGCGCCCTGCCCCAGGAAATCTGATGCCCACATCCATCGAACTCAAAGCCCGTAAAGCTGCCGCAGTGCCCAATGGCGTGAGTAGCAAGGGAATTTACGTGGCCAGGGCGGAAAATTCCGAACTCTGGGACGTCGACGGCAAGCGCTACATCGATTTTGCGGCCGGCATCGCCGTGCTCAACACCGGGCACTGCCATCCGAAGGTCATGGCCGCGGTGACGCAGCAGGCGCTGGCATTCGCGCACACCTGTTTCCACGTGGCGCCCTACGAGTCGTACGTGCGTCTCGCCGAGCGACTGAACGCACTGGTGCCGGGCGATTTTCCGAAGAAGACGTTGTTCTTGAGTTCGGGCGCCGAGGCGGTCGAAAACGCAATCAAAATCGCCCGCTACTACACCAAGCGTTCCGCCGTGATTGCCTTCTCCGGCGGTTTTCACGGCCGCACCCATATGACCATGGCGCTGACCGGAAAGGTCATGCCCTACAAGCGCGGTTTCGGCCCGCTGCCGGCCGAGATTTATCACGCCGAGTTTCCGCAGCCCTATCGCGGCGTCACCACCGGCCAGGCACTGGCGGATTTGGACCGCTTGTTCCGTGGCGACGTCGACCCGAAGGCGGTTGCGGCCATCATCATCGAGCCGGTGCAAGGCGAGGGCGGCTTCAACGTCGCGCCAGCGGACTTTTTGCGGGCGTTGCGGCGGCTGTGCGACGAACATGGCATCGTGCTGATCGCGGATGAGGTGCAGGGCGGCATCGCGCGGACCGGGAAGATGTTTTCCATTGAACACGCGGGCGTGGTTCCCGACCTCGTGACCACGGCGAAAGGCTTGGGGGGCGGCTTGCCGCTGTCCGCCGTGACGGGCCGCGCGTCCATCATGGATGCGGCGCACCCCGGTGGTTTGGGTGGAACCTACGGTGGCAATCCGCTCAGCATCGCCGCGGCGCACGCGGTGCTCGACGTCATCGAGAGTGAGGAATTGTTGGCGAGGGCGGCGCGCGTCGGTCAGAAAATGCGCACTCACCTCGACGCGCTCGCGAAGCGCGTCCCTTGCATCGGCGACGTGCGCGGCTTGGGGGCGATGGTCGCGTTCGAATTGGTCAAGGATCCCAAGACCAAGGAGCCGGATGCGGAAGCGACCGCCGCCGTGCTCGCGCATGCGGAGAAGCGCGGACTGATCCTGTTGTCGTGCGGCACCTCTGCCAATGTCGTGCGTCTGCTCGCTCCGCTCACCATTTCCGACGCGGTTCTGGAGGAGGGCCTCGGCATACTCTCCGAAGCGGTGCAGGACGCCTACGGCCGGGATTCGGCTCGCGCCGTGGCGTGATCGAGCCGCGCGGCAAACGCTGAGAGCCAACCGCCGCGGGCCTGGGCAGTCCACCGCCGCGGGCGGGTGCCATGCAAAGCATCATTCATATCGATGAGCCGGATCTCGCGGCCGATGCCGGGGCCCGATGGGTGGTCAAGGACGAGGTGGTGGCGGCGGAGTTCGCGGCGCGCGCCGGTGCGCTCGAAAGTGCGGTCGGTACCAACCATTACGAGGCAGGAGATGCGCTGCTGACCGGCTCGACCGGCGATCGCTGGTGCGTTTCGCGTGCGCGCTTCGATGGCAAATATAGGCCGGTGGGTGCGATACGCGCGGGGGAAGCCGGCCGCTATGCGAATCACCCCGTGCCGATCCGCGCCAAGCGCATGAGCCGGCCCTTCAGCGTCGCGCGCTCGGCCGGCGGGGATGTCTTGCGCGGGGAGGCGGGCGATTGGTTGGTGGAGTACGCGCCGGGCGATCATGGGATCGTGGCGAGCGGCCGCTTTGCGGCGGTGTACCGCATCACCGATCCCCGTCGATAGACCGGCCGGGCCGCGGCGGCGGCCCGGCCTACCGTCTACTGACGGTATGTCACCGTGATGCCGATCGTCCGCGGCCGGAAGGTGAAGTTTCGGTACAGCGGGGTCGGCGGCGTGCCCGATGTGTAGGGATCGACGCCGGTATAATTGAACTCGGTCGTAGGGTGCGCATCGAACAAATTGTCGACGAATGCCGATACGTTGAATCCGGAGAACGTCGTGCCCGCGCGCAGCGACACGAAGGTGGTTGACGACGGGGTGTACTGACACGTGTCGGTGCCGCCGCTGGGCGTCGTGCATGCGAGGTACTGCAAGGTACTCGGGTCTTCGGCCGCCGTCTGCCGGTTGTTCTTGGTGGCGTGCTCGTAGTCCACGCGCGCATACGCGTCCCGGCCGCCGAAAACCTTGAACTTGTACTCGGCGCCCACGGTGATCGTCCAGGGGGCGCCCGGCGTCAAGCTCTGGCCGACGATGGCGTCGCCCCTCGAGACCAGCGGCGAGCCCGTGGCAACGCCCGGGAACGCGTTCGCCGTATAATACGAATCGTTGTAGCCGATCGCGGATTCGATCGTGAACGAGTCGGTGACGGCGATGTCCGCCTGCAGGTCCGCGCCCTCCGAAACCGCGCCTCCGAGATTGCTGATGTAGCTCAATGCGCAGCTCGGCAGCGTCACGGTCTGCTGAATGTTGTTCCATTTGATGTAGTAGGCGCTGGTTGCCAGGCGGATGCGATTCTCGAAGTTGTTCTTCGCACCGATCTCATAGCTCTTGACCGTGTCCGACTTGTAGGAGGCGGGATTGTCATAGATGCCGAAGTTATCGAAATCGCTCAGGCACAAGTTGTGGGGGATGACCGAATTGGCGCCGCCGATACGAAAACCCGTCGAGTAGGTGAAGTAATAGAGATTGTTGGGGTCTTGCTGATATGAAAGGCCCGCCCGATAGGTTTTGGGCTGCTCGTGCTCCGCGCCGCTGCCGTACACCGGGCCGCCGTTCTGCGGGCCGTCGGCATAGCTGTTGAAACTGTAATCGACCTTCGAGTAGCGCGCGCCGGCGGTCAGCTTGAACTGATCGGTGATGCTCCATACCGCTTCACCGAAGCCGGCGATTTGCCGGTCGAAGCCGGTGAGCTGGTTGAGATAGGAATCGCCCCGCGGCAGGTAGGAACTGCCGTCCGCATTGGTGGCGGTGCCGAAGGCGTCGGCGATGGGTTCGCCATACAGCGTGTTCCACAGACTGTCGACGTTGGGATCGTGGATCTCTTCGAGGCTGAATGTCTTGTTCAGCGAATAGAACACGCCCACGGTCCACGTGACGAGCGCCGCCGGGTCGGCCGACTGCAGCCGGAACTCCTGCGTCTCGTTGTCCTGTCTGTTCGTGACGGTCGCCGGCGAACGATAGCTCTGCTGGCCGGGGGGCAGGTGAATGCCGTTGCCGTCGACCAGCGGATAGCAGGTGCCGTTGCACGGCGGGCCGGTGAGACCCAAGCCGGCGCTCGGCCAACCGGCCGTCTGGTAGTAACTCAAGTTGTACAGCGTGCCGTCGTAGCCACTGGTGTCCCGGCGCTTGTAGTACGAAGAATTGGAAATGAACGTCACCGGGCCGACATCGGCGGTGATTTTCAAGGAAGGCAGCAAGTAGCGATCCGGCTCGCCGCGCGGCGTGGGGTTGGCGCTTTCGTATCGATCCGCGTTGGGATCGGAATACAGCGGCCAATAGATCGAGATGTCGTTGCGCTCGCGATCCTGATACACGACGGCCGGCGTGACGCTGACACCGTTCACGGGCGCCCAGACGGCCGCGAAGCGCAGTACGGTGGTTTCATCGTGGTTGGCGTTCCTGTCGAGTATCGACAGGGTGGTCGGATCGATGCGATCGATGTAGCCGCCGTCGCGCCGGAACCAGGCACTGGCGCGGACCCCGAGGACGCCGTCGATGAGGGGGGTGCCGCCGGCGATGCCCGCTTCATAGCTCGGCGCGCCGCCTTGCGTGTACGACGTTTCGGCGCGTGAGTACACCGAGGACTTGGTGAGACTGGGCTGCGTCATGATGTAGCGCACNNGGGGTGTCGTCGATGTAGATGCCGGTGGTGCCGGCGCCGCCGGAGGAGCTGATGCCGCGTATGGAAATGCTGTTGGTCTGGTCGGCATCGATGGTGACGCCGGGCGTGAAGCGTACGATGTCGGTGAAATCCTTGATGCCCTTGATGTCCATCGTTTCCTGGGTATAGGCGCTGATGCTGATGGGCACCTTGCTCAGATTCTCTTCACGACGAGTCGCCGTGACCACGATCTCCTCGAGGCTGCCGGCACTGCTGTCGGCCGGGGGATTCTGGTCGGCAGCGCAGGCGCTTTCGCCGCCGGCACCGGCGGCGGCCCCGGCGATGCATAAAAGCAACAAGCGCCGCGCGGTCAACCGAACGAACGATTCAGGCCGGATTACAGTCATTCTATCCCCGCAATTTTTGTGAAAAGACGCTCGGTTGCGCTCAGCGGACAGTAGCATCGGGATAAAGGGCGCGCAACAGCGCCGGCTACGCGGCCGGCGGCAGTTATGGGATCATGGCAGGATGAATGCCACCGTCGACCGGCCTCGCGCCAAATCGCTGAACCCCTTACGTGCACTGCTGCCGTTCATCCGACCGTATCGCGCCATGCTGGCGGCGGCGCTCGGCGCGCTGTTGGTCGCGTCCGTCTCCATGCTGGCGTTGCCCGTCGCGCTCCGTCAGCTCATCGATCATGGAATTGCGGCCAAGGATGCAGGCACTGTCAATCGATATTTCATCGTCTTTTTGGCGGCCGCGGTGGTCTACGGCGTGTTCGCCGCGCTGCGTTTCTACCTGGTGACCTGGCTCGGCGAACGCGTGGTCGCCGATCTTCGAGATGCGGTCTACCGGCGGGTGATCCGCATGGATCCGCTGTTCTTCGAGACCACGCGCGTCGGCGAAGTGCTGTCGCGATTGACCGCCGATACCACGCTGGTGCAGGCGATTTCGGGCGTCAATCTGTCGATCGTGCTGCGCTCGACCTTGAGCTTGATCGGTGCGCTGGTCATGCTGGGGCTCACCAACGCGAAGCTGATGGGCATCATTCTCGTGCTGATTCCCATCGTGGTGGCGCCGCTCATCGTGGTCGGGCGCCGGGTGCGCGGGCTGTCTCGAGCCTCCCAGGACCGTATCGCGGATACCAGCGGCCTCGCGGGCGAGACGTTGAACGCGATCCAGACGGTGCAGGCGTTCACGCTCGAGGACTTGCAGAGCGACCGATACCGCAAGGCCGTCGAGGATAGTTTTGCGACCGCCGTGCGCCGCACGCGGGTGCGCGCCGGCCTCACGGCGATCGGCATCTCGTTGGTGTTTGCGGGCATTACATTCGTGCTGTGGCTGGGTGCGCATGAAGTGGTGGCGGGCACCATGACGGGCGGGCAGCTCACCCAATTCCTGATTTACGCGGGCCTGGTCGGCAGCTCGGCCGCGGCTCTCACCGAAATGTGGGGCGAAATGCAGCGCGCCGCCGGCGCCATGGAGCGTCTGAGCGAGCTGCTCGAGGCGCGGCCGGCCATCGTCGCGCCGCTGCGGCCGATGGAATTGCCGAAGCGCGTTCGCGGCGCCATTCGCTTCGACAACGTCGGTTTCCACTACCCGTCGCGTCCGGACAGCGCCGCGCTCGCCAATTTCAGCCTCGATGTGGCCCCGGGCGAAACGGTGGCCTTCGTCGGTCCGTCGGGCGCGGGCAAGAGCACCACATTTCAATTGTTGCTGCGCTTCTACGATCCGGACACGGGGCGTGTGCTGATCGACGAGATCCGGCTGGCCGATCTGCGTCCCGAAGATATCCGCACCCAGATCGGCTTGGTGCCGCAGGAAACCGTACTGTTCGGTGCCAGCGCCCGCGACAACATCCGCTATGGCCGGCCGGCTGCCACGGATGCGGAGATCGAGGCCGCGGCGGTCGCCTCTGCCGCGGACGAATTCCTGCGCCGGCTGCCGCAGGGCTACGACACGTTCCTGGGGGAGCGGGGCATGCGCCTATCCGGCGGACAACGGCAGAGGATCGCACTCGCCCGGGCCATACTGAAAGACCCGCCCATTCTGCTGCTCGACGAGGCAACGAGTTCGCTCGACGCGGAGTCCGAGCGGCTGGTGCAGGAGGCGCTCGAAAAGCTCATGCAGGGACGCACCACCATCATCATCGCGCATCGGCTCGCCACCGTGCTCAAGGCCGATCGCATCGTAGTCATGGACCACGGCCACAAGATTGCCGTCGGGACCCACGCCGAATTGATGACCACGAGCCCGTTGTACGCCAAGCTGGCGTCGCTGCAGTTCGCGGCGGCGGGCAGCGAGGCCGTCGACGCGACCATGTAACGCGGCGCGCGGCGCCCGTTGATTCGATGCCGAGCGGGCGCTGCGCGATTGCAGCGGAGTTCGGCGCGCGCTCAGGGCGTCGAGCGCGCCGCATCCGCGACGATGCGCCTGGCTTGCACGAAGCCTCTCGCGTACGGGTGCGCGGCGAGAAAGTCGATACGCACGCGGCCCCCGGTCGACGGGGCATGCACGAAGCGGTCTCGGTCGATCGCGATGCCGACATGCAGTTCCTTGCGCGCGAGATGCATGAATACGAGGTCGCCGGGCCGTAGTTCGTCCCGCGGCACCGGCACGCCGGCGTGGATCTGGTCCTGGGCGGTACGCGGCACATAGATGCCTGCACTGCTGGCCGCATATTCGACCAGCCCGCTGCAATCGAAACCGCCGGGCGCCGCGCCTCCATAACGGTAGCGTTGGCCCAGCATGGCGGTGGCGCTGCCGACGATCGCGGCTCTTGGGTCCCGGATGGCCGCGGCTGCTGCGCCGGGCGTCGTCATGGGCGCCGGCGGCGCCCTGGGCACCGTCGCGCAGCCGGCGAGCGCGAGGGCCAGAACGGCGAGCAGGGTGGAGAGGCGTGCGGCAAAGACACCCGGCGCGCGGCTGCGCATCATCGCAGCGACCCGCGTACCGCTCCGATCCGCGGCAGGGCAATGCCCGGCGTCACGGCGGCACAGCTCACCCCAAGGCGGTCGCCAGCGCCGCACCGACGATGCCGGCTTCCGAGCGCAGCGCGCCGACGACCAAGCGCGCCTCGCAGTGGAGCTTGTCCAGGAATTCTTCCGGTTCCTCCGTGATGCCGCCGCACAGCACGACGAGGTCCGGCCACAGCAGCGCGTGCATGGTGTTGACCACCAGATTGAGCTCTCCGGCCCACTCGTCCCAGCTGAGGTTCTTCTCCACCTTGACGCGGCCGGATGCGCGCAATTCGGCTTCCTGCCCCTTGACTTCGAGATGCCCGAATTCCGTGTTGGGCACCAGCTTGCCGTCGACGAACAGCGCACTGCCGATGCCCGTCCCCAGCGTGAGCAGCAGCACCGTGCCGGGCACGCCGCGTGCCGCGCCGTAGCGAAGTTCGGCGACACCGGCCGCATCGGCGTCGTTGATGGCGATCACCGGCCGATGCAGGTGATCTGCGGCGAGTTTGGCGAGCGGTTGGCCGATCCAGGCCTTGTTCAGATTCGCCGCCGTGCGCACGATACCGCCGCGAATGACGCTGGGGAAAGCCAGCCCCACCGCATGCGTGCCGGGTATGTTCGCGACGACGGTCGCGAGGGCCGCCAACAAGGTCTCGGTCGAATCGTGAGCCGGCGTCGGGGCGCTGAAACGCTCGCTCGCGAACGCCCCCGTGTCCAAGTCGACCAGGGCGCACTTGATCGACGAACCACCGACGTCCACGCCGATCGCCAGATTTGAAGGGGTCAACTTATGCTCCGCATTGTGACGTTCTGCACGTGTATTCGAGCCATCGACCCTATAATAACCCGTAACATGCACTCGTTTGGCACGGTATCTAGGTGAAATCATTTCAGGCGGGTTTGCCACGACCCTTGGGTGCGACGTGGACCGAACACGGCGTCAATTTCGCGATCTTCTCCAGCCACGCCACGCGCATCGAGGTGGCGCTCTACGATGCATCGAGCGGCGCAGAACTCTCCCGCCACGACCTGCCGGCCCGCACGGGCGACATCTGGCACGGTCTGCTCGCGGGACGCCGCGCGGGCCCCGGTACTCAGTATGCTTTCCACGTGCACGGGCCGAATGAGCCGGGCGAGGGCCATCGATTCGACCCGAGCATTCCCCTGATCGATCCCTATGCGCGCCAGCTGTCTGCGGGCACTCAGGCTCGGTCGCGGGTCATCGACGGGCGTTTCGATTGGGCCGGCGACCGGCCGCCGGCCGTCCCCTGGCGCGACACGGTCATTTACGAATTGCATACGAAGGGATTCACCCAGCTCCACCCGGGCGTGCCCGAGGCATGGCGCGGCAAGTACCTGGGCCTGACCTGCGAGCCCGTGCTCGTGCACTTGAAGTCGCTCGGCATCACGGCGGTGGAGCTGCTGCCCTGTCATGCCTTCGTGGGCGAGCCGTTCCTGCGCCAGCGCGGCTTGACGAATTATTGGGGCTACAACCCGATCGCCTGGTTTTCGCCGGCCAACGAATTCGCCGTCGACGATGCGGTCGTCGAGTTCAAGACCATGGTCAAAGCGCTGCATGCCGCCGGCCTCGAAGTGATTCTCGACGTGGTTTTCAATCATACCGCGGAAGGAAACGATACCGGGCCGGTTCTGAGCCTTAAGGGCATCGACAATTCGGTGTATTACCGGTTGCTGCCCGACCGGCGTCAGTACGACAACGCCACGGGTTGCGGCAATACCGTCGACTGCTCACACCCGCAAGTCCGTTCGCTCATCGTCGACTGCCTCAAGTATTGGGTGTTGGAGATGCACGTCGACGGCTTCCGCTTCGACCTGGCGACCGTGCTGGCACGCGAGAGCAATGGATTCAACGAGCATTCGCCCATCTTCAAGGCGGTTCGCGCCGAACCGGCGCTCGATCACATCAAGCTCATTGCGGAACCCTGGGATGTGGGCTGGGGCGGCTACCAGCTGGGGCGTTTTCCGGCCGGATGGTCGGAATGGAACGATCGTTACCGCGATACCGTACGCTCGTTCTGGCGGCGCGATGCCGGCAAGGTGGGTGAACTCGCGGAACGGTTTGCCGGCTCGAGCGACATCTTCCGCCACAACGGCCGCAAGCCGACCGCGAACGTCAATTTCGTGACCGCTCACGATGGTTTTACGTTGCACGACCTGGTCTCTTACAACGAGCGGCACAACGAGCCCAATCTGGAGGGCAATGCCGACGGCTCCAGCAACAACCTCAGCTGGAATTGCGGCGTGGAGGGGCCGACGGACGATGCGGCGGTGCTCGCCCTGCGCCGGCGGCAGATGCGCAATCTGTTGGCGACGTTGTTTTTTTCGCAGGGCATCCCCATGCTGCAGGCGGGCGATGAGTTCGCGCGGACCCAGCGTGGCAACAACAACGCCTATTGCCAGGACAACGAGATTTCCTGGATCGATTGGCGGCTGCGCAGCGCCAATCAGGACCTGGTGGAGTTCGTCCGGCTGCTCGCCAAGATTCGCCGCCAACACGCCGAATTGCGCCGGGAGACGTTTCTCAAGGGCGCTGCCTCGCGAACGGGCGTCAAAGATGTGAGCTGGCTGCATATTCGCGGGGGCGAAATGACTCAAAATGACTGGCAGGACGCCAACGTGCGGACTTTGGGCGTGTTGTTCGGCAATCGCAACAATGCGGCCCATCGCCTGTTGTTTCTGCTCAATGCCAGTGACGATGACCAAGAGTTCAGCGTGCCGCCCGTGCCCCCCGACTCTCCGTGGGACTGCCGGTTCGACACGGCTCGCGAGGACATCGAGGTGCGGAGCTTGGATTTCGCGCACTATTATCCGTTGGTCGCGAACAGCGCCGTGCTGTTGGAGTGCTGACACTTGGACACGACATTGATCGACCGATTGGCGCGGCTGCGCGGGATCGGAGACGCCTACCACGACTATCGGGGCGATCTTCGGTATTTCAGCCTGAAGACCAAGACCGATATTTTGCGCGCCATGGGATGCGCGGTGGACGATCCGGGGGCGTTGGCGGCCGAGGTGGCCGACCACGAGGTCTCGCGCTGGCGGCAGTTGCTGCCGCCCATCGCGACCGCGCGGGGCTCGCGTATCGGCCTCGACCTGAATATCCCTGCGCGTGAATTCGGATCGACCCTGGTGTGGACGGTGAATTTGGAAGACGGCGGCCGTCGCGCCGGCGTTTTGTCGACCGCGGACTGCCCCGAGCTGTGGCGCGGCGAGGTCGAGGGTTCCTGGATCACTCGCCGGCGCTTGGAACTGCCGGTGGACCTGCCTCCCGGCTACCACGAGCTGGAAGTCAGATTGGCGGGCACCGTGACCCGCTGTCCCTTGGTGCTCTCGCCGCCCGAATGCTACGAACCTCCCGCGATCGTGCAGGGCCGTCGTCTGTGGGGCGTGGCCGTGCAGCTGTACACGGTACGTTCCCGAGGCAACTGGGGCATGGGGGATTTCGGGGACTTGAAGCGCTTGATCCGTTGGCTGGCGCCGCGCGGCGCGGGCTTCATCGGCCTGAATCCCTTGCATGCGCTCGCGCCGGCCGATCCGGCGCGCTCCAGCCCCTACAGTGCATCGAGCCGGCATTTCCTGAACATCATGTACATCTCGGTTCCCGCGGTCCCGGAATTCCTCGAATGCGGTGCGGCGCGCGCCCTGGTCGACGAGCCGCGTTTCGCGGAGCGCTTGCAGACGCTGCGCGCCGCGCCGCTCGTCGACTATCGCGGCGTCGCGGATGCGAAGTTCGCAGTTCTCGATGCGCTGTTCCGCGATTTTTGCGAGCGCCATCTGAATCTCGAGACCGAGCGGGCCCGCGAGTTTCGCGCGTTCGTCGCCGGCGGGGGGCCGTTGCTCCAGGCGCATGCGATGTTCGATGCCTTGGATCAGCATTTTCGCGCGACGCTGGGCACGCCGTCCGGGTGGTTGAGCTGGCCCGACGAGTATCGAGACGTGAACGGAGCGGCGGCCCGGGATTTCGCGGCGACGCACCCGCTGCAGGTGCAGTTCTATCTGTATTTACAGTGGCTGGCACATGATCAGCTGACGAGCGCCCAGGCGCTCGCGCGCGAGTTGGGCATGCCCATCGGTTTGTACGGCGACTACGCGGTGGGCGCGAATCCGTCCGGATCCGAAACCTGGATGGATCGTACGAGCTATCGCATGGGTGCCGAGATCGGCGCGCCGCCGGATCCGCTGGCGTTGAAGGGCCAGGGATGGGGCATTCCGCCGCTCGACCCGGTGGTGATGGAATCCCAGCGCCTGCAAGGGTTCGTGCGGCTCATCCGCAACAACATGCATTATTACGGCGCGTTGCGCCTGGACCACGTGATGTCGCTGTTTCGCCTGTGGTGGGTGGCCGCGGGCGACTCTCCCACCGACGGCGCCTACGTGCACTACCCGCTGCAGCAGCTGCTCACGGTGCTGACGCTGGAGAGCGACCGTAGCGCGTGCCTGGTGGTGGGCGAAGACCTGGGCGTCGTGCCCGACGAGATGCGACGCGCCATGCCGGAGTTCGGGTTGTACCACTACAAGGTACTACTGTTCGAGAAAATAGCGGGCCGGTTTCGCCGGCCCGATGAGTTCGTGCGCCGCAGCCTCGGCACCGTCACCACGCACGACATGCCGACCTTGCGCAGCTACTGGGAAGGCCGCGACATCGATCTGCGGCGCAACTTGAATCTGTACCCCAGTCTCGACATTCAAAACGAAGTGTCGCGCGAGCGGGATCAGGACCGCATCGCCTTGCTCGCCGCGCTCGCCGAACAGGGGCTGCAGCCGTCGAGCCCGGCGGCTCCCGGCGGCGACTTTACGCCGGAACTCGCCAATGCGCTGCATGTGTACCTGGCCCGATCCACGACGCTGCTGGTTGCGCTGCAGATCGAGGATCTGCTGGGCATGATCGATCCGGTGAACGTGCCGGGCACCGATTCGGAATATCCTAACTGGCAGCGCAAGCTCACCGCGGACGTGGAGGACATGGAAACTCGCCGCGATTTCGACGAATCCTTCGCGGCGATCGGGCAGGCGCGCAACTCGTAAGGAATTGGCCGGTTGTCGAGTATCGCATCGAGCAGCGGGCGCTCACCTGTGTTCGAGCCGCTCAACATACGGTGTCGCGATACTGAATGGCGCGCGCGCGAAATCCGGAAACACCAGGCCCACGTCGCGCAGGTTCGCGAACAACGCGTGAAGCTTCTCCACGTCCGCTCGCGGCAGCGGCGGCTTGAGCAGCGACGCCACGTTGGTGCGCAGATGCTCTTGGTCGCCGGTACCGAACAGAATGACTTGGGCGCCCGGTTCGTAGCGGGCGAAACGATACGCGGCATCCGTCAGGCTGGACGCGCCGCCGTCGTGCATGAGGAACCTTAGCGGCTCATCGGCGTCCGCGATCTCTCGCGGCACCAGGCCCTCGTCGGCCAGGTCCTTCAAAGTCTGCGCGAGCAGCGCGGGCCGGGAGAAAATGTTGCGGACCACGAACATCAGCAAGGTGCCGACGCCGCGCGCCATGGTGAGCGGGAACACCGTCCGGCGGGGCCCTTGGTTCATCATGTGATACGCCAGCATGACGACCTCCCAGCAGGGATCGCCGAGCGCGTGCGAGAGCATGAGTTGATCCGGGTCCCGCGGCGGCGACTCGGTGATGCCGAGATGCCGGATGGTGCCCTTCTCCTTTTGGCGCAACAGCATGGGAACGAGTTCGTCGCGCGCATAGGCGTAGTGAGCGTCCTGAACCGCATGCAAGTGGAACACGTCGATGTAGTCGACCGCCAACTTGCGCAACGATTTCTCGAGATTGGCGAGCACCGCCGCGCTCGGGAGTGGGGTGCCGCCGTCGTCGAGAATGCGCGATTTGGAGGAAATGACCACATGATCGCGCGGTATGCCGGCGAGCGCTCGGCCCAGTACCTCTTCGGTGCCGTAGACTTCGGCGGTGTCGAAGAAGGTCACGCCGAGATCGAACGCCGCGCGCACCAGCGCGATGGCGTCGGCGTCGCTCTTGCCGGAACCCAACCCTAAGCGGCTGTTGCCGCCGCAGCCGAGCCCGGCGACCGACACCCGCAATCCTGTACGGCCGAGAGTGGTGTATTGCATGGGCGCTACCGGCCTGTCGCCGGGTTGCGCGGCTTGGCGCCGACGTAGGGCCTGCCATCGGCGTGCGTGTAGCCTTGACGGCCTTTCATCGCCTTCAGGTCGATGTCCGGATAGGTCACTTCGTCTTGATCGGGACGACGCGATCCCACTTCGAGGAGCACGGCATCGGCGTTCGTTCGGTTCTGCAAGTGGTGCCCTTCGTCCACGCCTGCTTTGAAGCCCACGCTGTCGCCGGCGCGCAGAATCTCCTCGCCGGAATCGGTGACCAGCACCAGTTCGCCGGCAACGACATAGATGAACTCATCCTCGGCGGTGTGCCAATGCCGCTGACTCGACCAGGTACCGGCGGGAATCCGCGTGAGGTTGACTCCAAAGTGCGTGAGGCCGGCCGCATCGCCCAGACGGCGACGCAAGCGTTGGGTGCAAGGCGCATCGTAGGGCGGCGGATAGCGCGAGCCCAAGACGGTGCCGGCCGATTCGAGATCTATTTTCTTTGTCATGGTCGAACTCCTCAACGAATTGTAATGGCCTGAGCGCGCGCCGCCCAGCCCCACAGCGCGCCGGCGACGATGACGGCCACCGGCACGATCTTAACGGCCTGCGCGAGCGACGAGGCATCCGACACGGCGCCGATCAGGTAGGGCGAAATGGCATCGCCGAGCAGATGGATCGCGAACACCTCGAGCGCCACCGCGGACGCGCGCTGCGTCGGCAGCACGAGATTCACGATCGACGCGTTGATGGGGCCGGTCGATAAGAACATCAACAACTGCGCGATGACCATGCAAACGATGTACCCGGTGGCCGAGGGTGTGGTGAGCGCGAACCACACGAAGGGCGCGGCGATGACGGTCGCCGCGGCCGACACCAAGAGATACGCCTGCTTGGAGTACTTCGCGCAGTAATCGCCGAGCCACCCACCGATGAAGGTGCCCAGGAAGCCGGTGATGACCACGATCTCACCGAATTGAAACGTGGCCTTCTCCGGCGAGACGCCGCGGATGCGTTCGAGAAACGCGGGCATCCAATAGGCGAGGCCGCCCATTGCAAACGTGTAGGCCGCGTAGCCCAGCACGGTGAACAGGTAGGGCTTGTTCCTGAGCAGCAGAAGATAGGTGACCCTGGTGGAGGGCGGGGCAGATTCCATGGTCGCCCTGTCGGCGGCCGTCAGATCCGTATCCTGGCTGCCGCGCGGCGGATCGCGCATCCACAAACACAGGACGGCCAGCGCCAGTCCGGGAACGCCCGCGACGAAGAACGCGGTCCGCCAGCCGTAATGCGCGCCGACCGAGCCGCCGACCATGTAGCCCAGGGCCGACCCCACGGGTATGGCGCAAAAGAAAATGGCCATGACGCGCCCGCGTTTGTCGGCGGGGAAGTAGTCGGACAGCAGGCTGGGTGCGATGGTGCCGTAGGCCGCCTCGCCAATGCCCACCGACGCGCGGGCGGCGAGCAACGCTAAGTAGCTGCCCGCGAGGCCCGACAGAGCGGTCGCCAAACTCCAGCAGCCGACGCCGAAGGCGATCAATCTCGGCCGTGACCGCCGATCGCCCAGCACCCCGAAGACGGGGGCCGACAAGGTGTAGACAGCCAGGAAACCCGACATCAGCAAGCCCAGCTGGGTATCGGTGAGGGCCAGCTCGGAATGCTTCAATCGTTCCACCAGGGCGGACACGAGATAGCGGTCCAAGTAGTTGAACAGATTGATGAACGACAGGATGGCGAGCCCCCACCCTGCGGAATTCAGCCAAGATTTGGAGGTTTGGGCGGCCATGTTTCCGGCATCTTAGCAATGCGGCCAAACCCGCGGGGCGTTGCCGTTATACACTGCTCGCACACGAAGCTGCGCTATCCCTGGTTTGAACTGGCGCACCGTCATGGTGCGCGCCGCGCGCTACCCTTATGTCATGTCGCTGGGATGCTCGAGTCTGCGAATGGAGAAGTGCTGTGTCGATCCATGTTGCCCTGAATCACGTCACTCATTATAAGTACGACCGGCTGGTGGGATTGAGCTCGCAGATCGTGCGGCTGCGGCCGGCGCCGCACTGCCGGACCCGCATACTGGCCTATTCGCTGCGGGTGACGCCCACCGATCATTTCATCAATTGGCAGCAGGATCCCCAGGCGAACTACCTGGCGCGCCTGGTGTTCCCGGACGAGACCCGCGAATTCAAGATCGAGGTCGACCTGGTCGCGGAAATGGCGGTGTTGAATCCGTTCGATTTCTTTCTCGCGCCCTATGCGGAACAGTTTCCCTTCAAGTACGACTCCAATGAACGCCGCGAGCTCGTGCCCTACTTGGTCAAGTCGCCGTCGACGCCGCTCCTCACGAATTATCTGGCGGGCGTTTCGCAGGAACGCGTGCGCACCATCGACTTCATCGTGGCATTGAATCGTCGTGTGGCGAACGACATCCAATATCTCATCCGCATGGAGCCGGGCACGCAGTTGCCCGAGGACACTCTGGCCAAACGCTCGGGCTCGTGCCGCGATTCCGCGGCCTTGCTGGTGCAGTTGTTTCGTCATCTAGGCATGGCGGCGCGGTTCGTCTCCGGTTATCTGATCCAGCTCGTACCCGATGTGAAGGCGCTGGACGGCCCCGTCGGCGCCAAGCAGGATTTCACGGATTTGCATGCGTGGTGCGAGGTCTACTTGCCGGGCGCGGGGTGGATCGGGCTCGATGCGACCTCGGGTCTGCTCGCGGGAGAGGGACACATTCCCTTGGCGTGCACGCCCGAGCCGTCGGCCGCCGCGCCGATCAGCGGCGCGGTCGACGAATGCGAGACCGTCTTCGAGCATCACATGAGCGTGCGCCGCGTGTGGGAAGCGCCGCGGGTGACGAAACCTTACTCCGATGCGCAGTGGAGTTCGATCGAGCGCCTGGGCCACGCGGTCGACGCCGACTTGCAGGCGCTCGACGTGCGCCTGACCATGGGCGGCGAGCCCACCTTCGTATCCGTGGACGATCCGGACGGCGCGGAGTGGAACACGGCCGCGCTGGGTCCCCGCAAACGCAAGCTGGCGGCCGCGCTCTACCGGCGCATGAAGGATCGCTATGCGCCGCTCGGACTTGCGCATTTCGGCCAGGGCAAGTGGTACCCGGGCGAGCAGCTGCCGCGGTGGTCCTTGAATTGCTATTGGCGCAAGGACGGCGAGCCGATCTGGGCGAATCCGCAGCTGATCGCGGACGAGAACGAGACGTATGCGCTCGAGGACGATGCGTCGCAGCGGTTTCTCGCGCGCGTGGCGGTGGAGCTTGGCTTTGATCCAAAGTATGTATTCGCAGCCTACGAGGATGCGTTCTACTATTTGTGGCGCGAACGCCGATTGCCCGTCAACGTCGATCCGTTCGAATCCGAACTCGAGGACCCGATGGAGCGGCAGCGCCTCGCCAAGGTGTTCGAACAGGGCCTCGATACAGTCGTGGGCCACGTGTTGCCGGTGGCGCGCACGCCCGACGGCACGCGATGGCAGACCGGACCGTGGTTTCTGCGCAGCGAACGCTGTTACTTGATCCCCGGCGATTCGCCCATCGGATATCGGCTGCCGCTCGATTCGCAGCCCTGGGCGGCCGCGGGGGATCGTCCGTTCATCCATGCGCCCGATCCGTCGCGCAGCTTCCCGGCGTTGGCGTCGCACACGGAGATCCGGCGCCAGACCCGCGAGCGCGACGCGTCGCGTGCGCCGCTGGTGGCCGACGCCGCGCCGGCGGCCAAGCAGTCCGCCGCGGCGCCGACGCGCACGTCGATGTGCGCGCAGGCGCGCAACGGCGTGTTGTATGTCTTCATGCCGCCGGCGCCTGAACTCGAGCACTATCTGGAATTGATCGCCGCGGTGGAAGCGGCCGCGGAGGCGCTGGAGCAGCCCATCGTGATCGAAGGCTACGAACCGCCCGGCGATCCGCGTCTCGCCAATTTCAAGGTGACGCCGGATCCGGGCGTGATCGAAGTGAACGTGCAGCCCTCGGCGACCTGGGACGCGATGGTCGATGGCACCACGTTCCTGTATGACGCCGCGCGCGAGACGCGCTTGACCACGGAGAAATTCATGCTGGACGGCCGCCACACCGGCACCGGCGGCGGCAATCACGTGGTGCTCGGCGGTGCGACGCCGCAGGATTCGCCGTTCCTCAGGCGGCCGGATCTGCTGCGAAGCCTGCTGAGCTATTGGCAGAACCATCCCTCGCTGTCGTATCTGTTCTCGGGTCTGTTCATAGGGCCCACCTCGCAGGCGCCGCGCGTCGACGAGGCGCGCAACGATTCGTTGTACGAACTGGAGCTCGCGTTCCGTCAGTTCCCGAAGCCGGGCGTGAGCGTGCCGCCGTGGCTCGTGGATCGCCTGCTGCGCAATTTGCTGATCGACGTCACGGGCAATACGCATCGCGCCGAATTCTGCATCGACAAGCTGTATTCACCCGACGGTCCCACGGGACGGCTGGGCCTCGTGGAGATGCGCGCCTTCGAGATGCCGCCGCATTCACGCATGAGCCTGACCCAGCAGCTGTTGCTGCGCGCCATGGTGGCGCGCTTCTGGAAGAAGCCGTACGCACCGGCCACGCTGGTTCGCTGGGGCACGGAGCTGCACGACCGTTTCCTGATGCCGTATTTCGTCGAACAGGATCTGGCCGACGTGGTGGCGGATATGCAGCGCGAAGGCTATGCGCTCGAGGCGGAGTGGTTCGCGCCGCATGTCGAGTTCCGGTTTCCGAAGTACGGCGATTTCGCAACCCGCGGGATGCGCCTCGAACTGCGTCAAGCACTCGAGCCGTGGCACGTCATGGGCGAGGAGGGGTCGAGCGGCGGTGCGGTGAGATACGTGGATTCCTCGGTCGAGCGCCTGCAGGTGAAGGTGTCGGGTCTGGCGCCGGACCGTTATCTGGTGAGCTGCAACGGTTTTGCCGTGCCCTTGCAGCCGACGGGGCAGGTCGGCGAATTCGTGGGGGCGGTACGCTACCGGGCGTGGCAGCCGTCGTCGGCACTGCACCCGACCATCGGCGTGCACGCACCGTTGACCTTCGACTTGTACGACACGTGGATGCAGCGGTCGATGGGCGGATGCCAATATCACGTGGTCCATCCGGGCGGCCGCAGCCACGAGAAATTTCCGGTCAATTCGTTCGAGGCGGAGAGCAGGCGATTGGCGCGGTTTTTTCATATGGGCCATACCCCTGGAACCCTGGAGGTGGCAGCTCTTCACGTCGAGGATGAGTTTCCGTTCACGCTCGATCTGCGCAAAGTGGGCGATGGCCGAAGCACGCTTTGAAACCTATGTGAGCGACGAGCGCCGGTACGACGAGCTGCTCGATCACGCAGGCTCAGTGCGGCCGCACTGGCGGCCGCTGGTCGATCGGTTGGCGAGCGACGGCGCCGCGGCCGTGCGCCGTGGCGCGGAGCTCGCCCGCCGCCTGATCGTCGAGAACGGCGTAACTTACAATGTGTACGCGGACAGCCAGGGCCGCGACCGTCCCTGGGTGCTCGACCCGCTGCCGATCCTGCTGACCGCCGAGGAATGGCTCGAGCGGCGGGACCGCTACGTCCGCCAGTGGCTGTCCGGCTCCTCGAACCTCTAATCCAGTACTTCCCCGCTGCCCTGACCTCTAGGGCCGGCCCGCGGACACGAAGCCGCCCCAGTACATCGGGTAGTAGGCGACGTTGGTCCCGACCTCTGCCGCCTGGATGATCGTCTGGGTCCCGTACGGGCCCGAGCCGATGTAGATCGCGACGTG
>PLAH01000179.1 GCA_003134045.1 Gammaproteobacteria bacterium
AGCGCTGCGGGAATCCGCGTTGCCACTGTGCGACCGATCCGGCGGCCCGCCACGGCCCGTACTACGAATGGAGCTATCTGAAAGGCGGATATCTGCGTCACCGCACACTCACACCAGCTCAGGCCGAGACCATGCGCGTGGCGATCGCCAATTACCGGAAAACCAAGAAATTACTGCGCGTCTGGGAGGCTCAGACTCTAAACTTGATCGAGCTCGCGCCTCCAAAGTAGCACGAAGTCCGCGCGCCGCCGCCCGAAATTACGCCGAAATGCGCCCCGAGATGTGCGGAAAGTAGGTCTCGTGGTTCGTCGGTGCCAATCGTCGGGAACATCCTGGATACCAAGTTCCATGGTCCCAAGCGCCGCTGACCACGAACCTAATTCCACTCGGACGACGCGGACGGATTGCTCGAGGTTGCGGTTCTTTCAATCCATTGCGGTGGACAAAATGGCGACTTCTCGCTGCCGGCCGCCAACAAGTACTTAAAACTGTGGGGCATCGCAATGTATCGTCGAGAGAATTATTCGACTATGAAATTGACATGTCAGATTGGGGAGTAGGGAATGCGGTCTCGTTGGATAGATCCTATCGTTCTCGGAGTGCAACGGTGCAGAATTGCCGGACAATTCAATTGAATAGGTTGCCGACGCCCGAGAACATGACGCAAAGACCTATCTCGCGGCCCGCTTTTCCAGGATTTACTCAGTTCTTATTCCGGTGCTTCCCTGCTTTATGAAGTCGATATGGCGTGCGGTATCAGTCGTTACGTTCGTCCACCACGACGAAGCTGCAGATCACGAAGAATAGCTCGACACACACCGCACCGAGCATTGCGGTGAACACGCTAAACGCTCCCCTAGTTTTCTATCACCCGGTCGACCGCAGGGACTGACTGTGGGGCGGCGGGTATATCGATTGCCCCCTAAAAAAGCAGCTTGACGGGCGAACTAGCACAGGCGATTCTGTGCTGCAATTTACCATCAAATTTTAGGCGCAATCCAGGGTAGGAGAACGGCATGACGCGGGCGTTGCGCTTTACGTCAGTTTTTTTGATATTTGCCCTGCTTCAAATTCCTTTCTTAAAGGCGGATGCGGACCGGTCGCTGTCATCAGGTCGTGCCACTTATACCGATGAGGGGCTATATAGCGCGCAGGTGAGAAATGCAATAACCAGCAGCCATTTTTCTCTCGACGAATCGGACGGGGTTATCAAAGCGCCGCTTTTCGCGGGCGCCAACTGGGTATTTGCCCGATATTTCGGGGATTCCATGGTGACGGCGCGCACGTGTATGGTGCTTGCAACGACACTCTTGCTTGCGCTTATAGCAAGTGGCTCCTCTGTATTCGCGCGGACCGTATGGATAGCGGTTCCACTCGTTTTTTTCTCGTACTATCCATTCAACTACGCTCACCTCGATATGGCAGAGTTTCTTTGCTGCCTTCTAATCCTCGTCAGCGTGGGCGCCACTGAGGCCCGATTGCGCGGAAGCAGCAGATGGGCTATTGCCGGCGGCGCATTGGCGTCTGCTTGTGCATATGCGGTCAAAATTCAGTATTTATACGTCGCTGGAATCGCGCCGTTGGCATTTCTAATAGCGATTGGGTTCCGGCACTTATCGGGGCTGCCGATTGGCAGGCGTCAGTGGGGCGACGTGGGCTATGCCGCTCTTCTGGCGACAATTTTTGGCGCCCTCTTCGGCTGCATATGGGTTCTGCCATACCACGAGCTGTTTCTGCGTGTACTCACAACCCAGCTCGGCGAACGCGTGGCCACCACGCTAAGCACGGTCCTGCTACACAGCTTGCGAGTCATCCTCGAACCGGGACGAATTTGGCCGACCTTTGCTCTATTCTTTATGGGTGTGTACATCATAACGCGGCAGTGGCGCGAGACGACAGGTCTGAAGATAGGCCGCGAAGATTGGATAGCGAGCATCGCACCGTTGGCCGCGTGGCTGGTGCTGGAGTCTCACGATTTAAAGCTTAGCTATTTGCCAAGTCGCTACCTTCTGTCGATGTACCTTGCCCTAGGGATGTTCGGGGCCGTCGGATTAGCTCTTATCTCCCGGTCCGCCTTGAAATCGATGCCAAGAACTATATCAATGATCATCGCCGGTACTGTCGTATTGGTCCTCAGCTTCAATATTATTTTCTATGTAGACGCCCTTTATCATCGTCAATACGCACTCTACAACGCTCAATCAGCATTCCGGGAAAGCGGGAATTGGCGGGGAAAAGTCGTGCTCGGGCCATGGGCTGCCGCGCTCTTTTGGGGTACTGGCGCCATAACCCGCCCAGTGTGGGCTGGGTATTTCAATGACAAAGATATTCTCAATAGCCAACATCCATCCGCGATAGTTACCGAGCCAGACCAGCAGGACTCGCAAATGGCCTTCGCACACGATGGCATACAACTTCCAGGAACTCCTAATCGCACATTTCGAGTAGGACCTTGGACTGTTGAACTGTTCGAGGTAGCTCTAGGAACTTCGGGTCGAAGCTTTAGACAATGATCCATTAGTGCTCGCGCTATCTTCATCGGGGCAGCGGCCACTCATCTTCCAAGGAATACCCCATCGCCCCGAGCCGCGTGAGAATCTGCGGCCAATGCGGAGCGATAGTCGGGATAAATACCGTGGAAGAGCCGCAGATTGCCGTCCGCGGCACTCGAGTCGAGATTCGCGCTAGTTGCCCAAATGTTCCCATGCGAGCGCCTCGTAATTGGGTCGCGCGGCGGCCGAGCTGAGATCTGCGCGTTCCTGCGTCGGTTTCCAAGCTCCGATAGAGTGTAGCGTACCGCGCGAGGTCGACTGCGATAGAATGACCGATCTGCGGAAGGCCGCGTTTGGACTGATCGATTGTGCCCTGCAATCCCCGCCATCAAATTCTCTTCGATCCCGTGCGCATCGGGCCGGTCACCGCCAAGAACCGCTTCTACCAGGTCCCCCACTGCAACGGCATGGGATACGTGCGCCCGCAGAGCCATGCCGCCATGCGGGGCGTCAAAGCCGAGGGCGGCTGGGCGGTGGTGAGCACCGAGGAGGTGGAGATCCACCCCTCCAGCGACGTGTCGCCCTTCATCGAGGGACGCCTGTGGGATGACCGCGACATCCCCGCCCTCGCGCTCATGACCGATGCCATTCACAATCATGGTGCACTGGCGGCGATCGAATTGGTGCACGCCGGCATGCACGCGAGCAACGCCTACTCGCGCGAGGTGGCCCTTGCACCCAGCCACATCGTGAGCCCGACCTACTCGCCGGCGCAGGCGCGGGCGATGACCAAGTCCGACATCCGGGACTTTCGCCGCTGGCATCGCGATGCGGCGCTGCGGGCGCGCCGCGCGGGATTCGACATCATCTATGTCTATTCCGGCCACAGCCTGTCGCTGCCCATGCACTTCTTGCAGACGCGGCACAATCACCGCACCGACGAGTACGGCGGCAGCCTGGTGAATCGCTGCCGCCTGCTGCGCGAACTGATCGAGGATACCAAGGAGGCCGTGGGCAAGGACTGCGCCATTGCGGTGCGCTTCGCCGTGGACGAATTGCGCGGCGCCGATGGCATCACCGCCCAGGGCGAAGGCCGGGAGGTCGTCGAGAGACTGGCGGAGCTGCCCGATCTGTGGGACGTGAATGTCAGCGATTGGTCGAATGACTCGGTCACCTCGCGCTTCGCGGGCGAAGGATTCCAGGAAGATTTCGTCCGTTTCGTCAAGACCGTGACCAGCAAACCCGTGGTCGGGGTGG
>PLAH01000162.1 GCA_003134045.1 Gammaproteobacteria bacterium
TGAGGCTGCGCACGTGGCTGCCGGCGATGCCGGCATACACCGAATGGATTTCGCAGCCGGCCATGAGCTCGGCTTCCTCCACCGCGCGCTGGATGGATTGCACGGTGGACTCGATGTTGACCACGACGCCCTTCTTCAGGCCGCGCGACGGATGACTGCCGATGCCGATGATCTCCAGCGCTCCGTCGGCCTTGATCTCGCCGACGATCGCCACGACCTTGCTCGTGCCGATGTCGAGGCCCACCACTAGATTGCGATCAGAACGCTTTGCCATGTCTTTCCTAAGATTCCTTACGCTTCGGCGTCGCCGGCACGTTTGGCCGGTGCCGGCGTTGCAAGGGCACTGCGCCAGCCGATCGCGAAACCATTGGAATAGCGCATGTCCACATAGGTGATGTCGTTCAAGCGATGCGAGATCACTTGCGAGGCGGTGCGGATGAATCGATCGAGGCGTTCGTCCACCTCGCGCCGGCCGAGCCGCACGGTCACGCCGCTGTCCAGATCCATTTCCCACGCGCCGCGCTCATCCAGACGCAGCGCGGCGATGCGCATGCCGGCCTCGAGCATGCGGCCCTGGGCCGACAGATAACGCTGCGCGACCTGGGACTCGGTGCCCTCCGGACCGCTCAGGCGCGGCAGTTCGGCCGGTACATGGGTGGCTTCGCGGACGAACAGCTGCCCGCGCGTATTGAGCAGCCCGGAGTTGCCCCAGCGGGCCGCCGCGGTCTCCTCCACCACCGTCACGTGCAGGCTGTTCGGCCAGCGCCGTTGCACGCGGGCATGGTCCACCCAAGGCACGGCTTCGATGGCGCGCTGAATGAGATCGAGGTCGGCCGACATGAATCCGGCCTGCGTGTACGGCGCCGCGGCCTTCTCCACCTGCCCGGGCGAGACCCGCTGAAAGCTGCCGTCCATGGAAATCACCCGAATGGGCCGGTCGAGCGCCCACGTCAGCCCCGCCAAGGCGCTCAAGGTGAGCACCAGGATGGCGGCGCGCCGCGCGTGCGTGCGCCAGTTCGCGAAGAACTTGGGCCACTGGCGCTGCGGCTTATCGGCCTTTACGCGATTTTTGAATCGATTGCGGCGGCTCAGCATTTGCAGGTTCATTGGCGGGTACTTGCGACTATTTGTTGCACTTCGATTTGATCGGGCATCACGATTCTCACTGTCTCAAGACTGGTCGTTTCACTTCGTTTTGTGCGGGCATCATGATTTTCACCGTCTCGCGATTTTTCGCTGCGCTTCGATTTGTTGGGGCATCACGATTTTCACTGTCTCAAGAGTCGTTGTTTCACGTTGATTTGTGGGGACATCACGATTTTCGCCGTCTCAGGAAACTCGTCTCCAGCACGCGCCAGCACAGCTCGGGGAAGTCGATTCCCGACTGCCGCGCCGCCATCGGCACCAGACTGTGGTCGGTCATGCCGGGCGTGGTGTTGATCTCGATGAAATAGAATTTGCCGGTGCCGTTGTCGCGCATGAAGTCGACGCGGCCCCAGCCCACGCAGTCGGTGACCTTGAACGCGGCCAGGGCCGCGGCCTGCAACTCGGCCTCAGCCTTCGGATCGAGGCCGCTCGGGCAGTGATACTGCGTGTCGTCGCGGAAGTACTTCGCCTGGTAGTCGTAGAACTCGGTGGCCGGCTGGATGCGGATCGACGGCAGCGCCTGCTCCTGCAGCACGCCCACGGTGAACTCATCGCCCGCGATGAAGCGCTCCGCGAACACGATGGGATCCACCGCGCTCGCGTGCGCGTACGCCTGCTGCAGTTCGTCCGCGGACTTCACCTTGGTCATGCCGACGCTCGACCCCTGCGAGGCCGGCTTGACCATCAGCGGCAGCCCCAACGCGGCCAAGGCGCCGGGCAGATCGGCGGGACCCGTCAACACGGCGTATTCAGGGGCCACATAACCCGCGCCCACCACCACGCGCTTGGTCTTGAGTTTGTCCATGGTGAGGGCGGAGGCGAGCACGCCGCTGCCCGTATACGGGATGCCCAGCCACTCGAGGGCCCCCTGCATCAGACCATCCTCGCCCCCGGGCCCATGCAGCGCGATCCAGGCGCGGGCGAATCCCTCGCTCGCCAGGGCCTGCAACGGCCGCTCGTGCGGATCGAATGCGTGGGCATCGACACCGCGTTTCTTGAGCGCGGCCAGCACCGCGTTGCCGCTCATCAGCGACACCTCGCGCTCGGACGAGTCGCCGCCGAGCAGCACGGCCACCTTGCCGAACTCGCTGGCGAGCTTGGCGCGATGAATGGCGGATTGAGTAACCAACAGGCTCATGCAGGTGTCTCCGGCGTGCACTTCAATGTCGAGTTCGAAGCGCTCATGTAGGTCTCTCCGACCACGCGCACTTCCGTGTTGAGTTCTCAGTGTTCATGCAGCGTCTCCCACGATACGCACTTCGGTCTTGAGCTCGACGTGCTGCAGTTCGGCGACGGTTCTCTGCACGTGCGCGATCAAGGCCTCGATGTCGGCGGCGCGCGCGGCGCCGTGGTTGATGATGAAATTGGCGTGCTTTTCCGAGACCGATGCATCGCCGATGCGAAACCCTTTGAGGCCCGACTTTTCGATCAGGCGCCCCGCATGCTCGCCCGGCGGATTGGTGAACACCGAGCCGCAACTCCATTCGCCGATGGGCTGGGTGGCCCTGCGCCGCTCCAGCAATTCCTGGATCGCGGCGTGGTTGACGCCGGGGCGGCGCTCGAACTCCAGGCGCGCCGCGATGAACCATTCCTCGCCGGGCCCGCGCACCTGGCGGTAGGCAATCTCATAGTCGCTCGCCGGCCGGGTGCGGCGCACGCCGCGCCGATCGATCACGTCCACCTCGAGCACGTGCCGCCAGGTCTCGCCATCCCAGGCACCGGCGTTCATCGCGAGCGCACCGCCCAGCGTGCCCGGGATCCCCGCGAAGAACTCGGCGGGACCCAGGCCCCACTTCACGCATTGGCGGGCGAGTTTGGCGCACGGCACGCCGGCCTGCGCGTAGATGCGCGTCGCGCTCGCTCGTTCGAGCGATTGCAGCGCACCGTTCATGGAGACCACCGCGCCACGCACGCCGCCGTCGCGCACCAGCAGATTGCTGCCGAGACCGATCCACAGCAGCGGTATGGTCGGCGGCAGCTGCCGCAGGAACGAGGATAAATCCGTCACGTCGCGCGGCGTGAAGAGAAGATCCGCCGGGCCGCCCACGTGCCATGAGGTGTACTTGGACATGGGCGCGTCGAACAGCACGCGCGCGCCGAATTCCGGCGACACCTTGAGCGTGTTCATGTGCGCCGAGCCCGTCATGCCGGCGGCTCCGCGGCTAGCCGGCTCTTCAGCTCCTGGGCCACCGCACCGATATTGCCGGCGCCCATGGTGAGCACCACGTCGCCGTCGTGCAGCACGCTGCGCAGCGACTCGGCGAGATCCTCCACGTGTTCCACGAACACCGGCTCCATGACGCCGCGCGAGCGCACCGCGCGGCAAATCGCACGCCCATCCGCGCCGGCGATGGGCGCTTCGCCCGCGCCGTACACCTCGGTCACCAGCAACACGTCGCAATCCCCGAGTACGCGGCCGAAGTCGTCCAGCAGGTCGCGCGTACGGGTATAGCGGTGCGGCTGAAAGGCGAGCACCAGCCGCCGCCCCGGCCAACCCTGGCGCACGGCATCCAGCGTGGCCGCGACTTCGGTGGGATGATGGCCGTAATCGTCGACCAGCAAGGCGCTGCCGCCCGGCCATTGAATGTCGCCGAGCTGCTGCAGCCGCCGTTCGATGCCCTGAAAGTTGGCCAAGGCCTTCTGGATGGCCGCGTCGGCAATGCCGAGTTCGGTGGCCACGGCCACCGCCGCCAACGAGTTCAACACATTGTGGCGGCCGGGCAGATTGACGGTCAGCGGCAACGGTTCACGCCCCGCGCGCTCAACCTGGTAATGCGATTGCAGGCCGTCGCGCACCACGTCGGCCGCGCGCACGTCGGCGCCTGCCGCGAACCCATACGTCACGAACGGCCGCCCCACCGAGTCGAGCAGGCTCTGCACGTTGGCATCGTCCACGCACAGCACCGCCAGGCCATAGAACGGCAAGTTGTGCAGGAAATCCACGAAGCTCTGCTTGAGCCGCGAGAAATCGCCGTCGTGCGTCGCGAGATGATCGTTGTCGATGTTGGTGACGATGGCGATCATGGGCTGCAGGTGCATGAAGGAGGCATCGCTCTCGTCGGCCTCGGCGACCAGGT
>PLAH01000178.1 GCA_003134045.1 Gammaproteobacteria bacterium
CATGTTGAAACTCCGTATACGACGTCGCTCCCCCAATCCCAGCCAAGGGCGAACCGCATGCCGAAGGCGGTGACCGTGCCCGCCAGCAGCACTCCGAGCGTCGCTAGCAGCGCGACCACCGGCAAATCCTTCTTGAACTCGCGCCAAGGGATGAACAGAGCAGCCTCGAATACCAGTGGCGGTAGAAAGACCGAAAAGATCAGATCCTTGGACAGATGCCACTTGATGGAGATATGCAAGAAGAAGAGCCCCATGCCCGCGAGCACGAGGCCGACGGTGTAGGGCATATGCAGACGACGCGTGAGCATTGCCACTAGCGCCGACACGAACAGCAGCAATCCGAGCTGCGACAGTTGCAGCGTCATATCAATGCGGATTCACGGGGCTGTCGGCTGCCGCTGGCACCGGGGTCGCAGGCGGTGTCGTGACGGGTGGCGGCCCGGAACCGGGTTCCATGCTGCGTGCCGTATCGATGAAGGCGACGGCCAATGCCCGGTAAAGGCTTTCCCGGCAGATTAGGGCGCTGGCTCCGCGGCCCAGCAGGGTCACAGCCATCAGCGGCAGGGTCAGATCACGATTGCCGGTCATCTCGCTCACGATGACGAGAGCGGTGAGCGGCGCTTGAACGACGCCGGCGAAGTAAGCGGCCATGGTCAGGAGTACGATGGCGCCGGCGGGGGCATACGGGAGATATTCACTCAATGTGCCGCCGAGGCCCGCGCCGACGGCGAGCGAGGGCGCGAAAATGCCGCCTGGGATTCCGGTCACATACGATGCCAGAGTCGCCAGCGCCTTCAGCAGGGCAAATGACTTACCAGGAACCACTCCCTGTTGGACGATCTCGCGCGCCTCAGCGTAACCGGTGCCGAAAGTCGCACCGGCGGAGGCCCAACCGATGAGCGCCACGATGAGACCGCACACGAAGGCGAACCGGACAGGCGCGTGATTCTTCATGTCCCGGAGCCGGCGGGGCAGTCCCCGGCGCAGTGCGAGCATGCAGCGTGAGAATGCGCCGCCCGCCAGACCTCCCAGCAATCCGCAGATAGGCACCACCACCCACATGCGGGAGTCGGTGAGCGAGGCCTGGGTCGAGCCGAAGTAGGTGTAATTTCCGACCAGTGCGACGGAGGTGACGCCCGCCACGATCACGGCGGTATAGATCGTTCCGGAGGTCCGCTCTTCAAACGACCGGGATAGTTCCTCGATGGCGAACACGACGCCGGCCAAGGGCGTGTTGAAGGCGGCGGCGATTCCTGCGGCGCCTCCTGCCAGGATCAGCCCGCGATCGACGTCCGCGGCGGAAAACCGCGTGAACCGCCGCAGGGAATGCATGATCGAGGCGCCGATCTGGACGGTGGGTCCCTCGCGGCCGATGGAGGCTCCACTTGCGAGCGCGATAAGGGTCAGGAAGAGCTTGCCCGCCGCAATGCGCATCGACAGGAGACGGTTACGCGCATCGACGCTCGAAAGCGAGAGGGCGGCGATGGTCTGCGGAATGCCGCTCCCCTGCGTGCCCGGAAAAACGCGCTGCGTGAGCCATGCGACGAGCGCGAGTCCCAGGGGCGGCGCAAGCCATGGCCACAGCGCCGTGCGATGAGCTCCCCAATGGAACAGCCATAGCGCCGCATCGGTGCCGAGCGCAAACGCGACCGCAGCCGCGCCCGTCGCCACGGCCCCTCCCCAAAATACCAGCCATCGCAACCACGGTCCGGGACGTAGCCACCGGCGCAAATGTCGCGCCAAGTCGGGGGCGCCCGTCGCCGTGTGGGGATTCTCGGAACTCATCGAATGAGCATGGGGTTGGCGCAGCCTGATCGACGCGTTGAAATGCGCACCATTGTAATCAGTCCCCTGCATAAATGAAGCAAGACTCGAGCCCGGACCATTCCATGTGGCCGGCGCATCGCCGACCCTTTTCAGAGGTGACCCTCCGCCACATCGAGCGACGTGCCCTCGGGTGTCGGACCTCAAGATCGGGAAGACGATGACGGCGTGTCGGACCTTGCGCATCGCCTGTCGATCCATCAGACGACCTGCAGCCAATTGGTCGACAAACTCGTTGCCCGCGGCTATGTTCTCAAGACCCGATCGGATCAGGATCAGCGCAGGGTGGGTCTCACGATCACGAGGACGGCCGCCAAGGTACTCAAAGATGCGCCGGGCCCTGCCGAGGGGTTGATTTCGGAGGCCTTGTTGGGTCTGTCCGAGGCGACTCTCGAATCGTTGACGGAAGATCTCGGGCAGCTAATCGACGGACTTCATCTGCAGGACGAACAGGCTGCCGACCGGCCGCTCTCAGAACTTTGATGCGCCTTCCCACTGTGTGCACATCGTCAATCAGCGACCGAACGCACGGCGGGGACGTCCCGGGACGTTTGTGCGGACCTCGCAGGACTTGAACCAGGCCGCATTGGACCGCTCGCGACTGGAACGATATCTCTCGAATATTCGCAGCCTCAATGAAGGTGATCCCTCGAAGATCAAAGCCGTAGCCCCGATCATGGCTGGAGTTTTCTGTCCGGACGGAGTCGCCCGCTGCATTCTCGATGGACGAAACGATCGAGGTCGCCACGGTCGACCAGTCGACTCTCGAGAACCGTCATGTCGCCGTGGCTACCTTCAATCCGGCGAAGGCATTTGGTGCCACGGCGTTCGGGCCGCTGCGAAGCGGGTGCGGAATCCCCGTACTGACATCCCCGGGTCGGTTCAGGTACGGTATCCAAGCTTGAGCTCTCGGCACGAATTGGCTTGTCTCCCATTCATGGGTATGTCGACAAGACGTGCGGTTACCCGCGTCAAGTAATCTCGGGATCCGAAAGGCCCAGGAGCTCGATTGATGGAACTTCACGCCGCGCGATCCATGGCCCCTGACGAGGGGGACGAGCCAAAATCCAAGGCATGGAATTCCGGTGTCATCGTCTCGGTGCGCGGCAGCGTCGTGGATATCCGGTTCGATGCTCATTTGCCGGCCATCTATTCGGTCCTGCTCACGGGACCGGAAGAACGGATCGTCATCGAAGTGCTCGCGCAACAAGATGGGCACCACGTGCGCGGGATTGCCCTGACGCCGACGCAAGGACTCGCGCGCGGCATGGCGGTGCGGGATACGGGCGGACCGCTGAAGGTGCCCGTGGGCAAAGTGGTTCTGTCGAGAATGTTCGATGTATTCGGCAACACCATCGATCGCGGCGCACCCTTGTCGGGCGCCGAATGGCGATCGGTGCATCGGGCGCCGCCCTCACTCGCGCGGCGTTCCACCAAGTCGGAAGTCTTCGAGACCGGCATCAAGGCCATTGACGTGCTCGTGCCGCTGGAGCGCGGCGGAAAAGCTGGCCTTTTCGGCGGGGCTGGCGTGGGTAAGACGGTGCTGTTGACCGAAATGATTCACAACATGATTGGTCATCACGAGGGCGTCAGCATTTTCTGTGGTATTGGCGAGCGGTGTCGGGAAGGCGAAGAGCTCTACGACGCGATGAAGGATGCCGGCGTCCTGCAGAACATGGTGATGGTGTTCGGTCAAATGAATGAGCCGCCAGGCGCGCGATTCCGCGTCGGCCACGCGGCGTTGACGATGGCGGAGTATTTTCGGGACGATGAACACCGTGATGTATTATTGCTCGTAGACAACATTTTCCGCTTCATCCAGGCCGGCATGGAGGTATCCGGTTTGATGGGCCAGATGCCGTCGCGATTGGGCTATCAGCCGACCATGGGTACCGAACTGTCGGGGCTGGAAGAGCGCATTGCCAACACGGACACGGGTGCGATCACCTCGATACAAGCGGTCTATGTTCCCGCGGATGATTTCACCGATCCGGCGGCAGTACATACGTTCTCGCATCTCTCCGCGTCCATCGTGCTTTCGCGCAAACGAGCGAGCGAAGGGCTTTTCCCAGCCATTGATCCTCTATTGTCGAGCTCCAAGATGGCGACTCCGGGAATCGTTGGCGCACGGCATTATGGTCTTGCGCAGCAAATTCGCAGAACGCTCGCGCAATACGCGGAACTCAAGGACATCATTGCGATGTTGGGTCTGGAGCAGCTGTCGCCGCAGGACCGCAGCGTGGTGGGTCGCGCGCGCCATTTGGAGCGCTTTCTCACGCAGCCCTTCTTCACGACGGAGCAATTCACCGGGCTCGCCGGCAAACTCGTCAGCCTCGAGGATGCACTGGAGGGTTGCGAACGAATTCTGCGCGATGAGTTTAAGGATTATCCGGAAAGCGCGCTGTACATGATCGGGGCGATCGGCGAAGCGAAGCCCGCGGCGGCTTCCGAGCGGCCGCTAAAGGCGGGGGCGAAACTTCCGCCGACGCCGGAACACGCCGCAGACGGCCATGAATCTTAAGATTCTTCTGCCCTTCAAGATATTCGCGGAGGTTACGGGCGTTTCCCGTATCGTTGCCGAGACGCGAGGGGGATCCTTTGGGATTCTGCCGCACCGTCTCGATTGTGCGGCTGTGATCGCGCCCGGGATTCTGACCTACGAGACGGCAGCAGGTGGCGAGGTGTTCGTGGCCGTGGACGAGGGGGTGCTCGTCAAAGCGGGTCAGGACGTGCTCGTCTCCGTGCGCCGGGCGCAGCAGGGAGCGAACCTTGGGGTGTTGCGCGAAGCCGTGGAGCGCGAGTTTTTGACGCTGGATGAGCGCGAGCGAAGTGTGCGCTCGGTGCTCGCAAAAATGGAGGGCCATCTCATCCGGCGCTTGGCGAGTCTGCACAATGTCCGATGAACCGGACGACAAACCCATGAGGCCGCAGCTCACGATGAGTCAGGAGGTCGGTGCCAAGGCGGCGCGCAAGCTGAAGGCGCGCCGCAATGCCGCGCAGGGAGTCTGGTTTGGACTGGGGATGATGGGGCTCATCGG